>NZ_JAEUOL010000210.1 GCF_016789985.1 Accumulibacter sp.
TCGGATTGCCAAGAGCATCACACAAGCATGGACCTTGGTGGTCAGCCCACCACGCGAGCGGCCGATCGCCTGATCGCTACCGTTTTTTTGGGTGCGCCAGCGGCATGCTGATGGGCCCGGACAATGGTGGCATCGATCAAGGGTTCTTCCATGCCCGCATCACCCTGCAAGACTTCTGCGACCCGATGCCATACCCCGTATGTTTCCCAGCGGGCAAAGCGGATAGATACCGAGTGCCAGTTGCCCAACTCTTTCGGCAAGTCCCGCCAGGAGCAACCCGTCCGCGCCAGATACCGCACTGCCTCGACAAACCGCCGGTTATCCACTGTTCGCCCGCCTTTGTCCGTAGGTTTCCCGGGCAGCAAATCTGCAATCCGCCCCCACTGTCCATCATTCAACATTTGCCGATCTCTGTCCAACATCCAAATTCCAGGAGGTAAACACAAATCAGCTACTGTGAACAGGCCCTAGCGCATTCAGGCATTCAGGCGCCGGTCGCAATCTTGGCCACCTGCCTGTACGGTTCGAGAAATTCCACGGTGCCGTTGAAGATCAGGCCCATGCCCATGGCGGCGACAAAGAAGCCGACGATCCGCGTGGCGGCGTCGATGCCCTGCTTGCCGATCTTGCGCAGGATCGGCTTGGCGTAGACCAGCGACAGGTAGGTCACCCCCATGCAGGCGAAGATCGCCGCGCTGGCGGCGAGGAAGTGCAACATCTCCCCCGGTGACTGCCTGATCGTCGAGGCCATGCTGATCAGGGTGGCGATGGCGCCGGGACCGAACATGATCGGCATGGCGAGCGGCACGAAGGCGATATCGGTGTCGCCCGCGTCGGCGCGCGGAATGATCCCTCCCGAAGGCGGGGGATTGAACAGATCGAAGCCGACGCGGGTGAGAATCACGCCGCCGACCACGCGCACCATGCTCAGGGGTACCTCAAAGAGGCGCAACAGCAAGGTGCCGAAGAGGAGAAAGAAGAAACTGAGCAGGAGCGCATAGATGCAGGCCTGGCGCGCCACCCTGCGCTGTTCGGAATCCGTCTTCCCGTCGGTCAGGCCAAGATAAACCGGTATCGCCTCGAGCGGGTTGATGATCGCCACGAGGGTGGTAAACAGGCTGATGAAAAGCGTGATGGCGGGAGTCATGCGAACAGCACTCCTGAGGGAAACATGGGAGGCTTCGGACTGTACCACCGGCAGAAATGCCAGTCGCGCCGAGGCTGGGCAAACTCAGGGGCAAGTCGAACATTGGCAGGCTATCACAAACGTCCGGGGGCGGACAGGCGGACCGTGGCTTCCCCTTCGCCATCTCGGCCATCGCGAGTACTGGCACGGTCGCCGTACGCCGCGCGGTTGCCGATCGACGTTGACCAATTCGATGTGGCAGTCTCATACTCGACCCATGTTCTTCAGCTTCCTGTACCTGGTCTACATTCTGTTGGCGGTGGCGGTGGCACTGCGCATCTTTTCCCGCCGCAGTTCGCGCGGCACGGCACTGGCGTGGTTGCTGCTGGTCATTCTGGTGCCGGCGATCGGTGCCCTGGCCTATTTGTTGATCGGCGAGCGCCGCCTCGGACGGACCTGGATGCAGCGGGCGATCAATCTGCAGCCACAGGTGCTGCGCTGGGCGCGCAGTATCCCGGCCACCGATATCGTGGCGCAGGGCACGCTGAGCAGCGCGGCCGAGAGCATCAGCCGGCTCGCCACCGGTCTCGCCGGGCTGCCGGTGATGGGCGGCCACCGCCTGCGGCTGCTCTCCGACAGCGAAGCGATCATGCACACCCTGATCGCCGACATCAAGGCAGCCCGCAGTACCGTACACCTGGAGTTCTATATCTGGAACCCGGGTGGCTTCGTGGACGATCTCGTTGCTGCCCTGGTCGATGCGGCGCGGCGCGGCGTCTCCTGTCGCGCGTTGATGGATTCGCTCGGCAGTCGCCCGTTCTTCCGCAGTGAATCGCTCGACCGTCTGCGCCACGCCGGGGTCGATATCGTGGAAGTGCTGCCGGTCAATCCGTTGCGTGCCCTGTTCGTTCGCCTGGACCTGCGTGACCATCGCAAGATCGCGGTGATCGACCGTGGCGTCGCCTATACCGGCAGCATGAACATTGCCGATCCCCGTTTCTTCAAGCAGGACGCGGGGGTCGGCGCATGGGTCGATGCCATGGTACGCATCGAAGGGCCGGCGGCCTGGGCGCTGGAAGCTGTCTCCCTGTCGCTGACCACGCTCCAGACCGGTGGTGACTTCGCACCTCCGGAACCGCCAATCCTTTCGCTCACCGATAACTGCCGCGTGCAGATCTTTCCTTCCGGACCACAGAGCTCCACCCGGCACATCGAAGACCTGCTGCTCACCGCCATTTACTCGGCAAGGCGCGAGATCGTCCTGACCACACCCTATTTCGTCCCCAGTGAAACGTTGTTCACCGCGCTGCGCTCGGCGGCAACACGTGGCGTTCGCGTCATCCTGATCGTCCCGGCAAAAATCGATTCACGACTCGTACGCTATGCCAGTGATGCCTACAACGACGATCTGCTGAAGGCCGGCATCGTCCTGCTGCGTTTCGGTGATGGCCTCCTCCATACCAAAAGCATGGTAATCGATGAGCAGATCACCATTTTTGGCACGGTCAACCTCGACCTGCGCAGTTTCGAACTCAACTTCGAAGTCTCGCTGATCGCCTACGACCAGCGCTTCTCGTCAGAAGTGCGCGAACTGCAACGACAGTACGAATCGCGCTCACAGGCCATGCAATTGGCCGAATGGCGTGCCCGCCCGCGCTGGCGACGGTTGCTCGAGAACGTCGTCCAGGTGATGAGCCCGCTACTCTGACGATGAAATCGTCGGCGCACGCCGCGCCGGCCGGCTACGGCTCCCGGTCCACCCGCGATGCCAGCCGATCGAGTCCTTCGATGACACTCGTCGCCAGAGCGATTTCACGCAGGAAACAGGCCAGTCCGGCAATCAGCGCGACCATCGCGCCGATGAACAAGGTGGCGATCGCACTCGACAGGTCGACCTGCAGTTCGGCGCCAATGAACAGTGCGGCAACCACCAGGCAGACCAGCAGATCGCACGCGGTACACAGGCTGATCGCCCAGTGGATCAGGCGGGCCCGACGCGACAGCGAGACGATGGTCGCCAGGCTGCTCACACGCTCGTTCATGGAGATCTCCGCCGTGAGGCTTTTCTCCAGGACGTGGAAGCGGTCGATGACCCGCGCCAGACGGTTGGCCAGCACGCCCAGCAGCGCGCCGACGCCGGCCAGCAGAAACACCGGCGCCACGGCAAGCTGTATCACCTGCGCCACCGAGGTAACCTGTGTCGGTAGCGGCGTCATGGCAAGGTCTGCACCAATGGACGGCAGCCGGGGGTGCCGCGAGGGCCACCACGCTGATCGCCGTCATCTGCCACGGCCGACCGCCGGCTGTTGTACGGTCGCTCGCACGAGGAATCCGCTGTAGTCACGCGTCCAGACCTTTCTCCCGCCCGTTTGAGCTTGCTCGGCGGCTCTTGCCTGCCATCTGCCAATGTACGCCGAAATGCCGCATTTTCTCACCAGTTAATTGAATGTCGATGCACTGGAAGGCGCCTGGCGTACGCCGACGTTCTGGGCCTGATGCCTCGACCCGGCGACGGCGGGCCACCCCAAGCGGGTGCTACCGATAAACCTATTTTCCTCAGTTGAACCTCCCAGCATTGGTGCAAACTGAGCATTGATGAGGGTTTGGGGCCAAGAGGGAGGGTCACCCGATGGGTGAGATGGAGTTTGAGCGAAAGGCGCTGGTCAGAGCGGTTGATGGCGCCTTG
>NZ_JAEUOL010000217.1 GCF_016789985.1 Accumulibacter sp.
CAAAAAACAGGCCGACCATTTCGCCCCAGATGACTTGCTGTCGCCCGAGCCGGAAATCCCAGTTGCCGGCGCCAATATCGAGATAGTTCTCGCGCAGCAGGAAGTTGAAGCGCTGATTGTTCTCGACCGCCTGTGGATAGAAATCGGTCAGCGAATAGACTGCGTCGTAGTCGATCCGCGCACCCAGCTTCCATTTGATGTTGCTGCTGATGCTGCCTTGTGCGCTGACGTCGAGGTGGGTCATCATTTCCGACCAGTGTGACGGCTTCGGCCAGGCATAGGCCATCACGTTCTCGACAAAGCCCTTGACCGTGGTTGCCGAGGGGGGAGACGACTCGCTGGCGGGCGCGGTGAGTGGTGGTGGCGGGTCCTTTTCTCCGAACAGGGACTCGCGACTGGCCGGCAGCTCTGCTGCGTCTGGCGGATCATCGGCGAACAGGGCTTCCCGGCTGCCGGACTGCCTTGGCGCGACTGGCTCGTCATCGGCGAACAGGGCATCCCTGCTCTTCGGCAGTGTGTCGGCCGCTTGTGCGGAGGGTATCGGCAAGCCGGCAAGCAGTAGTGCGAGACAGAGGGTGGACGGGCTAGTTCTGATCTGCATCGTTGGTTTCCTCGGCCGCAGCCGACTCCGTCGAGTTCTGGCTGGGCGCCTCGTTGTCACTGCTGCTGCCTTCCGCCGGCCGATGGCGGGCGACCGACCACCGGGTGTGCGTGCGCATACCAAGCAGGGCAATCTCGCCGTCCTCGACACGAACCAGGCGATCAGCCTTGGCAATCACCCGCTTGTCGTGGGTGGAGAAGATGAAGGTGGTCTTGAATTTCCGGTTGATTCGCTTCATCAGGAGAAGAATTTCCTCGCCCGTCCGGTGGTCGAGGTTGGCCGTTGGTTCGTCCGCCAGGACGATCGCCGGGCGAATCGCCAGCGCTCTGGCGATCGCCACGCGCTGACGTTGGCCGCCACTCAACTGATTCGGCCGATGGTCGGCGTATTTCGCAAGGCCGACGATATCGAGGAAGTATGCGACGCGTCGCTGCCGCTCTTCACGCGACAGATCCTTGCGGTGAAGCAGCGGATATTCGACGTTTTCGGCGGCCGAGAGCACGGGCAACAGATTGAACGTCTGGAAGATGAAGCCGATGGTTCGCGCGCGCAGGTCGGCCAGCTGGTCGGGCGTCCGTCCGCTGACATCCTGGTCGTTGATATAGATCTTGCCGCTGGTTGGCGTGTCAATGCAGCCGATCAGATTCAGCAAGGTGGTCTTGCCACTGCCCGACGGTCCGGCGATCGCCAGAAAAACCCCGGGATCGAAGGACAAGGTAATATCCTTCAGGGCTTGGACTTTCTGTTCGCCAAGCAGATAATCCTTGTATACGTGTTCTATGCGGACAACCTTCATGCGGTGGCGTTTCCTGCCAACCGCGTCTACGGTCAGCACATTGGGGTTAAAACTATGGAAATCATGACCATCCGTCATTGTGGTGTCAACTGTGCCCTGGTTGTTCTGACCGCGGCGATGCTGGCCGGCGCTGCACCCGGTCGGGCGGCAGAAGCCATCCAGCCAGCGTCTGGCGACGATGCCGAGGCCCGCATGATCGTCGAGAAGGCGGACCAGGTTCGTTTTCCGGCCGATGGCTTTCAGGTGGACGTCACGATCACCACCATCGACAGCGATCAGGGCGCCGATGTGCGCAAGTACCGTGTCCTTTCCAAGGGCAACACCAACAGCGTCGTGATGGTGACCGAACCGGCCTCCGAGCGCGGCCAGATTCTGCTCATGAAGGGCCGTGACCTGTGGGTCTTCATGCCCGATGTCTCGCAACCCATTCGCCTGGCGCTGTCGCAGCGGCTGACCGGTCAGGTTGCCAACGGCGATCTGGCGCGCGCCAACTTCGCCGGTGACTACAATCCAAGGCTGCTGCGCACGGAAAAGGTGGGCAACGACGAGCATTACGTGCTCGAACTGACCGGTGCAGACCGTGGCGTGACCTATCAGCGGGTGGTCTACTGGGTTCGCGAGAAGGACTACTGGCCGCACAAGGCCGAGTTCTACTCGCTCTCCAACCGGCTGCTGAAGACCTGTCGCTACGAGAACTTCAAGACCATGGAGGGCCGCAAGCGGCCGACCAGGCTGGTCATGGAAGACGCCCTGCGCGGTGGCGAACAGTCCGTGCTCGAGTACGCCGGCATGAAGCTGCGCGATCTGCCGGACAAGATCTTTACCAAGGACTACCTGAAGAAGCTGGAGTAAGTAAGGCCGAATGGGCCGGAAGAGTTCCGGCTGACCCACCACGTTGCCGGCGGCGCTGCTCAAGGCAACGGAATGCTGCTGGCCACGCGCCCATGTCGACCAACCGGACGCACTGACCCCACCCGGCCAGAATGCGGGCCCAAGTTCGTAGTACTATGCTCATCTTTGCGCTGGCCAGGGTCAGTGGGCAGGTGCTTGAATTGGGAGGTGGATGTTTCTTTCGAATCTGACGGAACTGACGATCAGCCAGGGTTATCGCCGGTTCTTCAAGGTGGTGCCTGCGCTGACCGACGAGCTGCGGGCCGAAAACTATCGCATCCGGCACGAGGTGTACTGCCGGGAACTGGGTTTCGAGCAAGCGCGCGCCGATGGTCTTGAAGCCGACCAGTTTGACGAACGCTCCTTGCACTGCCTGGTGCAATCGGTCTCTAGCGGACAATATGCTGGCTGTGCTCGCCTGGTACTGGTCGATCCGGGAAAACCGCAGGCCCCGCTGCCGATCGAGATCACCTGCGCAGCCAGCATCGACCGATCGATCATTGATTCGATGGCCCTTGACCGCAGCCGGATAGCCGAGTTCTCGCGTCTGGCCGTGGTCGGCAACTACCGGCGCCGGAAAGGCGAGCAGGACAAGCCGATTTCCTTCTCGGAAGAGGATTTCGGCACCGCTACACGACCACGCCAGCCCTATCTGGCACTTGCCGTCTATATGGGCCTGATTGCGCTGGCTCGCCACTATGGCATCACCACCCTCTTTGCGCTGACCGAGCACAAGCTGGCGATGAATCTTGTCCGGCTTGGCGTCAATCTGCGACAGATTGGCGAGGGGGTGGAACATCGTGGTATCCGGATTCCCTGGATCATGTCGGTAGACGAGATCATCGAAGGCATGAGCTTCCTGGCGCGGGCGCTCTTCGAGGTGATCTCGCGTGAAGTCGGGGAGGGCATCCGGGCAGCCGGGCAGAACGCGATTCGCGCCAGACACGCCCCACTTGGCTAGCTGTACCGGGTACGATGGCCACCCAATCCTACCCACCCGCCGCGGCAAGGGCCGGCTCAGGCCCTTGCCGACAAGACGATGTATAGACTGCCGGAACCGATCCGGCATGCCATGGAGGCTGGGCGCGCGCCGTCGCCGCCGCAGATTCTGCTACGCCTGCTGCAGTTGGTCGATGATGACTGCACGACCATGGGCGAACTCGCCCGCCTGGTCGAGCAGGACCCTGGGTTGTGCACGCGGGTTCTGACCGCCGCCAACTCGACGGCCATCCGGCGCGGCAATCAGTTGCGCAGCATCGAGGGCTGCCTGATCTCCCTTGGTACCCGATTGGTTCGCTCGATCGCCACCTGCCTGTCGGTGCAGAGTCTGTTTGACGAGCGCTCCGCGAAACCGGCGGTCGACCTGGCGGACTTCTGGACCCATTCGCTGCTGGTCGCCGAACTGTCGCGCGGACTTGCCACGGCAATCGACTATCCGCGTGTCGACGAAGCCTATCTGGCCGGACTGTTGCACGACGTGGGCGAGCTGATCATGCTCTCCGCACTCGGCGAGTCCTACGCCCAACTGCTCGCTGCCTGCGACAGCGAAGCCGCCTTGTCGGCGATGGAAGTGGAAAAGCTGGGTGTCCACCATGGCGAGATCGGTACCTGGCTGGCGGACCAGTGGCATCTCGACTCTTCCTTCGCCGACGGGATTCTCTTTCATCATCTACCGGCCGAGCAGATGGTAACCGCGGCACCACTGGTACAAGTGGTCTGGCTGGCGCACGCGCTGGCGGGTTGCGAGGAGGTGTCCGACAGCCTTCGGCAACTGGCCGATCATCTGTTTGGCCAGGGCAGCGGCAGTCGCCTGGCCGCGCTCTGCGCTCAGGCGGTGCAACGCACGTCGATGGTTGCCGACGCCATAGGCATTGCCACGCCCGCCGGCACCGAGCGTGGCAAGGCGATCGGTTTGCCGCACGTACTCGGTGTCAGAAGGCGCAGCGAACCGGATACGCAAGGTCAGATCGCCAGTCTGATTGGCAACAAGGCACTGTTGCAACCACTGCAGGATGATCTCTTTGCCCTCGAGACCGACGCCGAGGTCTGTCTTGCCCTACGTGAGTCGGCGCGCATTCTGTTTGATCTGAGTCACCTCGCATTCCTGCTCTGTGACCCGGCGGACGGCAAGCTGACCGGCCAGGGTATTGCCGGGCAGGCGGCAGTTTTTGGTCAGGTCCGCTTTCTTCCCGAAGGACAGCGCAGCCTCGCTGCGGTTGCGCTGCTGAGCAACCAGATCCGCTCGTCCTACGATCGCGATGTACCGCTGCCGAACTCGCTGCTCGACCTGCAGTTTGCCAGAGCACTGGCGAGCAATGGGCTGCTCTGCGTTCCGCTGGTGGGTCACGCGAGAACGGTCGGTGTACTGGTCGCCGGTCTGAGTGGTGACCAGCATGCAGTGCTCGCTCGTCGCCTGCCCTGCCTGGCCAACTTCGGACGAATCGCCGGCATCAGCCTCGACAACTGGTATCAGGCCCGCGACCTGCGGCGGCAGGTGCAAGAGGAAGCATCAGTGCGCTTCGCTCGCCAGTCGCGGCGTATGGTCCATGAAGCGGGCAACCCGCTGACGATCATCAAGGGCTACCTCCGAATACTGGACGGCAAGATCCCGGCGGAAGTCGGCGTGCGCCACGAACTGAAGATCCTGACCGAGGAAATAGAGCGCGTATCGAGCATCGTGCGGCGCATGAGCGAGTTCCCGGCAACGCCGACTGCGGAAAGAAGGGTAGATGTCGGCGACCTGATTCGCGAACTGCTGCTGCTTTACCGCGAACCGCTGTTCGATGCGCGAGGCCTCGTCGTCGAAACGCTTCTGGCGCCGCAAACCCTGCACGTTGACTGTGATCGTGACAGCATCAAGCAGATCCTGCTGAACCTCCTGAAGAACGCTTCCGAAGCCCTGTCGCCCGGACAACGCCTGAGGCTTTCTCTCACTGACCAAATCCTGCACCAGGGGCACCGTTTCGTCGAGCTGCGCATCGAAGACAATGGTCCAGGCATGAGCGAAGCGGCGATCAGCGCCCTCTATCGCCCGGCTGCCGAGCGCCTCGGGGGAGGTCGCGGGATTGGCCTGTCGATCGTCGGCGCGCTGGCGCAGCGCCTCGGAATTCAGATTACCTGCCGCAGCAGCCAGGTTGTCGGAACGATGATTTCCCTTCTCTTGCCAACCGGGGGTGAAGCAGAGGTGGCCAGCAGCAAGACCGGCAAATCACGTCAGAAGACCATCTCGTCGCCGGACATCCGTCAGGAGTAACGATGAAAGCCATCCCCAACGTCGACTTTTCGCCGCAGATTCCAGACATCCAGGAGGGTGTCAGCAGCATCCTGATCGTCGACGACGAGGAGCGCATCAGGGTTGCTTACCGGCAGTTGCTGGCTGGCGAAGGGCGCCGGATCGAGGGCTGCGGTAACGGCCGGGAAGCGCAGCGTCGCCTCGAACGACGCGACATCGACGTGCTGATCCTTGATCTCAATCTGCCCGATACCAATGGCCTTGAAATCATGCAATGGATGGTCGAGAAGCACGTGCCCACGGCAGTGGTCGTTTTCAGTGGCGACGAGTCAATCGACTCGGCGATCCGCGCCCTGCGTCATGGTGCCTTCGAGTTCATTCGCAAGCATGGTGATCCGCAGGAGCTGGTCGATACCGTGGACCGTGTGCTGCGTCGGCGTCGCCTCGAGCGCGAGCACGCCCTGATGACGGTGCGCCTCGAGCATTCCGAGCGCCTGCACCGTTTTCTCGTCGAACAATCACCGGACATCATCTATACGCTGGACAGGAACGGTTGTTTCATTTTTCTCAACGGTCGCGTCCAGGCCCTGCTGGGCTACTCGCGCGATGAACTCCTCGGTAAGCATTACTCGGTGATCGTTCATCCGGATGACCTGGAACATGCACGCTATGCTTTCAATGAGCGTCGCATCGGGGATCGCGCCAGCACCAACGTGGAAATCCGGCTGCAGACGAAGACGCAGCGGGTACGCCACTTCGAGAACCGCACGATAGTCACCATTCTCAGTTCCCAGGGTATTTACGCCGCGGCGGAAGGTCCGGCCAACCTGCACTTCATGGGCACTTCGGGCGTTGCGCGGGACATCACGGATCGCAAGAAAGCCGAGGAAACCATTGCGTTTCAGGCGTTTCACGATCTCCTGACCGGCCTCCCCAACCGTGTCCTCTTCAAGGACCGTCTGGGCGTGGCGCTGAAACAGGCGAGCAGGAAGAAAAAGCGGGTAGGGGTGATGTTCATCGACATTGATCGCTTCAAGATGGTCAATGACACTTACGGTCACCACGAGGGCGACGAGTTGCTCAAGTGCTTTGCGCAGCGCGCGCTCAGTTGCCTGCGCTCTGGCGATACCCTGGCGCGCCAGGGTGGTGACGAGTTTACCGTCATGTTGCCGGAGCTGGGTAGCGGCGACGATGCTGCGGTGATTGCCGCCAAGATGCTGGCCGAACTCAAGCGGCCATTCAAGGTCGCCGGTCTGGACTTCTTCACCACGGTCAGCATCGGAATAGCGCTCTACCCGGACAACGGCGGCACCCCGGATGTCCTTCTGCGCAATGCCGACATTGCGATGTACCAGATCAAGGGGCACGGCAAGAACGGCTATCTGCAATACACACCGGAAATGCATAGTGGTCACAGCATGCGGCTGACGCTGGAAGGCGATCTGCGTCATGCTCTCGAGAGCGGTGATCAGTTCGAGCTTCATTATCAGCCGCAGGTCAGCTTCAGCCAGCAGCGGACGATTGGTGTCGAGGCTCTGATTCGCTGGCACCATCCGCGACATGGCTTGATGACACCGGACCTCTTCATCCCCTTGGCCGAAGAGACGGGAATGATCCTCGCCCTGGGTGAGTGGGTGGTCGACCAGGCGTTTTGCCAGCTCGCCACCTGGCGCAACCAGGGATTGAACGGCCTGAAGCTGGCGATCAACCTGTCGCCGAAGGAATTCGAATGTAATGACTTGCTCGAACGTCTCCTGCAGCGTCTTGCCGCATACGCACTGCCGGCCGAGGCGATCGACATCGAAATTACCGAAAACCTGCTGATGAAAGACGCCGAGAGAAACATCAATATGGTCAAGCAACTGCGCAGCAGTGGCCTGGGGGTTTCGATCGACGATTTCGGCACTCGCTACTCGTCACTCAATTACCTGCGCCGCTTTCCCGTCAGCAGCATCAAGATCGACCAGTCGTTCGTGCGCGACCTGAACCCGAACAACGCGAGCTCCACTTCGATCATTCACGCCATCGCCTGTATTGCGCGCAGCTTTGGTCTGCACATTCTGGCCGAGGGCGTGGAGAACGAGGTACAGCGGCAGATGCTGAGTTACCTGGGCTGTGACGACATGCAAGGATTTCTGTTCAGTCGGCCACTCAGCGCAGCGCGGTTCGCAACGCAGATCTCGACCGGGGGTTTCCCGGTAGCTGACGCGCTGCGCGCTCGCTAGGATATCCGGTGCCTCGCTGCGTCCTGCCGGGTCACTCGCCGTCGGCCATGGTCAAGCCTGCCTCGCCCCGCCGCCACTATGTTTCGGTCATCTGGCGGGCCGTGGTGTTGACCGTGGGTTGCACCACTGTGTCGGCTGTCGATCAGGTGGAATGGTTTGGCCAGGGTGGCGCGACGCCTGCCGTGCAGCAGGCTATCGATCTTCTCGCGCAAGCTGCGGCAGACGGCCTGGACGCAAGCGATTACCGGGCCGAATGGTTGCGCGAAGCCGCCGGCAGTAACGACAGCCAATCATCAAACGACGAACGGACAGATCGGCTGAGTGCAGCCTTGACCGCGGCGGTGCGCCGCTATCTTGCCGACCTGCATTTCGGGCGAGTCGATCCGCGTCGGCTAGGAGCCGGCTACCGCCGGGCCAGCAACGGGCGATTCGATGTCGATGCCCTGCTCCGGTCGGCTGTTGCCGAGGAACGTCTGCCTGAGGCTGCGGCCAGCGTGGCCCCACGCTGGCCGCAGTACGCCAGCTTGCGGCAGGCACTTGCCCGCTACCGTGAGCTGGCCGACGATGCTGCTTGGCTGAAGAGCCTGCCAGCGCTGCCGGGTGGCAAACTCGGTCCCGGGGAACAATACACCGGCCTTGCGCTGCTTCAGCACAGGTTGGAGTTGCTCGGCGATCTGCCGCCAGGCAGCGCCACTGCACAGCGTTACACCGCCCCGTTGGTCGAGGCCGTCCGGTCATTTCAGTTGCGGCATGCCGAGACGCCGGACGGCGTCATCGGCAAGGCGACCTTCGACCTGCTCAACATCCCGCCGGCAGCACGTGTCCGCCAGCTCGAGCTGGCGCTGGAGCGCCTGCGCTGGACGCCCATGCCGGAGGGGCAGCGCCTGATCGTCGTCAATCTTCCGGAGTTCATGCTCGACACCTACGAAGTGCGCGGCGACAAGGTTGATAGCAAGATCGCCATGAAGGTGATTGTCGGCACTGCGGGCAAGACTCAGACGCCACTCTTTGACGCCGAAATGCGCTTCATCGAGTTCAGCCCCTACTGGAACGTTCCGCCATCGATTGCCAGAGGCGAGACGCTGCCCAGGTTGCGGCGCGACCCGGGCTACTTCGACCGTCAGGGGTTTGAATTCGTCGCTGGCGACGGCCGGGTCATCAACGGCTTTTCGGAAGAAGGCCTCGATGCCGTGCAGCGTGGCCAGTTGCGGATTCGCCAGCGCCCCGGGGCTGGCAACGCCCTGGGCGACATCAAGTTCGTTTTTCCCAACCAGGACAATATCTACCTTCATCACACGCCGACACCCCAGCTCTTCAGGCGTGCCCGGCGCGACTTCAGCCACGGCTGTATTCGAGTCGAGGAGCCGGTAGCGCTGGCCAGGTTCGTCCTTGCAGGTGAGCCCGAGTGGACCGAGGAGCGGATCGTTCAGGCGATGCGCAAGGGGAAGTCGACCACCATTCGCCTGCAGGAAGAATTGCCGGTGATCATTGCCTACCATACGGCGGTCGTCCGCGCCGGGCGCGTCCACTTCCTGCCGGATATTTATGCTCTGGACAAGCCGCTTGAGCAGGCACTTGGCAAGCGTTCGCAAAGCGTCCAGGCCGAGGCTTCCCAGGCGGGCGAACTTGCGGCACAATCGCCGGCTCCGCGTTGAGATGGACCCCAAGTAATGCTGCAGCCAGAACAGAACTCGCGCCGGCTTTTCCTCGGGAACGCTGTCCGGCTGATCGTCGCCAGTACCGGCCTAGCGAGCGGCACACCGGCACTGGCATCCCTGCCGAACAGCCGCCACCTCGCTTTCGATCACACGCATACCGGTGAACGTCTGTCCCTCGTTTTTGCGGTCGGCGATCGCTACATCCCGGCCGCGCTGGCCCGACTCAACCTTTTCCTGCGTGATCATTACTCCGGTGAAGTCGGCAACATCGACCCGCAACTCTTCGATCTGCTTTTCACGATTCGGCAGGAACTCGGCTGCGAGCAAGCCTTCCAGGTGATCTCCGCTTATCGCTGCGCCGCTACCAACAACAAGCTGCGCGGACGTCGCGGCGCTGGCGTGGCGAAGCAAAGTCTGCACATGGAGGGCAAGGCGATCGATATCCGCCTCGGCGGCGTTTCTCTGGCCGACCTGCGTGATGCGGCAATGTCGCTCAGTGCAGGCGGCGTCGGTTTCTACGCGGTTTCCGACTTCGTTCATGTCGACACTGGGCGAGTGCGCTCCTGGTAGCTTGGCCTGGCTGGTCCGGATCCGGACTGTCCACATGATGCCGAGATTCTTCGCCGCAGGATAGAATCGGCTGACCGAACGGACGCGCGCGGCTCGACCGTCGACGGCTGACAGCAGCTGCAACGACAGTTACCGGTGCGCGGCAGGAATCGTCGTCCAGGGTTGCGCAGCGCCTATACTTAAGGGCCTGGACCAAGACCGATGCGGACGTAGCAAAGGATGTCGCCGATGCGATCACGTGACCGAAGCTTCTGGATGTGGGCTGAAGCGCTGGATCTTCTGCAGGGAGCAGAGCAACTGCAGCGCCGTTTCTTTACCCTGGATACTCCGCAGTCGGTTCCCTGTTGGGAGCCGGCGGTCGATCTCTACCAGCATGCTGACGAGGTCAGCCTGCTGGTCGCTCTGCCCGGCGTGAGCGCCGGACAGATCGAGGTCGTCCTCGATCAGGGCGACTTGCTCGTACGTGGTGAAAGGCCGATGCCGCCAGCACTGCACCGGGCCGCCATTCACCGCCTGGAGATTCCCTATGGACGGTTCGAGCGCCGCATCGCCCTGCCGCCCGGAAACTATCGTGTGACCCAGCAGTTGATCGAGAACGGCTGTCTGGTGCTGGTCCTGCGTCACTTGTAGACAAAGAGGGAAGCATGCGAAGCGATCGGAGCGAATTGCCTCGCGAGGGGCGTGGGGGTAGCAGTGGCATCTTCGTGATCCCCGACGACGCGATGGTCATCGTACCGATCCGCAACGTCGTGCTGTTTCCGGGGATGATTCTGCCGCTGACCATTGGTCGCGAGCAGTCGATACTCGCAGCGCAACAGGCGGTGAAGACCGAACGGCCGGTGGGCATCCTCCTGCAACGCGACGCCGAAGTCGAGGTGCCGGGTCCGGATGATCTGTGTCTGGTTGGTACGGTGGCCAACATTCTGCGTTACGTGACCATGCCGGACAACACGCATGTCATTGTCTGCCAGGGATTGCAGCGCTTTCGCGTGGCCGAGTACCTGACGGGTTATCCGTTCCCGGTGGCGCGCATCGGCCGGATCGATGAACCGGAGCTTGCCGACAGCCAGATCGAAGCACGCATGATCCAGCTCCGCGAGCGTGCCCTCGAGGTTCTGCAGTATCTGCCGCAGACCTCGCAGGAACTGGTCGGCGCGGTCAAGAGCATCGCCCAGGCGGGGGCGTTGGCCGATCTCGTGGCCAGTGTCAGCGAACTCAAGCTGCCCGACCGGCAGCGGGTGCTCGAAACCGTCGACCTGACCCGGCGACTCGATTTCGTACTCGATTGCCTGCTGGGCCGACTCGAGGTGCTGCGCTTGTCGCGCGAACTCGACGAGCGTACCAAGGCGAGCATCGATCACCGCCAGCGCGAATACCTCCTGCGCGAGCAGATGAAGTCGATCCAGAAGGAACTGGGGGAGGGGGAAGCCGGCAACAGCATCGAGGTCGAGGCGTTGCGCAAGGCAATCGCCGATGCACAGATGCCTGACGAGGTAGCGGCGCAGGCCAACAAGGAACTCAAGCGACTGGAACGGATGGCGGACGGTTCGGCGGAGTACTCGATGGTGCGCGCCTATCTCGACTGGCTGGTCGAACTGCCCTGGAAGGAGCCCGAGCCGGACCGCATCGAGATTGCCGAGGCGCGTCGCATTCTGGATGCAGATCACTTCGGTCTGGCTCAGGTCAAGAAGCGGATCGTCGAGTTCCTCGCCGTACGCAAGCTCAATCCGGGTGGTCACGGGCCCATTCTGTGCTTCGTCGGGCCCCCGGGAGTTGGCAAAACGTCGCTTGGCCAGTCGATTGCGCGGGCGTTGGGGCGCAAGTTCGTGCGTGCATCGCTCGGCGGTTGTCACGACGAGGCCGAAATCCGCGGCCACCGGCGCACCTACATTGGCGCTTTGCCGGGCAACATCATCCAGGCCATTCGCAAGGCCGGATCGCGCGGCTGCGTGATGATGCTCGACGAGATCGACAAGCTGGGCGCGAGCATCCAGGGTGACCCCTCGGCCGCACTGCTCGAAGTGCTCGATCCGGAGCAGAACGACAGCTTCCGCGACAACTATCTTGCCCTGCCCTATGACCTGTCACGGATGTTGTTCATAACCACTGCGAACGTACTGGACAACATTCCCGGACCACTGCGTGACCGCATGGAGATCATCCAGCTGCCCGGCTACACGCAGGAGGAGAAGCTGGAGATCGCGCGCCGTTATCTGGTCAAACGTCAGATCAGCCAGAATGGTCTCCACGATGGGCAGATCGAGTTCTCGTCAGCCGCGCTGCAGGCGATCATCCGCGATTACACGCGCGAGGCCGGCGTGCGTTCGCTCGAACGGGAGATCGGCGCGGTCTGCCGTCGTGTCGCGGTGGAGATTGCCGAGGGAACCAGACAGGTGATGCAGGTCGACGAGGTCGATCTGGCCGCCATCCTTGGTCCGGGCAAGTACGATAACGAAGTCGCTCTGCGCACCGGTCTGGCCGGTGTGGCCACCGGATTGGCGTGGACGCCGGTCGGCGGCGACATCCTGTTCGTTGAAGCCAGCCGCACGGGCGGTGATGGCAGGCTGATCCTTACCGGTCAGCTTGGCGATGTCATGAAGGAATCGGCGCAGGCGGCGCTGACCCTGGTCAAGACGCGCGCGGCAAGTCTCGGCATCGATGCCGGCAGTTTCGAGAAGAGCAATGTGCATGTGCATGTGCCGGCGGGAGCGATTCCGAAGGATGGTCCGAGTGCAGGAGTGGCCATCTTCGTCGCGCTGGCTTCACTTTTCGTCGACCGCCCGGTGCGTAACGATACCGCGATGACTGGCGAAATCAGCCTGCGGGGACTTGTCCTGCCGGTGGGGGGAATCAAGGACAAGGTGCTCGCCGCGATGCGGGCCGGCATTGCGCGTGTCCTGTTGCCGGCGCGGAACCGCAGAGACCTTGAGGAAGTACCGCGAGAGGCAAGGGAAAGGCTCGAGTTCATTTTTCTCGAGAACGTTGATGACGCGGTGTGTCAGGCCATGCGCCAGCAGGGCGAAGCTTAGCGGATTGCGGAAAGGGTCAGCCGACGTGAGGAGAGAAGAGATGAGCGGCGTTCCGAAATTGGTGTGGTGTTTTTTTGCGGCGGCTATTTTGCGCAGCCCGGGTCTTCCGGCGGTCGAGGGGGCAGCCATGCTCGAGGTGGCGCATGCCAGTGCGCGGATCGGCGACGATGATCCGCTCGAGATCGAGACACTGCGCAGGACACACAACCTGGAGCTGGTGTTTGCCTTGCAGGGGAGCGGCGCCTACCTGGCGGACGTCCGGGTGAGCATCCGTACCGCTGCGGGGCAGACGGTGCTGGCGGCGGTCTCCAGCGGACCATTCTTTTTCGCCCGGCTACCAACTGGGCAGTACCGTATCGAAGCCGAATTCAACGGCAAGCTGCACAGCAAGTCGGTCAACGTGACCTCGGGTGGACGCAGGGATGTGCACTTCTACTGGGAGAGTGAGTAGGTGCTCTCCCGCCTGGCAGGCACGCACGGCGAACGTGTCGTGGTCCACTGCGGATTGGCCCCAGCCATCACGGCCTGACGGCGTTGCGGGAGGGGTCGGCGGCCGGCCGGTCGTGGCACGCAGCCGGGCCGGGGCGGGGGAGAGACTGATGATGGATGCGCCTCGTTGCGCTGGCGAATGAGCATGGTCGGGCACCGGGTTCACATCGATTTTCCGGGTCGTTTCGTGATCGTCGGTTTCGGCTGCATCGGGCAGGGACTGCTGCCACTGCTGCGACGACATATCGGGATGGCACCAGACAGGATCACCATCCTTGCGGCCGACGATAGTGGTCGGGAGGTGGCCGCGGCGTACGGGGTACGCATGATCAGCAAGCCGCTGTTGCCCGAGAACCACCGGCAGATCCTCGATCCGCTGCTTGGTCGCGGCGACTTTCTGCTCAATGTTTCGGTTGACGTCGCCTCGCGGGCGCTGATCAGCCATGCCCGGGCGAAGGGCGCACTGTATCTCGATACCTGTATCGAGCCTTGGCCGGGCGGTTATGCCGATCCGACGGTCCCGCTGGCCGAACGTACGAACTACGTCCTGCGCGAGCAGGTACTGGCGCTGCGTGACGGTCAGTCAGGCTGGCCGACCGCCGTGCTGACGCACGGTGCCAATCCCGGGCTGGTGTCGCATTTCGTCAAGCGTGCCTTGCTCAACATCGCCACCGATACCGGTCTGGCCGTCACGTCGCCCGGCAGCCGCCTCGCCTGGGCCGATCTCGCCTGCACCCTTGGCATAAGGACGATTCACATTGCCGAGCGGGATACCCAGGTCTCGCCGGTACGCAAGCAGGTGAACGAGTTCGTCAACACCTGGTCGGTCGATGGATTTGTCAGCGAGGCGCAGCAACCATGCGAGCTGGGTTGGGGGTCGCATGAGCGCTGCTTTCCCAGCGATGGCAGCCGCCATCGCAGCGGCTCGCAGGCAGCAATCTATCTGCGTCAGGCCGGGTGCGCGACGCGCGTGCGCAGCTGGGCGCCAGGCACCGGGCCATTTCACGGGTTTGCCATCACCCACGGCG
Organism: Accumulibacter sp.; assembly: GCF_016789985.1. Lineage (GTDB taxonomy): Bacteria > Pseudomonadota > Gammaproteobacteria > Burkholderiales > Rhodocyclaceae > Accumulibacter. The sequence goes on from NZ_JAEUOL010000217.1 coordinate 14,520, forward strand.
AGTCAATCTCGATTGCCGACTACCTGACGGTTCGTCAGGGCGGCGAAACCAGCTATAGGCCGACGGTGCACTACGCTTACCACCCGTGCGACGACGCGCTGTTGTCACTGCACGAATTCTGCGGCCGGAATTTCGTGCCGCAGGAGCAGAAGCGCATCCTGATGGACGATATCGCGCCGGGGGGAATCGATGAGTTGGGCGTGCTCCTCGCGGGACACAGGCGGAATGCTTACTGGTATGGCTCTCGGCTCAGTATCGACGAAGCCAGACAGCTCGCACCACACAATAGCGCGACCACCCTGCAGGTATGTGCGGCGGCGCTGGCCGGGGTCATCTGGGCGATAGAAAACCCCTGCCGGGGCGTCATCGAGCCTGAAGAAATGGATTTCGAGCGCGTGCTCGAAATCGCTGTGCCCTACCTGGGATCGGTCGTCGGTACCTATACCACCTGGACGCCGCTGGCCGGGCGTGGCTCGCTGTTCCCCGAGGAGCTTGACGAGGCGGACGCCTGGCAGTTCAGCAACGTCCGCGTGACCTAGTAATGGCACGACGGCGTGTCGGGGCCAGGCAAAGGACCCGGATCGGCCGCGCTTACGATTACCCGCCGGGGGGCTGCACGCGAAGTCGACGTGGTTGCCGATTCAACTCATCGAGGGAGCGTGGTCTCCCTCACGGTGCGTGGCCAGTGCTCACTTCCCGGCAGAGTGCCGGCCGGCAGGTCCTTGTCCGTGGTTTTCTCGGGCAAGCCTCTTGCGCGTTCATTGGGCGCGCTGAGCGGCTCTGCTGAGTGGCGTCGGCGCTTTTCCTGCTGGGCACCCAGCAGCACGTGCCGTTCGAACCGGCAGGCAAGACCACCGATGCCTTCATCGCCCCCCGACCGGTGCTCAGAAACGCGTGTCGAGGCCGTGTTCCGCCAGTTCGGCAGCGCGCAGCACGGCGCGCGCCTTGTTCTGCGTTTCCTGCCACTCCGAGGCCGGATCCGAATCGGCAACGATCCCGGCACCGGCCTGTACATGCAACTGGCCATCCTTGACGATGGCCGTACGAATGGCGATCGCCAGGTCCATGTCGCCGTTGAAACCGAGATAACCCACGGCACCGGCGTAGAGGCCACGCTTGACCGGTTCGAGTTCGTCGATGATCTCCATGGCGCGCACTTTCGGCGCGCCCGAGACGGTTCCGGCCGGGAAGGTGGCCTTGAGTACGTCCAGGGCGTTCAGCCCCGGTCGCAGCCGGGCCTCGACATTCGAGACGATGTGCATTACGTGCGAGTAGCGTTCGACGATCATGTTTTCGGTGATCCTGATCGTCCCGACGCGGGCCACGCGACCGGCATCGTTGCGGCCGAGATCGAGCAACTGGAGATGCTCGGCGCGCTCCTTCTCGTCCGCCAGCAGCTCGTTGGCGAGGACCTGGTCCTCCTCGAACGAGACGCCGCGCCGGCGGGTGCCGGCGATCGGTCTGACGGTGATCGTATCGCCTTCGAGCCGAACGAGGATCTCCGGTGAGGCACCCACCACGTGGAAGTCCTCGAAATCGAAATAGAACATGTAGGGCGACGGATTCAGCGAACGCAGTGAGCGGTACAAGGCCATCGGGCTGGCGGCGAGCGGCTTGCTCATGCGCTGCGAGAGGACTACCTGCATGATCTCGCCCTCGGTGATAGAGCTCTTCGCCTTGACCACCGCCCGCCTGAATTGCGATTCGCCGAACATCGACGTGGCGGGCTGCGAGGATTGCGGGATCTCGGGGGGAATGCCGATCGGCTCGCGCAGCCGGAGCAGCAGTTCCCGGAGTCTGGTTTGCGCTTTCTGATAGGCACCGGGAACCCCGGGCTCGGCGTAGACCACCAGCGTCAGCTTGCCCGAGAGATTATCGACCACCGCAATTTCCTCGGAGAGCAGCAGGACGATGTCGGGAATTCCCAGGTCGTCCGCTTTCTGGGAGCGCGTCAGCCGGGTTTCGATATAGCGCACGGTATCGTAACCGAAACAGCCGACCAGCCCGCCGCAGAAGCGCGGCAGCCCGGTGCTCGGAGCGGCGCGAAAGCGCTTCATGTACTTGCCGATGAAATCGAGCGGGTTGGTATCGTCCTCGCGTTCGGAGATGCGATTGCCGTTCAGTACCAGTACCTGATGGGCATTGACCACGAGGCGCGTCGGACTGGCAAGGCCGATGATCGAATAGCGGCCGAAGCGCTCGCCGCCCTGCACCGACTCCAGCAGGTAGCTGTAGGGGGCATTGGCCAGCTTGAGGTAGATCGACAGCGGGGTGTCAAGATCGGCGAAGGTCTCGAGCGTTACCGGGATGCGGTTGTAGCCTTCGGCAGCCAGGCGGTTGAAATAGGCTTCGGTCATCGGAACTCCACAAGGAATCAGGGCAATAACGGGTCAATCCCCGGTCGGGGCAAGCCCGCGACCAGGCAGCGACGAGGTCGCCTTTATCGGCGCCGGCTTTGCCAGCGCCCTGCTCCGACCCGTTCGGCCAGCAGCTCGGGCAGTGTGTGGTGGATTGCCCTCATGCGTGGATGACGCGCTGTGCCGCTTCGGCGAGGGTCGAGACTATACCATCACAGGCCAGATCACGAACATCACGGCCTTCGTTGTAGCCGTAAGGTACCAGGAAGACATGGCAGCCAGCGGCCCTCCCGGCGTGAAAGTCGTGCACCGAATCGCCAATCATCAGCACGTCCACCGGGGAGACCGCGAGGCGGCCGCTCGCCCACAGCAGGGGCATCGGATCAGGCTTCGGGCGTGGCAGCACGTCACCGCTGACGATCACGTCGAAATACGGGAACAGCCCGGTGCGCTGCAGCAGTGGCAGGGTGAAGGCATCGGCCTTGTTGGTGATTACGCCGAGCGGCAGGTTGAGGTCCTTGAACGAATCGAGTCCCTCACGGACGCCAGGGAACAGTGCCGCATGACGGCCATTTTCGCTGCTGTAGTGCAGCTTGAAGCTGGCCAGAGCCTCGGGTGGCGGTGGTGTGGCGTCATCGGAGGCAGCCATTGATCCGGCGAGAACGCGTTTGACCAGGTTGGGAATGCCCCGTCCGACATAGCTGCGAATCGATTCGACCGAGATTGCGGGGCGACCCAGGTCGCGCAGCATGGCGCTGGCCGCGGCGTGCAGATCGAGTACGGTATCGAGCAGCGTGCCGTCAAGGTCGAGCAGCACGGCACGTATGGCAAGCGGTGTCGCCATCATGGATTTTCCAGTTGCGCGCGCAGCGCGGCGACGATGCTGTCGTAACGGTTGGGGTCGCTATCCCTGCCGGCACCATAGACCGCTGAACCGGCAACGAAAGCGTCAGCTCCGGCGCGCGCGATGGCGGCTATGTTGTCGACCTTGACTCCGCCGTCGACCTCGAGGCGGATACGACGTCCGCTGTCGCGCTGGTAGGTATCTATCCGGGCACGCACGGCCTGCAGTTTGGTCAGCGTCGAGGGAATGAACTGCTGCCCGCCAAACCCCGGGTTGACACTCATCAGCAGGATGAGATCGAGCTTGTCCATGATGTAGTCGAGGTGATCGAGCGGTGTCGCCGGGTTGAAAACGAGCCCGGCCCGGCAGCCATTTTCGCGGATCAGTGCCAGCGTCCGGTCGACGTGCTCGGATGCTTCGGGATGAAAGGTGATGATATTCGCACCAGCCCTGGCGAAATCGGGCACGATGCGATCGACCGGCTTGACCATCAGATGCACGTCGATCGGCGCTTCGGTCAGCGGACGAATCGCTTCGCAGACGAGCGGGCCGATGGTCAGGTTGGGGACGTAATGGTTGTCCATCACGTCGAAGTGAATCCAGTCTGCGCCAGCGGCGATGACGTTGACGACTTCTTCGCCAAGCCGGGCAAAATTGGCGGAAAGGATGCTGGGAGCAAGCACGTACATGGCGGGAACTCCTCGGGAAATTGCACTCGATTCTAGCGCGAAATAGTGCTCCTTCTCAGAGGGAAACCCGGGTTTGTCAACAGGCTTGTCAGCGCCGCAACTTTGGTGTGCAATGCCGATTTCCAACGTTCCGACGCAGGGCAGACATGGCTGAGAGCAAGAAATACGAGATCGCGGTCAGCGCGCTCCCGCAATACATCGCCGAGCAGTCGGATCCGGCACGCGAAAACTACGTTTTTGCGTATACGATTACCATCGAAAACGTGGGTACCGTGCCAGCACAGCTGATTTCCCGGCACTGGGTGATCACCGATGCCGCCGGCGAGGTGCAGGAGGTGCGCGGTCTGGGTGTGGTTGGCCGGCAGCCGCTTCTGCAGCCCGGGGAAAAGTTCGTCTATACCAGTGGGTGCCAACTCGACACGCCGGTCGGCACGATGCGCGGCAGTTACCAGTTGACGGCGGTGGATGGGCGGCAGTTCGAGGCGGAGATTCCGACATTCACGTTGGCGGTGCCGCACGTCCTGCATTGAGCCGCCCTTGAGTCTCAGGCACAGCTATACGCTGATTGCCCCATTCTACGATGCGCTCTTGGATGCGGTGACCCGCGCCCCGCGCGCGCGCAGTGTGGGGGACCTGCCGGCCAGTCCGGCACACGTCCTCGTCAGCGGCGTCGGCACCGGTCTGGACCTGCCACTGTTGCCCAGCCAGCATCGCTACACGGGGATCGACCTGACGCACGC
>NZ_JAEUOL010000237.1 GCF_016789985.1 Accumulibacter sp.
CGAAGCTGTTAGAATCGGCCCCTCCACCCCTGCACGCTGCAGTCTCTCCTGGCCTTGCTCATGTCCTCGCCTTCACGCCTGATCTTCGGTTTCCATTCGATCCTCGCCAGATTGCGGCATGACCCCGGCGCGGTGCGCGAGATCTACGTCGATGCGGCACGCAACGACAGCCGTATGCGCGACCTGCGCACCCATGCCGAATTCGCCGGGGCACGCGTCCTGCTAGTGGCGCACACACGACTCGAAGCCATGGCGCCCGGCGCCAGACATCAGGGCGTCATCGCCACGGTCGATGCGACGCAACGCCATGTGACACTGGACGACGTGCTCGACACGCTCGACCAACCCGCCTTCCTGCTGGTTCTCGACGGCATCCAGGATCCACACAACCTCGGGGCCTGCCTGCGCGTCGCCGATGCCGTCGGAGCACACGCCGTCATCGCCCCCAAGGACCGCGCCGTCGGCCTGACGCAAACGGCCGTCAAGGTAGCCAGCGGCGCTGCCGAGACGGTTCCCTACATCACCGTCACCAACCTCGCGCGCAGCCTGCGCCAACTGAAAGAGCGCGGCATCTGGGTTGTCGGTGCCGATAGCGAGGCGCAAGAGGATCTCTACACCGCCCGCTGGCCGGTCGCCTGCGCCTGGGTCCTCGGTGCAGAAGGGGAAGGACTGCGTCACCTGACTCGCGAGACCTGCGATCAACTGGTGAACATCCCGATGCTCGGCTCTGTAGCCAGTCTGAATGTATCGGTCGCCACCGGCGTCTGCCTCTATGAGGCGAGGCGGCGCGCCGGGAGGTGAATCGGCTCGGCCACCGGGTTGGTTTGTCCGGGCCGGCCATGGAAGCGTCAGGTCTTGTACGAGTAACGGTAGACATAACCCTTGTAGCCGTAGCGATAACTCTGGCGGCTAACGTTGAGGTCATTGAAGACGAAGCCCTTGACCTGGACACCGGCCTGACTCATCCGTCGTACCGCCTGCTCGAGCTCGCGAATCGGGTGCTTGCCGGCCCGCGCGACCATCAACGTCGCTCCGACATGGCGGCCGATGATCGCTGCATCGGAAACGGCGAGCACTGGCGGAGCATCGACGATGACTGTGTCGAAGCGCGCCGCGAGCTCGCCGAGCATCATTGCGAAACGCTCGTGCATCAAGAGTTCGGACGGGTTGGGTGGAATCTGCCCGGTCGTGACCACCCACAGCTTGGGCACCACGGTGGTCTTCAGAATGTCTTCCAGCGTCGCCTGTCCGGCCACATACTCGGAAATGCCGACCGCCCGCTCGATGCCGAATTCCTTGTGCAGATGTCCCCGGCGAAGGTCGGCATCGACGATCACGACACGCTTGTCGACCTGCGCGAGAACGGCACCCAGGTTCTTGGAAATGAAGCTCTTGCCGAGACTCGGACTCGACCCGGTGATCAGCAGCGAGTTGCGCTGCGCGTCGAGCAGTGCGAAGTGCAGGGTGGTGCGCAGGCCGCGCAGACTTTCCACTGCGTCTTCCTGCGGATGGGCAACCGCCAGCAGTTCGCCGCTGCCCACCTGCGCCTTGCGATGCAGCTCCACCTCGATCTTGCTGTGCGGTACCGTGGCATAGACCGGCAGGCCAAGCTGAGATTCAATGATTTCCGGGTCCTCCACGACCACGCGTAGCGAGCGCAGCACCCAGATCACGATCATGCTGACCATCAGGCCGAGCAGCAGTGCAATACCCAGAATGGCGATCGGCTTGGCGCCCACCGGATCGCGGCCGACGGCAGCCGGATCGATGACTCGCACATCACCAACAGTCCCGGCCTTGGAGACCCGCAACTGCTGGGCAGTGTTGAGCAATTCGGTGTAGAGGCGAGTGGACACTTCGACATCACGTGCCAGGCGCAAGACGGTCTGTTGGGTGTCGGGCAGACGCGCGACATCGCTCTCAAACTGTTTGCGACGCTCGTTGAGGCGCGCCAGCTTGTTATCCACCGCCTGAATCCTTGGGTGTTCCGGCGTGAAGTTCTGACGCAATTCATCGCGCTCCTGCTTGAGCAGCACGGCAGCGTTCTCGACATCAACCAGGTTTTTCAGTATCCCCTGGGTCTCCAGGCTCAGGTCGAGCGAACCCCGACTCTGGCGGTAGCTGTTGTAGGCGGCTTCGGCCGTATCGACCTGAGTCTTGAGTGCCGGTAACTGGGTATCGAGGAACTTCAGCGTCTTCTCGGCCTCTGCGGAGCGTCGCTCGACATTCTGGCGAACATAGGTAGTCATGATGTCGTCGAGCACGAGGGCGATCTGTTCCGGCCGCTGCCCGAGCAGGCTCAGTTCGAGAACCCCCGATTTCTTGCCGCGCTCCTTCACCGAATAACTGTTGCGCAGATTGGTGATTGCCACCTCGGCAGAACGCTTCATCAGTTGAAACTCCGTACCCGGCCTCGCCCTGAGTTCTGCTATGAAAATCGAGTAGCCGCGTTCGGTGCTTCTGGACCCCACCTTCCCTTTCAGAACCACCCGATCATCATCGTCAAGGATCTCGAAGGCGCCGCCCTCGCCGGCAATCAGCGTTAGGTTCTGGTCAAGTGCGGAATCGGGAACGTCCAGCGAATCGACCTGGATTCGCTCGCCACCCCAGGCAAAGCCGGACAAACCGAGCCACGGGGAATTCGGTACATCGCCCTCGTAGCGCCTGGCGACTGCAGCGCCAATCACTGGCAGAGTGCGGGGTGAGGCAATCAGGTCAAGCTTGAGTTTGGACACCACCCGCCCGAGGACCATCCGCGAGCTGAGGATCTCGACCTCTGCGGATACGGTGGTATCCTCCCCCAGCAAGGGCTCCAGTGCCTTGAACATGCCTCCGGCACCCTTTTTCTCTTCCACCTGCAGCAGGCCATCCGCCCGGTAGACCGGCTTGCTGACAAACACCCAGCCCAGACCGAGCACGAGTGCCAGCAGGCTGATCGCAGCAATCAGCCAGCGGTAGTCCATGAGTACGGCAATGATTTCACCGAGTGCAACGCCCTCCTCCTCTTCGGCCACCGCCTGCTGTACTGGAGGAAGGAGTGCGCTGGTCATGCCGGCCATACCGCCAGGACCGGGAGAGAGTTTTGACTGGTCGTTATCCATTTGAGATCCGTGGTGATTTTCGTCCGGCAGCTTGCCGGTAGCCAAGCGGGAAGAAAAGAGCTTGCTCGTGGCCGATCAGCATGCAGCGCGCGACCAAGCCGCCGGCTCGGCACCGGCTTCAGGGCTGTCGTCCGCCGAAGAGTGGGTACTGGGTCTGACTGGTGATATCGAGCATGGTCATCGTCGGCAGAATGAGACTGATCACCCGCTGCCAGCGAACGAGGGGTGCTGCATCGACATAAACGATATCGCGCGGCCGCAGCGGAAACCGGTCAGCCAGCAACATGGCATCGGGTAAGCGCGAATCAAGGTGGAACAGCTCCGGCGTATCGCTATTGCCGCGCATGACGTATATCCAGCGCGGGTCGGCCGAACTCTGGTTGATATAGCCAGCGTCGCTGAGCGCCTCGGCAAGCGTCGAGCGCTTCTTGTTCATGACCAGAGAGCCCGGCTTGGCAATCTCCCCAAGCACGAAAATCTTGTTATAACTGCGATCGGCGACGTTGATGATATCGCCCTGCTCGACCATGGGGTTATTGTCGGTACGCCCGTAGTCGTACATCGACTGAATGTCGACCAGATAGGTCGTACCGCGGCGCGTCAGCAACACACGGCTGAAATCGGCCTCCGGAGTAAACCCGCCAGCACGATTGACCGCATCAAGCACGGTCATCGGAATGTCGGTCACCTGCTGGATACCCGGCCTGGCTACCTCGCCGACAACATAAACCTGCTGGCTACGGAAGGCGACCATGCGCACGTCGAGCTGGACCTTCTCGATGAACTTGGCCAGTTTGGCCGAGAGGATCGCCCGTACCTCACTGGTCGTCTTGCCCGCTGCCTTGATCACTCCGGCGTAGGGGAAGAAAATCGTTCCGTCTTCGTTCACCACCGTGCCCGCCTGTTCGGCCGTACGAAAGCTGCCGGCCGGGATGGTCAGCTCCGGGTGATCCCAGACAATGATCGATATGATGTCCCCCGGACCGAGCCGGTAAATGGGGACAGAGGAAGGATTGTCCCCGTTATAGCGCGGATCTTCCCTGGTCGCCGTCCTGGCCGAACTGGTCCCGTCGCCAATCGGCGGACGCGCTGCCTTGAACAGGTCGATGATCAACTCGGCGCTGATCGGCCTGATCTTCAGGTTGGCCGGCACGAGTTGATCGCCCTGCTGTACCGGCAATCGTACGTCAGACTCCTCGCGATGGCTGTAGCTCTGGTTGCCTGGAATGATCGTACAGCCGGCAAGAGTGCTGGCGGCAAGCAGGCACAGCAGAAGCCGGCGAAGACCGACCGACTGGCCGAAAAACAGGTTTCTAGCAAACTCCTTCATTTATTTGCCTCATTTCCTTATCTGACCACCCTGGACAACTGGCGTCGCGCAGTTTACATCATCCCGCAAAGTCCCTGCTACCCGCTGCCGTTCAGGCGATAGGCCGAAACGGTCGCCAGCGCCAGACCATCGACACTCCCTGACATGAGGGTCGCCTCGCGCTTCCCGGTAGGGACGTTCCAGCTACAATTGAAATGAAGAATAACGCCAGTTGCCGAAACTACCAGTGCGTTATTTCACGTCGCTGCGAAACATTGCGCACAACTGGTCTGCCCGTTCAGCAAAGCTTGCTGACCCAGGGATCAAGCGCCTCTTCGATCAGCTGAATGGCCTTGGCATGCGCTTCGTCACTTCGCTGATAGGGATCGGGAATCTCTGTCTTGGTCCAGTGCCCGAGCAGGAAGGTTTTACCGCGGGCCGTGGGGTCCATTGCCAGCACCGCTTCCCGATGGTGCCGTTCCATAACCAGAACCAGTTCCGCCCAACGCAGGCGTTCGGGGGTGAGTTGGCTGGCACGATGGGAACTCAGGTCTACACCGCGCGCATTCATCATGGCAGTAGTTGCCGCCTCGGCCGGATGGTTGACCAGCGCTCCGATACCCGCCGAGCGTGCGTCAACACGCTTGCCTGCCCGTTCAATATGCTGCCGAAGCAGGAACTCGGCCGCCGGGCTACGGCAAATGTTCCCGGTACAGACGGTGAGGATTCTGCTGAACATGACCCAATCACAGGCACGGCGGCGGCACGCTGAGCTCGAAACCCGCGTGGTCACCCTGGATTGCGCGTTGTCCACGTTCGATCGAATAGACCAAGGTGCTGCGCAGGCAACGCCGATCAGCGATCCGGCTCCGTTGGGCAAGTGCAGAAGGCGCGTAGGTTCCACGAAGATCGTTCTCTCCTTCGCGGCACATGAACAAGCGGACCTCAAGTCCATGCTGCCTGGCGATCCGCTTCTTCATGCGCAACGCGTCGCGCCGGATCTTGCCGATCAGATGCTCGTTCCCGGCGCTCGGAATGTTGATGACGCAATAGACGTTGCGCCCGTCGCCGTCCGACCTGTCCGTCTGGTAGACGCTCAACTGGTAATCATAACCGCTGCCGAGTCCTTGCGAAATCAAGCCGATGAAGTGAGAACAGTTTTCCCTGGGCAGGTAGCCTACGAAAATGCCGCGCACCCGTACGGACGGCAGACCCATGCGGCAATTGATCCGACGCAACCACGGCACCAAGCGCCACGGCCGTGCAATCGCCAGAGAATATGCCAGGAAAACACCCAGGAAAGACCAGAACATCAGGTAGTCCGGAACTGCGAGCAAGAGACCGCAGACGCCGATCAGGGCAAAGAGAAACTGCATCCCTGCGGCAAAGACAACGACATCGCAGACGCGAAACCCGGCCCGTATGAACAGGTGATGGAGATGGTAACGATCAGCACGGAAGGGCGACTTGCCCAACCAGATGCGGCGCAGCATGACACCGACCGTATCCATCAGTGGCAAGGCGAACAACCACAATGCGGTGACCGGGGTCATCGCCGGCGCGTCGCCCTGCGACAAAGCGATGAACAGCCAGGCAAAGACAAAGCCAAGCAGCATGCTGCCGTTGTCGCCAAGAAAGACGCGCGCACGGCCATTGCCCGGGTAACGCAGATTGAAGTAGAGGAAACCGGCCACCCCCCCCGACAGCGCGACGATGATAAAGAGGTAAGCTGGATTGCTGGCGGCAAGTGCAACAACGGCAGTCAGGGTCAGACTGACCAGACTCACCGACCCGGACAGACCGTCGATGCCATCGATCATGTTCACTGCGTTGATCAAACCGATCGTGGCAAAGACCGTAAACGGCACGGCGAGCCAGCCGAGATCGATCTGCACACCGGGAAACAGTTCGCCAAGCGAACGCAACTCAACGCCCCCGATGAAGACCATCGACAGGGCAACGACAGCCTGCACGAGAAAGCGGGGTTTGAAACCGATATGCCAGAGATCGTCTGCCAGACCGGTCAGGAAAATGACCGCCCCTCCCAGAATGAGGGCCTGCAGCGGAAACAATAGCGAATCACCAAAAAAACGGTCGCTGAGCATCGCTGCGCCGATCAGGACGGCAATCAGGCCAAAGCCTCCCACGAAAGGAGTGCTCGCTTCATGCTGCTTGTGCCCACCCGGCCGATCCATGATCCCGAAGTGGGCCGCAAGCGCAACGCTCAGGCGGATGGCAACGCCCGAGATCAACACGCAAACTCCAAACAGCACGGCGAACTTCAAGGCCACCTCCAATATCAGTCACCTCGACTTGCCGACACCTTGCAGGAAGGTTGCTGGCGGAGTCTCCAGGGTCCATAGCGCGCAGAGCCCTTTCGGGCTCTGCAGCACCTCCCGCTGGCGCTGGCGCGCCAAACAACACCCTCTGGTGTTTTCTCAGAGGCGGCGGCGCCCCAGGAACAGCCCCAGCAAGCCAATCCCCAGCAACGCCAGCGACTCGGGCTCCGGAATCTTCACATCGTAATTGCCGGAATATGAACGAAGATCGAAGGGGAGTGCCCCTTGGTTGGCGGCATAGACGCCCGAGTTGGTGGGCGAGAAGCCGAACAGATACTCGGTCACACCGCCAACAGATACCTCGACCACTTCGCTGGCACCCAGGCCATTCGGCAGGCTTACACCGAACACGGCGCTCAGGAAGGGCGACGCGTTCAAAATACCCGCCAGACCAATGTGCACGACATGATCACCACCGATATCGACGTACGAGATATTGGGGTCACTGACCAGTTGCCACGGTGCTCTGCCGCCGAGATTGGCGTTGGCCGCATAGAACTGGGCAAGCGCGGCAGCCATTTGCAGGTTGCTCAGAGTGCCGAGACCCGCGGACGAGGCAGCGCCCTGAATATACCGCTGATCAAGCCCACTCTGCCAGTCGGCCAGATCGAGGCTGCTCAAGCTGATCGGTTTGCCATTGACAAAGCCGCTCATGGTCGTCACCGGCCCGCCAAACTTGCTCAGTTCGACGTTGCCCCCCGGGTTTGCAGCGTTGCCGCTGCCGTCCACGAGAACCGCCTGGGCGGCAGCAATCCCGGCGTTCGCCGTCGCAACCAGCGCCGGCGGGTTATCCCACACCAGATAGTTGCCCGAAATACCGGTGATGGTCATCGGGGCAGCCGACGCCCCGGCGGCGGCCACCAGAGCCACAACGGCCAAGGCTACTTGTGATTTGTTGCCGTGTACATTCATCGAAAACTCCTTTGCTTCGGTCACCAGCCCTTTTCGGAAACCGGTTGATGAGGGTTTAAATGGGCTTCACAAGTCTTGGTTTTCAGGGACCCAGGCAGGAACACCCCGCCCCCTCAACAAAACCTGACTCTAGCTTAGTTAAGCAAGATACATACCAGAAATTTTTTTACAATTCATATCAACTAGTTATGCATTTTCTCACAGACAAGCGCAGGTCAAAGTGTAAAAAAACCCGACACCAGCCCTGAGAACAACCAACCAGACTCCTTCCAGGCTTACAAAACCGATGGGCTTGTTGGATGATCGGCAACCGGCAAACCGCTCGGTCTATCAGCGCCTCCCCTCCAGCGTCGAGCAGAACCCTGCCGGCACATCGCCACCCGGGCCAATGCACGGCGGCGCCCGGACCGGATCGGTGACATCCCTGCTTGTCCATCAAGGGGGTCACCCACTGCCGGCACGATTGCCTTGCGGGCAACGTTCGCTGCGCGCTATAGTTGCGGCGCGAATGGGAGAGGGCGGCATGTCCGCCGCCGAAGGCGCAATCCACCCGGAAACGCTCAGGCAAAAGGACCGTTCGTGCAATGAACTCTGGAGAGCGGCGTTCGCCTTTGGCGAAGCGCCCACCGATGGGGCCAGGGCGCAGGCGACACCGGCCGGCAGCCCGAGAATCTCTCAGGTACATGGACAGAGGGGTGAACTCGATTCGGGTTCGCCCCTTTTTCGTTTCTGGAATCCACTTCAACAGGTTCTCCTTACGGATTGATACGATGCAGAAAACTGTCCTGAACGACAGCCACCTTCGGAGCGGGGCCCGAATGGTGGATTTTGGTGGCTGGGAAATGCCGCTCCACTATGGTTCGCAGATCGAGGAGCACCACGCGGTGCGCCGCGATGCCGGCATGTTCGACGTCTCGCACATGTGCGCCGTCGATGTCCGGGGCAGCGATGCCAGAGACTTCCTGCGCCGCCTGCTGGCCAACAACGTCGATCGGCTGCAGATGCCGGGCAAAGCGCTTTACAGCACCATGCTGAACGACGCCGGCGGCGTGATCGACGACCTGATCGTCTATTGTCTTGACGACTGCAATTTTCGCGTCGTTGTCAATGCTGCCACGGCTGCTGCGGATCTGTTGTGGATGGCAGCCCGCCTGAGCGAGTGGGAGCTGGCGGCAACGATCACCGCGCGCCGGGAAGGTAAGGACGCACTGGCAATGATCGCCGTACAGGGCCCACATGCGCGCGGCAGGGTCTGGCAGGCGTTGCCCGAATATCGCGCGGCGTGCGAAGCGCTAAAACCGTTCTTTGCCGCGGTGGTCGGCGAATACCTGATCGCCAGCACCGGCTACACCGGTGAAGACGGCTACGAGATCACCTTGCCCGCTGCACACGCGGAAGGCTTGTGGCGAGCGCTCGCCGAGGCCGGGGTACGGCCCTGCGGTCTGGGTGCCCGCGACACACTGCGCCTCGAAGCGGGGATGAACCTCTACGGCCAGGACATGGACGCCACGATCTCGCCGCTCGATGCCGGACTGGCCTGGACCATCGATCTGCGGTCACCGCGCGACTTTGTCGGCAAGGCTGCCCTCCTCGCCAGACCGCAGCAACACCAGTTTCTCGGCCTGCTGCTGATCGACCGCGGAGTGCTGCGTGCCCACCAGTCGGTACACACGGCACACGGCGACGGCGAAACCACCAGCGGAACGTTCTCTCCAACCCTGCAGCGCGCGATCGCTCTGGCGCGGTTGCCGCTGGCGACAACGCTCGGCGAGGTCGTCCAGGTCGCGGTGCGCGACAAACTCCTGGCCGCCCGCGTGGTCAAGCCCTGCTTTGTCAGAAACGGCAGCAGCCTCGTTTGATTTCAAACCGCCATTTGTCAGATTTGATTCCATTCATCAGGAGAAGAAATGAACATCCCCACCGACCTCAAGTACACGAAAAGCCATGAATGGGCCCGCCTGGAAGCAGACGGTACGGTCAGCATCGGCATCACCGATCATGCGCAGGAGCTGCTCGGTGACCTCGTGTTCGTCGAACTGCCGGAGATCGGCCGCGAACTCGCGGCCGGGCAGGAAGCCGCCGTCGTCGAATCCGTCAAGGCGGCGGCCGACGTATACGCGCCGCTGGCTGGCAGCGTGGTAGACGGCAACTCGGCGCTGACCGACGCACCCGAGATGGTCAACCAGGACGCCTACGCTGCGTGGCTGTTCCGCATGCGGCCGGCCGCCGCCAGTGACCTGGACGTCCTGCTCGACGCCGCAGCCTACCAAGAAATTGTTGCCGCCGCCTAGATAGCACGGAAGCCACCGGAAGATACCATGGATGCCACCCCCCCCTCCCCGCCACTGGCGGCACTGGAACAGCGCGACGATTTCGTCCGCCGCCACATCGGTCCCGACGCCGGTGAGATCGCCGCCATGCTGGCCACGATAGGCGCCGCCAGCCTCGAGGAGCTGGTTGCCCAGACCGTTCCCGCAGCGATCCGGCTGTCTGCACCGCTGGCCCTCGCCGAGCCTCGCCCCGAGGGTGAAACGCTGGCTGCGCTGCGCGCCATCGCCCGCCGCAACCGCCTGCAGCACTCGATGATCGGCATGGGTTACGCTGACAGCGTGACACCCGCGGTCGTGCTGCGCAACGTGCTCGAGAACCCCGGTTGGTACACCGCCTACACGCCGTATCAGGCCGAGGTCGCGCAAGGACGCCTTGAAGCACTGCTCAATTACCAGCAGATGGTGATCGACCTGACCGGGCTCGAACTCGCCAACGCCTCCCTGCTCGACGAAGCCACCGCCGCTGCCGAGGCAATGACCATGGCCCGGCGCGTCAGCAAGTCGAAGTCGCAACGCTTCTA
>NZ_JAEUOL010000260.1 GCF_016789985.1 Accumulibacter sp.
CCCACAGCGACGGGTAGTCGGCTCGGTGCTCCTGCACCATGCGAACAGCACGCTCGCGGACTGCGGGTGAGAACTTCGGTGATTTGTTCATGGCTCCCTCTTCTCAAGAGTTGGAGCCTCCTCAAAACCTGGGGCGGTTCAGGTTCGCCATGAGAGGCATTGCTGATGTTCGGCCCGCCAGTTTCAACCAGGGACGCGAGACGGTGGTTGGCCGAAAGAGGGGACGCCTCCACATAAGCAATTCATCCGCCAGCGCATGCCTCCCTGCCTGAGGTCCCGAGGTTTCTGCTCTCCGGCGTGGAGGGCGCCGTCCAGACGGAACTCGATCAGTTCCTGGCCGATTGCGCAGGGGCGAAATATGGGAATGGGCCTCGCTGTCCAGGTCCGTTCGTGGTGCCTGCACGCAACAAATCATGTGTCGAAAAATTTTACACCGAGGACGCCCGGCGAGTCGCGAGTCGGCCCAAATTGTTGAGAAACATGGTCAAGTTTTTTATAGCACGGATCTTGCTGCAAGAGTCTGGGCACTTTCTTGCCTGCCAATCAGAATCGGATAAAACCGGAGAAAACCATGACCAGAACGCGTTTTTTTGCTTCGCTCCTCACTACGGGAAGTATGGTAGTGCTGGCTTTGGGCGCCGCCGCGCCCGCCTCGGCAGTACCGATTGCCTACTATGCGACGCTCAGCGGGGCGGCGGAAGATCCGCCGAACGCCTCGCCGGGAACTGGCAAGGCAATTGTCACCGTCGATGACGTCGCCAACACGATGCGGGTCCAGGTGGACTTCAGTGGTTTGCTGGCTGGAGTGACCGCAGCGCATATCCACTGCTGCACTGCGGTGTCAGGTAGCGGCCTGGTGGGGGTGGCGACCCAGACACCCAGCTTCAGCGGATTTCCCAGCGGGGTCACGGCAGGAAGCTATGATCACACCTTTGATCTCGGCTTGGACTCCTCTTACCGGGCGGGCTTCGTGACGGCCAACGGTGGCAGCGCAGCGGGTGCCGAAGCCGCCTTGCTCGCCGGGCTTGCTGCCGGCAAGGCGTATCTGAACATTCACAGTAGCGTTTTCCCGGGTGGCGAGATTCGTGGCTTTCTGGTTCCCGAACCGACTTCCCTGGTGCTCTTTGGGCTCGGCATCGCCGGATTGGCTGCAGCGCGCAGACGTGGTCTGAGCTAGAGGGGAAGGGCGCACCAGGAGCCGTCCTCGTTGGGGATGGCGCTACGGAAAGGCGGCCTGTTGACCCACGAACCAGGATTCCGGATTCCGCGCTGCCGGGAATCGGTCGGGTGAGCGCCGCTGCGGTCTTGCCCGGCAACCGATGTGGAATTGCTCCTGCTGGCCACAACGGGTATCGGGGTTTGGGCGTCCCTGTCCGCAAACTCGCGGCTTGCCCCGCGAGGGCCGGGCGTGGTGCCCCCTTGTCGGGCAAGCCGGGCACCATCCGGCCCGGCTCCTGCCATTCGCCCGATGTCGCTCAGTGCAACGAATCCTGAACTGACTGCATCTGGCGCACCCACGGCCGGTTGATGCGCAGTTCGGGTGGCAGGGCTTCCAGCGCGGCGCGCGCTTCGCTGACGGTCTTGAACACGCCGAAGAACAGGTTGTAGCGCTCGCGCTGGTCACGCTCGGTGACGGAAAAGGCCAGGGAATCCAGCGCAAGCTGTTCCATGTTGCGGTCGATGAAGCGAGCCATGTCGGCCTGGCTGGGCGATGTCACCAACTGCACGGTATAGGCCTTGGGGTTCTGCTGCAGTAACCACTGGCTGTCACGCAACACCGCACCCCCCGCATTCTGGACGCGCAGCTTGCGTATCGCGGCACGCAGTTCGCTCAGGCTTTTCTCCAGACTGGAAACCTTGCCCGAGACCTGGTCGATGCCGGCCTGCTGACGTGCGTCGGTCTCCTGCTGCGCCGCTTCCCGCGCGGAGAGTGCCGCCACCTGGCCACCGACCTCGCTGATTCGGGCCTGGTTCTGGACGATTGCCGATTCGCTGCTCGCCGGAGCGAAGGCAGGCACCCACTTGACGAGGGCGAAGCCAGACACGGTCAGCAACAGCAGGCCGGCGATGGCCAGATGAGTCCGCTTGAATCTCTCCCGGGTGTCACCCGCATGGCTTGCCAGCGCGCTCGCCAGCTTGGCGATTTCCCCGTCCAGGCGCTGCGTTTCCGATTGCAGGACACCGACCAGCCCCTGCAAGGTCTGGAACTCGGCATGGTGCTCGCGCTGCAGGGCACTCAGGCCGGCGACCCGCGCTTCGACGATCGCGTGTTGCCTTTCCGCCTGCTCGCGCACCACTTCGATACGGCTCTTGTTGCCGCGCGTCGCGGTATCGAGCAACTGGCAGGTGACGTCGAACTGATCCAGGCGCGCGCGTTGCTCGGCGATGATTTGTTCCTGCGTCTGGAGCAGACCCTGCAGCGACCCGATGCTGGTGTCGAGTTCTGCCAGGTCCGCGCTGATGCGCGCGTTGTTGCTCGCGAGCCGCGTGTCCCAGCGCTGTTCCGAGTCGGCCAGCCAGGCACGCGCATCGCCGCGCAGTGCAGCAATGCTCCGTTCCGTAGCGGCCGCGTGTCCGGCCAGGGACAGGCTCTGTTGCTGCAGGTCGGCGCCGAGTTGATGCACCCGACTCGACACCGCCCCGCCGGACTGGCGGAGTTCGGCCAGCTCGCTGTCGATGCGGCGGTTGTTTTCGGCGTAGAGCGCGGTCAGTTCGTCGTAGTCGCGCAGCACGCGGTCAAGCTGCGCGTTGATCTCCTTCGGCGTCACGCTGGCGCCATTGGTCTGTGTCATTTCCAGCAGGCGGCCCATCTCGGGTCTGATCACAGGGATTTGCGGGGTCGGCGCATCGAGCGGCTCGGCGGGCAAGGCGTCGGATACGGTCTCAGGCTGCACATCGTCTGGCAGCACCAGTTCTGCGGGTTGGGTCATGGTCGGCCTCTCCAGTGGATTCACAAGCTTGTGTCCGGGAATGGAACAGCGTACTCACGCACGCTGTATCGGATATTGCCCGGTTCTTTCGTCCTTTCCTGGGTTGTGTGGAAGGTCAGGTGGTTCACTGCCACCCCGAAGAGTATATGTTTGCCTGGCAACTGCGGTCAATCTCGGCTTGCTCCCCCACGAGACCCCTCCGGGACGAACCTGGCGGCGCACTCCCGTTTGCCGGCCACCCGTCGCCCAGGCGGCAGTTCGCCCCAACCCGCTTGGCAGGGACAGGAGCCAAGGGGTACCATCGGCCCTGTTCGGTCATTCGCCGGATTCTGGAATCGCCGGAACGAGCCTCAACGGAGTTCCGGGTCGTGCCTCTTCCCGGGGCTACGGCGACCCGCAACAGTCCGGCCATGGCAGCCATTCACGAGAGGACGGGATTCTCGACGCATCACTTGGTGCTACCGGACCGGAAAACTGCTGTCATTGCATCTGAACCAGACAAAGGATCCAATCACCATGAACATGCAAACCAAAGCGTATGCAGCGCAAAGCGCAAGCAGTGCCCTGGCGCCATTCGACCTGCAGCGTCGTGCTCCTGGCCCGGAAGATGTGCAGATCGACATCCTCTTCTGTGGTGTCTGCCATTCCGATCTGCATACGGCGCGCAATGAGTGGAAGAACACCCTCTACCCTTCTGTTCCAGGTCACGAAATCGTTGGTCGGGTGGTCGCGGTCGGCGACAAGGTTCGTAGCTTCAGGGTGGGTGACCTGGCCGGGGTCGGCTGCATGGTCGATAGCTGTGGCCATTGCCACTCCTGTGAGGAGGGCGAGGAACAATACTGCGAGAACGGCTTTACCGGGACCTATAACGGTCCGCTCTTCGGTGGCGAGAATACCTATGGCGGTTATTCCCAGTCGATCGTCGTCAGGGAATCCTTCGTCTTGCGCGTCAGACACGCCGAGCAGGACCTGGCCAGCGTCGCGCCGTTGCTGTGTGCCGGCATCACCACCTACTCGCCACTGCGCCATTGGGGAGCGGGGCCGGGCAGGAGGGTAGGCATCGTCGGCCTTGGCGGGCTGGGGCACATGGGTGTCAAGATCGCCCACGCCATGGGTGCACATGTCGTGTTGTTCACCACCTCGACCAGGAAGATCGCCGACGGAAAACGGCTCGGTGCCGACGAAGTGTGTGTTTCGACCGACCGGGACCAGATGGCGGCGCAGGCCAATCGCTTCGATTTCATCCTGAACACCGTGGCGGCTCCCCACAATCTGGATGACTACCTGCAACTTCTCAAGCGTGATGGCACCATGACCCTGGTCGGGGCACCCGCCGAGCCACATCCTTCACCGGGCGTATTCAACCTGATCCTGAGGCGCCGTCAACTGGCCGGCTCGCTCATCGGCGGCATCCGCGAAACCCAGGAGATGCTGGACTTCTGCGCCCAGCACGACATCGTGTCGGATATCGAGATGATCCCGATCGACTACATCAACACGGCCTATGAGCGGATGCTGAAAAGCGACGTGAAGTACCGATTCGTCATCGACATGGCCAGTCTCGAATGAAGCGGCGTGACCGAACCGTGTGCTGAGTGAAGTGACGAGACTCGGGTTTTGGCGCCGCCACGCTCCTCGTCGCCCTTCGCCGGCCTCGTCCGACGTTTTCAGCCAGGTGATCAAGTCATTCCGGGCGGATTGGCGGGAAAGCACCCCCCCTGCAGCACGGCGAGTTCCCGTGCCCGGGTGAGCTTGCGGGGAGCGCAGTTGCTGCCCGACCGTAGCTCGCGCGTCAGACCTTGATGTTGATGCGCACGTCGCTCGACGCCAGACGGCGCCCTCTCTTGGAGCGGGTGTCGAGCAGCACCGGCCGGTTCTCCGAGCGGCGCTCGGCTTGCCGGCGTTCGACGGGGATGGCCTGGCTCCCGGCGACGCTGCCGTCCGTTGTCCTGGCCGGGACGGCAGCGGGCGGGGTGACGGCTTCCTGCTTGTCGAGGGGGGACTGGTCGTCCGGTGCCGACTCGGGGAAGCCGGTCGCCAGTTCCGCCGCATTGCCCACCGGTTCAGCTTTTTTCGTGTTGTCCGGTTCCTTGCTCTGGGTGCCGATCGGCGGAATGATCTCGGCTGGAATTCTCATTGTCCAAGCTCCTTGCGGGTAAGCACGCAAGCAGGGACCGGTACAGGCGGTGAAGGAGTCGGGTGCCGGATTGCTGCGCCGTGGACCACTGTAGCACTGCCGCTTCCTCGTGGGCAGCCGGAAAGTGCGCTGGCTTGCCAACTCTGTCTCGAAAAGAATCATGTTTTCAGTCGCCTCCGGGTATCGGCGCGGATCTGCCGCGGAGTCCGGCCGGCCGGCGAGGCCAGGGGCAGCGCAACTTCTTTTCTGTAAAAGCCCCCAAGGGATTCCATCGGGATATAGCCATCAGTCATTCAGGTTGAGGTAGATTTTCCCGGTCATCCATTCCTCGTCGCATTCTGCCAGAAGGGCGGAGACAAGGCGCAGAC
>NZ_JAEUOL010000290.1 GCF_016789985.1 Accumulibacter sp.
CCTGCGCCTTGTCTCCGCCCTTCTGGCAGAATGCGACGAGGAATGGATGACCGGGAAAATCTACCTCAACCTGAATGACTGATGGCTATATCCCGATGGAATCCCTTGGGGGCTTTTACAGAAAAGAAGTTGCGCTGCCGCGAATCAACCTTCTGCCAGATCACATTGGCAACAAAATTCGCCGCGCCAAACACCTGCTCCATCAACAGCCCGAGATGAAACACCTCGTTGTCGTCGATGGAAACGAAAATCACGCCATCCTCGCTCAGCAGTTCCTTCGCCAGTTCGAGCCGTCGATACATGAACTCCAGCCACTTGGAATGGCGGTAGCTGTCGTCCTTGTCGACGAAGCGGTCGTTGTAGATGAAGTCACGGTTGCCGGTGTTGTAGGGCGGGTCGATATAGATGCACTTGACGCGGCCAGCGTGGGTCATGCGCAGATAGCGCAGCGCGTCGAAGTTGTCGCCTTCGATGATCAGGTTGCGCTGCGGGCCGTCACCGCACGACAGCCCGGCGTCCCAATCGAGGGCGACGAAATCACTGTTGACCGACAGGTCATGGTCGATCTCGTCGCGTTCCCACACCAGCCCGAAGCGTGGTCGCCGGTCGCGCTCGCGTAACAGGCGCAACAGTTGTTCGCGGGTATAGTCGTCGTAGTTATCGGCCATCGAGTGACAAAGACAGGGGTGTCGAGAGGTGACGCAGTGTAGCTCCCGCGTCGTCTATGGCGCCAGCGTCGACGGACTGATTTTGTGAAGCAGACTCAGCCGTCGCCGCCCGGGCCATCACGCAGACCGGCAGTCCGCAGCTTCATCCGGTCAAGTCATTGCGCCGTTGCCGCCCACGAAACTGCGGCGAAGCCATCATGCTCGGCGTTCAGCCGCCGGAAGGTACGCCAGTGCATCCCCGTGGGCTTGCCGCCGCAGAGAATCGCCACACGCCGCCCGCCAGGCTTGCAGTCTGTCCGTTCCAGCAGCGCTGGATACGTCAGCGCTTGCCAGTCGTCGCCGCCGCTTTGAGTGCGATGGCTCAGAGTCAAGCGGTGGCTCATGAGGTGTTTCGCGGAAGGCTTCGAACCATGCCGGAAAGCTTGTTATTTTCCGATACAGAATCGACCGAAAATCTCGCCGAGCAGATCGTCGGCGGTGTACTCGCCGGTGATCGTCCCCAAGGAGCGCTGCGCCAGGCGCAGTTCCTCGGCGAACAGTTCGAGCTGCGGTAACTGCGCCTGCGCTGCTTCGATGTGCTGGCGCGCCGCCAGCAGTGCGCGCAGATGGCGTTCACGGGCGATGAAAACGTCCTCGACCGGGTGCCAGCCGACGATGCGCAGCAGCTCTTGGCGCAACAGTTCGATGCCTTCGCCGGAGCGTGCGGAGAGCGCGATGACCACCCCTGTGCCATCCTCGTATCGTTCCGCCAGCCGCGTAACGAGGTCGATCTTGTTGTAAACCGTCAGCCGCGCCAGATGCGCCGGCAACTGGTCGACAATCGCTTGCTCGGCCTCGCCGAGGCCGCTGCAGGCATCGACCAGCAGGACGACGACGTCGGCGCGCTCGATTTCACGCCAGGTGCGCTCGATGCCCAGGCGCTCGACCGGATCTTCGGTATCGCGCAGGCCGGCGGTGTCGATGACATGCAACGGGATGCCGGCGAGCTGCAGCGTGCCGCGTACCAGATCGCGCGTTGTGCCGGGATGCGCGGTAACGATGGCCAGCTCGTCGCCGGCCAGGCGGTTGAGCAGGCTGGATTTGCCGACGTTCGGCTGTCCGGCGAGCACGACATGCAGACCGCCCTGCAGCAGGCGACCCTGCTGGGCGCGCTCGAGGACCCCGACGAGGCGGTCCCGCAGGCGCTGCAGGCGAGCGAAGGCATCCGCCGCTTCGAGAAAGTCGACCTCTTCATCCGGAAAATCGAGCGTCGCCTCGACCAGCGCACGCAGTTCGATCAGTTGCTCGAGCAGGAGCCGGATTTCGCGCGAGAACTCGCCGTGCAGCGAACGGACGGCACTGCGCGCGGCGGCGGTGGTCGCGGCATCGATCAGGTCGATGACCGCTTCGGCCTGGGCGAGGTCGAGCTTGCCGTTGAGGTAGGCGCGACGGGTGAACTCGCCGGGTTCGGCCAGTCGGGCACCGAGTTCGAGGCAGCGCGCGAGCAGCATCTGCAGAACGACCGCACCGCCGTGCCCGTGCAGTTCGAGGACATCCTCGCCGGTGAAGGAGCGCGGCGCCGGGAAGTGGAGCAGCAGACCGCTGTCGATCACCGTTCCATCGGCCGCCCGGAAGTCGGTCAGTATGGCCGTCCGGGCCGGCGGTTGTCGGCCGCTCAGTGCCCGGGCGAAGTCGAGCAGGCCGCTACCGGAGACCCGAATGACACCGATGCCGCCGCGACCAACAGCGGTCGCGATGGCAGCGATGGTGTCGGTCCTTGCCTGGCTCAAGCCTTGCTGTCGTTGGCGGCCTTTCCGCCACTTTCGATCATCCGGGTGATCTGCCATTGCTGGGCGATCGACAGGATGTTATTGACCACCCAGTAGAGCACCAGACCGGCCGGGAAGAAGAAGAACATGACGCCGAAGATGAAGGGCATCATTAACATCACCTTGGCCTGGATCGGATCGGGCGGCGTCGGGTTGAGCTTGGTCTGGATCAGCATCGTGACCATCATGATCACCGGCAGGATGTAGTAAGGGTCCTGCGCCGAGAGGTCGGTGATCCAGAGAATCCACGGTGCATCGCGAATCTCGACCGCACCGAGCAGGGCCCAGTAGAGGGCGATGAACACCGGGATCTGCACCAGGATGGGCAGGCAACCACCGAGCGGGTTGATCTTTTCGCGCTTGTAGAGCGCCATCATTTCCTGGTTGAGCTTCTGACGATCATCGCCATAGCGCTCCTTGAGCTGCATCAAGCGTGGTGTCACCGTTCTCATCTTGGCCATCGACTTGTAACTGGCCGCCGACAGCGGGAAGAACAGGAGCTTGATCGCCACGGTCAGCAGGACGATCGACCAACCCCAGTTGCCGACCAGCTTGTAGATCGCTTCGAGGCACCAGAAGATTGGCGCGGCGATGATCGTCAGCCAGCCGTAATCGACCACCAGCGGCAGACCCTGCGCTCCGACACCACCCTCCGCCTTGGGTTTGGCCAGTTGCTCGAGGGTGGCTTGGATCTGCGGACCGGCATAGATCGGCACCGAGAACGCCACCTTGGCGCCGGGCGCGGCGAGTGGCGCGGGCACAATGACGCCGGCCGCCACTGCCGGACTGACCTTGCTCTCCAGTTTGCGCATGTAGAACTCGCGCAGCAGACCGGGTTCCGGCAACCAGGCGGCGACGAAGTAATGCTGGATCATTGCGATCCAGCCATTGTCGGCCTTGCCGGCGAACTTTGCCTTGCCGTCCTCGATGTCGGCAAAGGCGACCTTCTGGAACTTGTCCTGATCGGTGTAGACCGCCGGCCCGGTGAAGGTGGACACCATCGAACTCTCGCCTTCGGGGGGCTTGATGTCGCGCTGCAACTGATAATAGGCATGTACGGCCAGTTCCTTGTCGCTGCCGTTGTCAATTTCGTGCGCCAGCTCGATCAGGTAGCTGCCGCGCGTGAAGGTATACACCTTGGCCACCTTGATGCCATTGGCGGCCACCGCCTCAAGCCGCAGAATGACGGTTTGCGCATCCTTGGTCAGTTCCCGGTTGCCGGGTACCACCGCGAAACTCGTCTTGTGGTTCGGCAGGTTCTCGCCGATCAGGCCACTCTGCGCCAGGTACTGGTGCTTCGCCTCGAACAGTGCCAGGTCCTTGCCCTTGTTGTTGGCATCCTTGTACTGCGTCAGATCGAGACGCACGATGTCGCCGCCGACGGTGGAAATCTCCGCCTTGAGCAGATCGGTGCTCACGGTGACGGTGGCGGTCTTCTCGGCGACGGCCGCCACGCCGGTCGGCGGCGGCGCCTCGGGCAGCGGTGCATGCAGGTTGGCGGTGGGCTTCGGCGCGGGCGCTTCGAGCGCTGCCCCGGCAACGGCCGGCACTGCCTTCGGCTGATTGTATTTCTGCCAGGCATCCCACAGCATGACCAGCGAAAACGAGAAGACAAGGAGGAGAAGCAGGCGTCGGTTATCCATGAAAGCCTATACGATTCAAGTGTTGTTCAGGGTACGGGATCGAAACCACCCGGATTCCACGGATGACAGCGGGACAGTCGGCGAAGCGAGAGCCCGGTGCCGCGCAGGACGCCATACTTGCTGACGGCTTCGGCGGCGTATTCGGAACAGCTCGGAAAGAAACGACAACGCCGGCCCAGCAGCGGGCTGACCGCGTAGCGATAGAAGCCTATCAGGGCAAGCAGGAGGTGTTTCATCGGCTCATCGTCGGGGTGAGATTGCCTTGCTCAACAAACCCTGGATTTCCTTTGCCATGGCTTGCCGGTCAATGACTGGTGGCTTGGCCGCCAGCCGCAGAACGAAATCGCTGCAACGCAACTGCGCCCGCAACAGCCGGAACTGCTCTCTGGCCAGCCGTCGCACCAGGTTTCGATCCACCGAACGACGCAGGAAGCGCTTGGCAACCACCAGCCCAAGTCGCGCCCCGGAGACCTCGTCGGCCCCATGAGGTCGATAATGTAGCAGGAAATACCGGCTTTTCAGCGCTCTCCGGAAAGCAAAAACGGATGAGTACTCATCCGTTTTGATCAGGCGATATTGCTTGGGGAACGCCGCTGCGGACCGTGGTTGACTGCTCGCGGGATTTGCCGGGCTGCCGCTCAAACGGCCAGACGGTGGCGACCCTTGGCGCGACGCGCCCGAATGACGGCGCGACCGCCACGGGTGGACATGCGCACGAGAAAGCCATGCGTGCGCTTGCGGCGAACAACCGACGGCTGGTAGGTACGTTTCATGGTTAAGCCTTTGAAGTGAAAGCAGGAAAAAGGTTGAGATTAGACCGCGTCCGGACAACGATTGTCAAGGCCATATTTTTGTCTGCGCTGTGGATAACCTCGGTCCAACGGGTTAGAATCTCTCCCTCGCGATTCCCGACAAGGAGCGCGCCGGGCAGCAGGGGGAAAGGATGTCCGGCCGGCCGGCAACCCGTCCCGATCGCTTCAAACACCCGGAAAAGTGACCCATGGTTCTGATTGCAAGAACAAAAACAGCCTTTCGTCGAGAGCCGCTGCGGCTCGCCAGCCGGGTCACGATGCGACCACATGATTGCCGATGAGTAGTTTCTGGTCCTCTTGTCTGAGCCAGTTCGAGCAGGAACTCCCGCCTCAGCAATTCAACACCTGGATTCGTCCGCTGCGTCTCGAAGGTGAGAACGACCTGGCACGCGGTTTGCGCCTGCTGGCACCGAACGGCTTCATCCTGAAATGGGTCAAGGAACGCTACCTGACGCGCATTGAAGCAATGGGCAGCGAGTACTTTTCGGCACCGGTCAACATCACTCTGACCCTCGGCGAACGCGTGGCAGCGAGCGCGAAGACGGCATCGGCACCAGAAGGCAAGACGCCGGCCAGTGTCACCGTCAGCCCGTCTGCCTCCGGTACGCCGGCGAACCGCAATCCGCTGGCCGAAAAGGATCGCTCGGGCTACGAAAGGACGCGGCTGATCTGCCACTTCACCTTCGACAATCTGGTCGTCGGCAAGGCCAACGACCTTGCTCGCGCAGCCGCCAGACAGGTTGCGCTGAGCCCCGGTGAAGCGACCTATAACCCCCTGTTCATCTACGGTGGCGCCGGCCTGGGCAAGACCCACCTGGTGCACGCCATCGGCAACGAGATCCTGCAGAACTGCCCGGACAAAGTCGTGCGTTACGTCCATGCCGAGGACTACTACTCCGACGTGGTGCGCGCCTACCAGCAGAAATCCTTCGACGTCTTCAAGCGCTACTATCGCTCGCTCGATGTGCTCTTGCTCGACGACGTCCAGTTCTTCAACGGCAAGAACCGGACCCAGGAGGAATTCTTCTACGTTTTCAATTCCCTGAGTGAGTCGAAGAAGCAGATCGTGATCAGTTGCGATACCTATCCCAAGAATATTTCGGGGCTGGAGGATCGCCTGATCACACGCTTTGACTGGGGATTGACGGTTCAGATCGAGCCGCCGGAGACCGAGATGCGCGTCGCCATCCTGAAAAAGAAAGCCGATCAGGAAGGTGTGGCGCTCGACGACGAGGTCGCTTTCTACATCGCCAAACACCTGCGCTCCAACGTCCGCGAACTCGAGGGCGCGCTCAAGAAGGTGCTCGCCTACTCGGCCTTTCATGGTCAGCGGATTGTTCTCGAACTGGCCAAGGAAGCGCTCAAGGACCTGATTGGCTCGGTCAACCGGCAGATCACCGTGGACAACATCCAGAAGACGGTGGCCGACTACTTCAAGATCAAGGTGGCTGACCTGTTCTCCAGGAAAAGGACGCGGGTGATCGTCAGGCCACGGCAGATCGCGATGTGGCTGGCCAAGAATCTGACCTCGCAAAGCTATCCAGCGATCGGTGAATCCTTCGGCGGCCGCGACCACACCACGGTACTGCATGCCGTGCGCACGATCGACGACCTGCGCCTCAAGGACAACGCGCTGAACCACGATGTGCATATCCTGTTGCAGGTGCTGAAGGGTTGAGCGAAGGAGCGGGACAAACCGGTGGGCAAAGTACGGACAAATGGTGGACAAGTACGACAGGAACGACCTGTGGGTAACTTGTGCGATTCTGCCCACAGTCTCAGAGCACTCCTGTACACTCGCAAATGTGTCATCAGTAGCTTGAATTGGTTGTAGATTTCTTAGATATCAACAGACTTGTCGGGACTATTGTCTTTATAGGATCTAGATATATGCTTCTTATCAAAACACGGCGAGATGTGTTGCTGGCACCCTTGCAGGCGGTTTCCGGGATCGTGGAAAGGCGTCACACCCTGCCCATCCTGTCCAACGTGCTGCTCGAGAAAAGAGGAGAGGTGCTGACGCTACTGGCGACCGATATCGAGATCCAGATCACTACCTCGACGATCGATGCCGGGGGCGAGGGCGAGGGTGCGGTGACGGTTGCCGCGCGCAAACTGCAGGACATCCTGCGTTCGTTGCCGGAAGCGTCGGAGATCAGCCTGGTCCTCGAGGACCGGCGTTTGCAGATCAGGGCGGGAAGGAGCCGTTTCAATCTGCAGACCTTACCGCCCGAGGACTTCCCGTGCATGGCCCTGTCGGATGGCGAAGCACGCCGGATCACAGTTGCCCAGAAGCAGTTCCGGCACTTGCTGGCGCAAACACATTACTCGATGGCCCAGCAGGATGTTCGCTACTATCTCAACGGGCTGCTGCTGCTGGCCGACGGAAGCGAGTTGCGGGCAGTGGCCACCGATGGTCATCGTCTGGCGTACGCCAGCATGGCCTTGCCGCCAGCCGAGGAAGCCCCGCGGCAGGAGCTGATCCTGCCGCGCAAGACGGTGGTCGAACTGAACCGGCTGCTCGCCGACAGCGACGAACCGCTGGCCATCGAGATCCTGCCGACCCAGGTTCGTTTCCAGTTCGGGCAGACCAACTTGGTGTCCAAGTTGATCGACGGAAGGTTCCCGGACTACCAGAGGGTGATCCCGTCGACCCTGAACAATGTCGTGCGGGTGCAACGCAGCGCCCTGCTGCAGTCGATGATCAGGGCAGCCATCCTGACCAACGAAAAGTTTCGTGGCGTACGCCTGGTTCTCGCCGGTGACAGCCTGAAGATCATGGTGGCCAATGCCGAGCAGGAAGAAGCGCAGGAAGAAATCGAGGTGGCCTACGAGGGCGAGCCACTGGACGTCGGCTTCAACGTGTCCTATCTGCTCGATGTCCTCAACAACACCTCCGACGAAACCATCGAGTGGGGCTTCAACGACGCCAGTTCGAGCGCCTTGCTGACGATCCCGGGTAATGACCGTTTCAAGTATGTGGTGATGCCGATGCGTATCTGAGTGTCCCGTGCAGCAGACGCGAATCATTGGCAGAGCTTGAACCGGAAAGAAGCATTGGATTCAGAATGACGGAAGATAATCAGCAGCTTGCTTACGACGAAACGAGTATTCAGCAACTGGAAGGACTGGAGGCGGTACGCAAACGCCCGGGCATGTACATCGGCGATACCTCAGACGGCACCGGCCTGCACCATATGGTGTTCGAGGTGGTGGATAATGCCATCGACGAGGCGCTGGCCGGCCACTGCGACGATATCGTCATCACCATCCATGCTGACAATTCGATCTCCGTAACGGACAACGGTCGCGGCATCCCGACCGGCATCAAATTCGACGACAAGCACGAGCCGAAGCGCTCCGCCGCCGAGATCGTGATGTGTGTTCTCCATGCCGGCGGCAAGTTCAACCAGAACTCGTACAAGGTTTCCGGCGGCCTGCATGGCGTCGGCGTGTCCTGTGTCAACGCGTTGTCGCGCTGGCTGCGTCTGATCGTGCGGCGTGACGGCAAGAAGCATTTCGTCGAGTTCCACCGTGGTCGGGTGGTAGACCGGCTGATCGAGGT
Source organism: Accumulibacter sp. (assembly GCF_016789985.1). GTDB lineage: Bacteria > Pseudomonadota > Gammaproteobacteria > Burkholderiales > Rhodocyclaceae > Accumulibacter. The sequence goes on from NZ_JAEUOL010000290.1 coordinate 8,497, forward strand.
ACAGAAGGGCGTCGAGGTATCGCCCCTCAAGGTGATCGGCGATACGGAAAAGCGTGGGACCGAACTGCACTTCATGGCCGACGAGGAGATCTTCGGTCAGGTCGAGTTTCACTACGAGATCATCGCCAAGCGGCTGCGCGAGCTTTCCTTTCTCAACAACGGCGTGAAGATCCGCCTGAACGACCAGCGTACCGGCAAGGAGGAAAACTTCGCTTTTCTGGGTGGCGTCAAGGGTTTCGTCGAATACATCAACCGCAGCAAAGCTGTTCTTCACCCCAACATCTTTCATGCCAGCGGCGAGTCGCTCACGGCCAATGGCAACATCGGCGTCGAAGTGGCGATGCAATGGAACGACAGCTACGCCGAACAGGTCCTGTGTTTCACCAACAACATACCGCAGGCTGATGGCGGTACCCATCTGACCGGCCTGCGCGCCGCGATGACCCGGGTGATCAACCGCTACATCGAAGAACACGAGATCGCCAAGAAGGCCAAGGTGGACATCACCGGCGACGACATGCGCGAGGGACTTGCCTGTGTTCTGTCGGTGAAGATGCCGGATCCGAAATTTGCTTCGCAAACCAAGATGAAGCTGGTCTCCTCGGAGGCGCGGCCGGCGGTCGAGGAAGTGGTGGCGACCAAACTGTCCGATTTCCTGCAGGAGCGACCGGCAGACGCCAAGGTAATTACCGGCAAGATCGTCGAAGCAGCGCGGGCGCGCGATGCTGCGCGCCGAGCGAGGGAAATGACCCGCCGCAAGGGGCTGCTCGATGGCGTCGGCCTGCCGGGCAAGCTGGCCGATTGTCAGGAGAAGGACCCGGCGCTCTGCGAGCTCTACCTGGTTGAGGGCGATTCCGCCGGTGGTTCGGCAAAACAGGGGCGCGACAGGAAGTTTCAGGCGATCCTGCCGCTCAAGGGCAAGATCCTCAATGTCGAAAAGGCACGCTTCGACAAGCTCATATCGTCGCAGGAAATCGCCACCCTGATCACTGCCCTGGGTACTGGGATTGGCAAGGACGAGTACAAACCGGAGAAACTGCGCTATCACCGTCTGATCATCATGACCGACGCCGACGTCGACGGCGCGCACATCCGCACCCTCCTGCTCACCTTTTTCTACCGGCAGATGCGCGAACTGGTCGAAGGCGGCCACATCTACATCGCCCAGCCACCGCTGTACAAGGTCAAGCACGGCAAGGTGGAGCGCTACATCAAGGATGATCAGGCGCTCAAGCAGTTCCTGCTGACGCTGGCACTCGAGGGCGCCGTTCTGACCCCGCGCACCGGTTCACCAGAAATCTCGGGGATCGCTCTGGAACAACTGGCCCGCGAATACCTGCTCGCCGAAGCGGTGATCAATCGCCTCTCCCATCTGATCAACCCCGAAGTCCTGCACGCGCTGATCGACAGCAACCTGAAAGTCGAACTGGCCGACGAGGCGTCTGCAGTCGACAGTGCCAAGGCACTGATGGATGCCGTCGGTAACCAGCTCGGCATCCACATCGTGGCGCGCTATGATGGCCCTCAGGAGCGCTGGCAGCTCCGTCTCGAGAAGATCCTGCACGGCAATCTCAAGCTTGGCGTCATCGACGAAGACCTGCTGGGCAGCGGCGATTATGCCCAGTTACGCAAGACGGGTGAGCTTCTCGCCGGACTCTTTGGTCCGGGCGGCTTCGTCGCGCGTGGCGACAAGAAGAAAGGCGTCAATAGTTTTGCCGAAACCATGCAATGGCTGCTCGGCGAAGTGGAACGCAGCATCAGCAAGCAGCGTTACAAGGGTCTCGGTGAGATGAATCCGGCCCAGCTCTGGGAAACCACCATGGACCCGAAGGTGCGGCGGCTGCTCAAGGTCCAGATCGAAGACGCAATCGGTGCCGACGAGATCTTCAGTACCCTGATGGGAGAGCTGGTCGAGCCACGCCGCAACTTCATCGAGAGCAACGCTCTGGCGGCACGCAACATCGACGTTTGAGTGTCCGCGCTGGCGGAGCCGAGCGGCAGTTGCGGTTGGTGGCCGTCACCGGTTCCCCCGTTCTGCCGGTTGCAACCTGCCCCTCAGCGAATCGGCCGATGCTGGTTGATTGCATCGCGCGTCGTTTCGGCAACTCGCCGCGCTCGCGTGGCGTAGTCTTCGCCAGTGCCGGCATAGAGGATTGCGCGCGATGAATTGATCATCAGACCGCAGCCGCTGGAGCTGCAGCCGGCGCGCACGGTAGCTTCGATGTTGCCACCCTGGGCACCAATGCCGGGAACCAGCAAGGGCATATCGCCGGTCAGCGCACGAACGCGCGCGATTTCGTCGGGGAAGGTGGCGCCGACCACCAGCGCGCATTGCCCGTTATCGTTCCATACGCTGCTCACCAAGCGAGCGACCCGTTCATAGAGTTTCTCGCCGCCGACGTCGAGGAACTGCAAATCGCTACCGCCCGGGTTCGACGTTCGGCAGAGCAAAATGGTGCCCTTGTCACGGTAAGCCAGATAGGGTGCCACCGAATCGTGTCCCAGGTAGGGGTTGACCGTGATCGCATCGGCCTTGAAGCGTTCGAAAGCTTCAATTGCGTACTGCTCGGCGGTACTGCCGATATCCCCCCGCTTGGCGTCAAGGATGACGGGAATGCCGGGGTGGTACTGGTGAATGTGTTCGATCAAGGCTTCGAGCTGGTCCTCGGCGCGCCGTGCCGCGAAGTAGGCAATTTGCGGTTTGAAGCAGCACACGAGGTCTGCAGTGGCATCGGCGATCGCCCGGCAAAACTCGAAAATGGCGTCCCGTCTGCCCTGCAGATGGGCGGGAAAGTGCGTCGGATCGGGGTCGAGACCGACGCAGAGCAGGCTGTCACGCGTATGCCAGGCCGAGTTCAAGGCATTGATGAAGTTCATCGACGAATCACCGTTTGTAAAGTTCCAATTTTACGGGCTATCAGGCGCGACTGTTTGCTCTGGCGCGCAGTGATCGGCAGCATGGCCGGTGGCGGTGACCTGGGACCAGAGGGTGGGCCAGTGCTGTTCCCAAATCCACCTGCTTTCCGGATGAACGGCAGGGAAGCAAGTAAACTGGAGGCTTTCCCGAGGAGGGGCGGACATCTCGATGAAGAAACTCGCACATGATGACTATCTGGCGCTGCGTGCCGGCGCAGTGGTGCTTGAAGCCGACGGATTTGGCGACAAGGTGTTGCGCCTGGCCGATGGAACGATGTGCAAGCTGTTTCGCCGCAAGCGCCTGCTGTCATCGGCCGCGTGGTATCCCTATGCGCAACGTTTCGCCGACAATGCGGCGACTTTGGCTCAGCGGGGTATTCCCGTGCCCGGGATCATCGATGTCCTGCGCATCCCTTCCATCGAGCGCGACGCGGTGCACTACCGCCCGCTCGTTGGGTGGACGCTACGCGAAATGCGCCGTGCCGGGATAGCGGCCGATGTCGAGCAAGGGCTGAAAGTAGCCTTTACCCGGTTTGTCATCCTTCTGCACGAGAAGGGGGTGTATTTTCGTTCATTGCACTTGGGGAACGTGGTGTACACGCCGGATGGTCGCTTCGGTCTGATCGATATCTCCGACGCGCGGTTCCGTCCGCAGCGTCTCGGCAAGAACCTGCGGCAGCGCAATCTTCGCCTGCTTACGGGCATCGCCGACGAAGCGGACTGGATCGATGCGGCAGCCGTGATCAACGCCTGGCGTGCTCCACCGCCACCGGAGATCGATCAGTCGACTAGCGAAGACTGGTCGGCGGGAGCGGGAAGGCATGTCTGATCTTCGCGCAGCGGGCTCGCCAGCGCGCAACGACCAGCGGCGGAAGCAGGGTATCTGGCCCTGCCCCAGCCTTGCCGAATCGCCATCCGCTTTACAAGGATCATCCCCAACCCTATAATCTGCGCTTCTTTCGAGGGGGTATAGCTCAGCTGGGAGAGCGCTTGCATGGCATGCAAGAGGTCCGCGGTTCGATCCCGCGTACCTCCACCAGCAAATCGAAAGATCACTCATCCGGGTCCCCATCGTCTAGAGGCCCAGGACACTACCCTTTCACGGTAGGTACCGGGGTTCGAATCCCCGTGGGGACGCCAGGAATCCGGTCATCTGTCCCGGTTGTTACTGAGCCGAGGAAACCCTGCCGTTCAGTGGCGTACTTCACGCAACGTGTCCGCACCCCTCGCTGGCGCCGCGCCAGCCGACGGAGACAACAAGCAATTCTCCCGGCTCCCGGCCGGCCTCGTTTGTTACCGTACGGTGCTGCGAACCTTCTTGCTAAAGGTCGACAATTCCAGTAAGTTGGCCAGCCATGTTGGGGGTGTCCGACCGCTCGCGGTGTGGCTGAGAGAGTCCCTTTGAACCTGTACGGGTAATGCCGTCGTAGGGAAGCGCAGCGCAATCCGAGGTGTCGAACGTCTTGTCCAGGCGTTCCGGTCACGTCGCCGAGCCCTTGCACCCAACAGCTTTGAGCAGCGCTTTTGCCTTAAGCCTTTGCAAGGAAATACCATGAACGCCAACGAAAAATTCATTGCCGCCGATGCGCATGTGGACCAGGCTGCCGTGCAGCCATTACCCAATTCGCGCAAGATCTACGTCGAGGGGAGTCGGCCAGACATTCGTGTGCCGATGCGCGAAATCAGCCAGGCGGATACCGACACCGCTTTCGGGGGAGAGACCAACCCGCCGATCTATGTCTATGATTGTTCAGGACCTTATTCCGACCCTCTGGCGCGCATCGACATCCGCCAAGGGCTCCCGCCCTTGCGTGCGCAATGGATCGCCGAACGCGGTGATAACGAGCCGCTGGGTGACCTGACGTCCGAGTTCGGCCGCCTCCGTGCGGCTGATCCGGTGCTCGATGAGCTGCGCTTTCCGGGACTGCAACGCCGGCCACTGCGTGCCAGGGCGGGGGCCAACGTGAGTCAGATGCACTATGCGCGGCGCGGCATCATCACGCCGGAGATGGAGTATGTGGCGATCCGGGAAAACAACAACCGTCGCCATTACGTAGAACGGTTGCAGGCTGCCGGAGTGCAGGGAAAGCGTCTGGCCGAAGTTCTCTGTCGCCAGCACCACGGCAACAGCTACGGCGCTAGCATTCCGGAAGAAATAACACCCGAGTTTGTACGCGCCGAGGTGGCGCGCGGCCGGGCGATCATTCCCTGCAACATCAATCATCCAGAGAGCGAACCGATGATCATCGGGCGCAACTTCCTCACCAAGATCAATGCGAACATTGGTAACTCCGCGCTCGGTTCGAGCATCCAGGAAGAGGTGGAGAAGATGACTTGGGCGATTCGCTGGGGTGGCGACACGGTCATGGATCTGTCAACCGGGAAGAACATCCACGAGACCCGCGAGTGGATCATTCGCAACAGCCCGGTGCCGATCGGGACGGTGCCCATCTACCAGGCATTGGAAAAGGTCAACGGCAAGGCGGAGGATCTGACCTGGGAGATCTTCCGCGATACCCTGCTCGAGCAGGCTGAGCAAGGAGTTGACTACTTCACCATACACGCCGGTGTGCTGTTGCGCTATGTGCCGCTGACCGCCGGGCGCTTGACAGGAATCGTTTCGCGCGGCGGCTCGATCATGGCCAAGTGGTGCCTGGCACATCACAAGGAAAGCTTTCTCTACACTCATTTCGAGGAAATCTGCGAGATCATGAAGGCCTATGATGTAGCCTTCAGCCTCGGCGATGGCCTACGCCCCGGCTCGATCTACGACGCCAATGACGAGGCCCAACTGGGTGAACTGAAGACCCTCGGCGAACTGACCGATATCGCCTGGCAGCACGATGTGCAGGTCATGATCGAAGGTCCGGGACATGTGCCGATGCACATGATCAAGGAGAACATGGATCTGCAGCTGGAATACTGCCGCGAAGCCCCGTTCTACACCCTTGGCCCGCTGACCACGGACATCGCGCCGGGTTACGATCACATCACCAGCGGCATTGGTGCGGCGATGATCGGCTGGTTCGGGACGGCGATGTTGTGCTACGTCACGCCCAAGGAGCACCTCGGGCTGCCCGACAAGGATGATGTCAAGACAGGGATCGTCACCTACAAGCTCGCGGCGCATGCTGCCGATCTGGCAAAGGGTCATCCCGGTGCCCAGATCCGTGACAATGCGTTGTCGAAGGCACGTTTCGAATTCCGTTGGGAGGACCAGTTCAACCTTGGTCTGGACCCCGACAAGGCACGTGAGTTTCACGACGAGACGTTGCCCAAGGAATCGGCCAAGGTGGCTCATTTCTGCTCGATGTGCGGGCCACATTTCTGCTCGATGAAGATCACCCAGGAAGTCAGGGAGTTTGCCATGGCGCAAGGGGTCAGCGAGTCGGAAGCCTTGACCAGGGGGATGGAAGGTAAGGCCATGGAATTCGTCAACACCGGGGCTGAGGTCTATCGCAAGATCTGAGCATGGGTGCTCCGGAGGCGTGCTCCTCGCGGGCCGGCAGCGGATCTGACAGCGAACCGGCCGTTGGCACTCGCCACGGACCCATTCGCCAGATTGGCTCAGCGGGCGTAGAGGCAGGCGGCAATCCCCGTCGCGATCGCATCGGCCATGCGCCACTGGTTTTCCGGGTCGAGCAGAGCCAGTTCCTCTGCCCGGTGTTTGATCACACCGGCTTCGAAAAGTACGGCCGGAAGTGTCGTGCGGTAGAGCACCACCAGCTTGTCGTAGTAGTACACGGCATTGCTCGCATCGGCCGGCTGACGAGGTATTCCGGCCAGCGGATTGGCGTGATGCATGGCGGGCACGAAGCCGGCTCGACGCAAGCGGCTACCGATTGCCGAAGCACAGCGCAGGCTGGTGGTCAGGTCGGGGTTGTCACGCGAAACGAAAAGGGAAAAACCGCTGTAACGATCGCTGTAGGTCTGGATGGTGCCGTCCCAGTCCCATTCCTGCAACAGATCGGCGTGTACCGAATCGTGATGGACAGCAATGAAGAAATCCGACCCGGTGGCCTGCTGCGGACGAGCGACCAGGCTTTCGATCAAACCGTCCAGGTTGACCGGGCGTACCCGAAGCCCGCGCTCGGCGAGCTGACCGATCAACTGGCGGGCCAACACCAGGTTGAAGTCGAACTCGTGCGCACCGCGGGCGCTGGTGGCTCCATGAGCGGCGAGTGTGTGCCCGACGTCAACCGATACCTCGACCGCGTGTAGTCCGCTGTGCGACACCAGGAGGCCGAGGGTGAAGACTGCCCAGGGCGGCGGGCGTCGGGCACAGGTTGCGGTGCGTCGTGCAGGCAAGCTAGAAGTCCTTGGTTGCCTCCCAGAGAACGAAACCCTCCTCCTTGCGGGTCCACTCCAGCAACTCGATCAAGGGATAGGCGCGCTGACCCAGACCGACTCGGTTGGCCTCGTCTTCGTCATCCCGACCACCGTGGGTTTCTGTGTCCGCCTTGTTGCTGGCTGAAGAACTCTTGCCGTCGGTGGCGGCGATGCGCAGTCGACTGATTGCTTCGGGCAACTGCTCGGTGGTGATTACGCCGCGCGCGCTGCAATCCTTGCCGATGGCCTCGAGCAGTTGTCGCGCGACGGGTGCAAACATCATGATCTGACCGGAAGTGCTCGAAATGAATTTGACTAACATTGCTACCGTCTCCATGGACTTTGGGCGGCCCTATTGTTGCAGGTGACAGATCGGACAACAATAGTCGCCGAGCACTTGCTCGTGTCCCCTGTATTGCGTGAAACCCGAATCCAGTCACCCGCTGCTTGTACAGTCGTCGGCAGGGATGACGGCAGGTTTGGGGTCGTTCGTTGAGAAAGGCGGTTTGCTGGTGATCGAACTTGAACGCTTGCTGCAGTCTCAGGGCTTCGGTAGTCGGGCCGAGTGCCGGGCCCTGATTGCCAGAGGTCGGGTGACGGTCGACGGCAGCTTTTGCGATGATCCGTCGGCCTGTTTTTCACCGGAGGGCCTCTCGTTTACGGTCGATGGCGTGCTCTGGCCGTATCGCCGTCTGGCTTACCTGGCGTTGAACAAGCCGGCGGGCTACGAGTGTTCCCATCGCCCGGGACAGCATGCCAGTATATACATATTGTTGCCGTCACCGCTGGTAAAACGCGGCGTCCAGGCGGTGGGCCGCCTCGACCAGGACGCCACCGGATTACTGCTGTTCACCGACGATGGCGCATTCATCCACGCTTACACCTCACCCCGCAAACTGGTGCCGAAGGTCTACGAAGTGGTGACCCGGCATCTGGTCGACGATGCGCAGGTGGCGGCCCTGCTGGGCGGGCTCGAACTGCACCGGGAAACCAAACCGGTCGCTGCGGTCGCCTGTTGCCGCTTGAGCGAAAGGCGCCTGCGCCTCACACTCACTCTGGGGAAATACCATCTGGTCAAACGAATGGTGGCGGCAGCCGGTAACCGCGTCGAATCGCTACATCGTCTGGCGATTGGCGGATTCATACTTCCGCCGGCACTGGCACCCGGCGCATGGATGTGGCTCGCAGAGTCCGATCTCGACCTCCTGGCGCGACGTGTACCGGATTCTTCGGACAAGAACTGGCCGGCTTGAGCGGGAGATCATTGCGATGACATTGACCGAGTTGCGCTATATCGTAGCCTTGGCACGCGAGAGGCACTTCGGACACGCAGCGGAGAAATGCCACGTCAGTCAGCCGACCCTCTCGGTGGCCCTGAAGAAGGTCGAGCAACGCTACGGCGTCACGCTTTTCGAACGTTCGTCGGCAGACGTACGCCTGACGATGATTGGCGAACAGATAGCGGCCCAGGCCGAACGGGTTCTCGACCAAGCGGGCAGGCTGCGCGAGATCCTGGTGCAGGGCAAGGATCCACTGCACGGGCCGCTGCGCCTGGGCGCCATCTATACGATCGCCCCTTATCTGCTGCCGCGCCTGATTCCGGCCCTGCACGCTCGCGCGCCGCGCATGCCGCTTTACTTGCATGAGAACTTCACGGTTAACCTGGCCGCACAATTGCGACGTGGCGACCTCGATGTAATCGTCGTCGCTCTGCCGTTCGCGGAGCCGGGTGTCGTATCACGTGTCGTATATGAAGAGCCGTTCTGCGTGGTCATGCCGAAGGGGCATCCACTGGCGCATGAAAGCTCGATCGATCCCGCCCGGGTGGCGGCAGAGAACCTGCTCCTGCTGGGCAATGGCAACTGCTTCCGCGACCAGGTGGTGCAGGCTTGTCCGCAGCTCTCGGCCCCCGGAGGTACAGCCGGGGCACTCGAAGGAAGTTCCCTGGAAACGGTGCGCTACATGGTGGCCAGTGGCGCCGGAATTTCCGTCGTTCCCGCGTCGGCTGCTGCGTCGTGGCCACAGGAGGACGCGCTGCTTGCTTTTCGCCATTTCAGTGCCCCGGCACCGCTACGCAGGGTGGTCCTGGCCTGGCGAGCGACTTTTCCCCGACCACAGGCGATCGACGTGCTGCGGGCGGCAATTCTCGATGCGCCGCCACCCGGGGTCGCCATCGGGTGAGAAGGTCTGCCGCTCCTGTTCGCGGGAATGGTCATTCAGGGTTGCCCAAGCTGGCGTAGAGCGATTCTTTCAGGATACGCACTCCGCCGCGACGTACTGTGGTGTCGGGCCCGGGGCTTGCACTGTCGGCAAGACGATGGGAAACTGCCTGTTCCCCAAACAATTCGGAGAAACGCATGAACGCTCAGGATATCTCGCGCTGGCAGGAAATGGTGCTGCAATACGGTTCGGAACTGGGCATCAAGGTTCTGGCGGCAGTCGCCTTCTGGGTGATTGGTCGCTGGCTGATCGGTCAGGTGGGCCACATGGTCCAGAGCGCTCTCGGACGGCAGAAGGTCGACGCCACGGTGATGCGCTACCTTGGCACCGTGATCAATGTCACCCTGAACATCCTGCTGGTGGTTGGCATTCTTGGTTACTTCGGCATTCAGACCACCACTTTCGCTGCTCTCTTCGCTGCGGCAGGTGTTGCCATCGGACTGGCCTGGTCGGGGCTGCTCGCCAACTTCGCTGGTGGCGTCTTTCTGATCATCCTGCGGCCAATCAAGGTTGGGGATTTTGTTAGCGTTGGTGGCATTATCGGCACGGTCAAGGAGGTCGGTCTGTTCAGTTCAGCGATTGTCACGCCGGACAATGTGTTGACCCTGGTGGGCAACAACAAGATTTTTGGCGACACCATCCAGAACTTCTCGACCAACCCCTATCGCCGGGTGGACCTCAAGGCCCAGTTGTCCGGCGCTGCCGACCATGCGGCGGCAATGGCACTGCTCAAGGAAAAGATCTCCGCCATTCCGAACGTGATGGCCGATCCGCCGGTCGATGTCGAGATTCTCGAGTTCAACCTGGTCGGTCCGGTGCTCGCCGTGCGTCCCTATTGTCACACCGACCACTACTGGCAGGTTTATTTTGCGACCAATCGGACCATTCTCGAATCGTTGTCAGCCGCCGGTTTCCCGGCTCCGATGCCGGCGCAGGTGGTATTCGTCAATCAGAAGTAGGCGGCACGCAACGCAACAGACGGATCACCGGAAGCTGCGCCGTGCCGCGTTGTGCTTGCCGCCAGATACCTGCTTGATGACCCGGGCGGGCATTTTTCGCGCATGCCGGCGGGGCTAGTCGGTGGCTCCCAAGTTCCTACCCGGCAACCGCCTGACGCTGCTCAACAGTGGAGCGGAGTACTTTCCGGCGTTGATCCGGGCTATCAGTGCGGCTCGGCACGTCGTCCATCTGGAGAGCTACATCTTCGAGGATGATGACACTGGTCGGGCCGTTGCCGACGCCATGGAGAAGGCGGCCCGGCGCGGCGTGACGGTGCGGCTCCTGGTTGATGGCTTCGGCGCCCGTGACTTTCCGCAACTCCTGCAACCGCGTCTCGTTGCAGCGGGTGTCCAGGCGATGGTGTACCGGCCCGACATAGCGCGTTTTCAGTTGCGCCGTCATCGCCTGCGGCGCTTGCACCGCAAGCTGGCAATGATCGATGGTCAGGTCGCCTTCGTTGGTGGAATCAATGTCATCGACGATCTCAATGCTCCCTACCAGATGTCACCGCGCTACGATTATGCAGTGCGCATCGAAGGTCCGCTGCTCGCGCCGATCCAGCAGGCACTGTACCGGTTGTGGGAGATCGTTCTGTGGGCCAAGCTCAACCGGCGCTATCGCTTGCCCGTGCATTCCCCGGCTGTCGCCGAAGCACGCGGCGAGCAGACGGCCGCTTTTCTGGTGCGCGACAACATTCGTCATCGGCGGGATATCGAACGGGCCTATCTCGACGCCATCGCCAGCGCGCAGGACGAAATCATTCTGGCCAATGCCTACTTTCTGCCTGGTCGTCGTTTTCGCCGAGTGCTTCGCCAGGCCGCGAGACGGGGCGTACGGGTGACCATCCTGTTGCAGGGACGGGTGGAATACCGCCTGCTGCACTACGCGACACAGGCGCTTTACGGCCAATTGCTGGCCGCCGGGATACGCATCTTCGAATATCAGAGCAGCTTCCTGCACGCCAAGGTGGCGGTGATCGATCGCCGCTGGGCAACGGTGGGCTCGTCGAACATCGATCCCTTCAGTCTTCTGCTTGCCCGTGAGGCCAACATCGTTGTCCTGGATGTCGGCTTCGCCGAAAATTTGTGGCACAGCCTTGGTCAGGCAATGGACGAGGACGCCCTCGAACTGCCGGCGGATAGCTGGCATCGCTTGCCGTGGCGCTCGCGCTTCCTGCGCTGGGCCAGTTACAATCTGGTGCGCATGCTGATCGGTATTACCGGTTACGGCGGCAAGCGCTGATCCGGGAAGGTGGCGGCTCGCGCCGGAACACGCTCTATGGACCAGACAGAAATCGCCCAGCGCCAGAACTCGGCCACTGATGCGACGCGCATCTCTGCGGGTACCGCATGGCCGAGAAACTCCAGCGCCGTAGCCAGCAGGCGGCTGTTCGCGCCGGGATGGACCGGCTCGGCACCGGTCTGCTTGGAAAGCTTTTCTCCTTGCGCATTGGTGACCACCGGCAGGTGGCCGTAGTCGGGAATCGACACTCCCAGGCGTCGCGCCAGCCAGATCTGACGTGGTGTGGAGTCAAGCAGGTCGACCCCGCGCACTACGGTGCTGATACCTTGCGCAGCATCGTCCACCACCACCGCCAGTTGGTAGGCGAACTCACCGTCGGCGCGGAGCAGAACAAAGTCGCCGACCGCCTCGGCGAGATTCTGTCCAATCATCCCCTGAATGCGATCCGCGAAGCAAACTTCTGCCGCCGGGACGCGCATTCGCCAAGCACGTGCGGCCCGCCCCGCGGGCAGACCCGTGCGGCATGTTCCGGGGTAGAGCAGCCCACCGTCCACCGCACGTCGCGCTGTACAGGCACGGATTTCCCGTCTCGAGCAGGCACAGGGGTAGACGTCACCGCCGGCCTGCAGGCGCTGCAGTGCGGCATGGTATACATCCTGCCGTTGGCTCTGAACCAGCACCTCACCGTCCCATTCAAAGGCGAATGCCTCCAGCGTCCGCAGGATCTGGTCCGCTGCGCCTGGCTGCGTTCTTTGCCGGTCGACGTCTTCGATGCGCAGCAGCCACTCACCGCCATGAGCGCGCGCATCAAGATAGCTGCCGAGCGCAGCGACCAGCGAACCGAAGTGCAGCGGACCGGTCGGCGACGGCGCGAAGCGACCGCGATAGGCAGTGCCGGTGCCGTGACCAGATGGTTTCGATCCGTTCATTGACTTGTCCCCCCGGCAAGCCTGGGGCGGCTGCCGTGTACAACCCCGGCTGTGTGCCAGCCACGCCGCCTTGGTATTTGCTGTTGCCCCGAGTAAAATCTTCCGGTCATCATAAGGATTGCCGCCATGCGCGACCGTTCGATCACCCCCGCCGACGAAGCTGCCATTCTCGCCGAGGCATTGCCGTACATCAAACGTTTCCACGGTCGGACGATGGTCGTCAAATACGGTGGCAATGCGATGACCGATGAGCATCTCAAGCAATGTTTCGCGCGCGACGTGGTGCTTCTCAAGCTGGTCGGGATGAATGTCGTCGTGGTGCATGGTGGCGGACCGCAGATTGAAAGCCTGCTCAAGCGGGTTGGCAAGAAGGGTCGCTTCGTCCAGGGGATGCGGGTTACCGATTCGGAGACGATGGAGATTGTCGAGATGGTGCTTGGCGGCCAGGTGAACAAGGATGTCGTCAACCTGATCAATCAGGCTGGTGGCAAAGCGGTTGGCCTGACCGGCAAGGATGGCAGCTTCATCCGGGCCAAAAAGCTTCTCTTGGCAAACCAGGACAACAGCGAGGATTTGATCGACGTCGGTCAGGTGGGTGACATCACCCAGATCGACCCGTCGCTGATTGGTCATCTGGAGGCGGGAGGCTTCATTCCAGTGGTGGCGCCGATCGGTGTCGGAAAGAACGGCGAGACCTACAACATCAACGCGGATGTCGTGGCCGGCAAGATCGCGGAAATACTGAAGGCTGAAAAACTCGTTCTGCTGACCAATACCCCGGGTGTGCTCGATGAAAGCGGTGCATTGATCACCGGCATGACACCCAAGCAGATCGATGACATGGTGGCGGCCGGAACGCTCTCTGGTGGCATGCTGCCAAAGATCGGCTCGGCGCTTGACGCAGCGCGCAACGGCGTCAAGAGCGTGCACATCATCGATGGCCGCGTTGAACACGCGCTCTTGCTGGAAATCCTGACCGATCATGGCGTTGGCACGATGATCAAGTCGCACTGAGCCGGAGCCGGTCCTGAAAGCCGCGTCCCCGGTCTGGCTTTTTGACCTCGACAATACGCTGCACAACGCGATACCGCACATCTTTCCGCACATCAATCGGTCGATGGTTGCCTACATTCGGGCGGAGCTCGGCGTTGATGTGGACGAGGCGACCCGCCTGCGGCAGGAGTACTGGCAGCGTTACGGTGCGACCCTGCTTGGCATGATGCGTCACCATGGCACCGACCCGCATCACTTCCTCTGGCATACTCACCGGTTTCCCGATCTCAAGCGGATGCTGGTTTTCGAGCGTGGCCTGCGCGCCATGCTGCGGAAATTGCCGGGACGCAAGATTGTTTTCTCGAACGCGCCGCTGCACTACAGCGAAGCGGTTCTCGAAGCGGTCGGGATCAGGCACTGTTTCAACACGCTGTATTCAGTGGAGCGACTTCGTTTTCAGCCGAAACCGGCGGCAGGCGGCTTCCGTTACCTGTTGCGCCGCGAGCGTCTGCAGGCAGCGGCCTGCATCATGGTCGAGGATTCGCTGGCCAACCTGCAGACAGCGAAGCGGCTGGGAATGAGAACGGTATGGATCAGTCGTAGTACGCGGCAACCATCGTGGATAGACCAGCGACTGGTATCCGTTCGGGAACTGCTCCGTACCCTGGGGCGTTTCCCGGCATCGGAATATCTTTCCCGACCTGCAACGGCTGCGGTAAAGTCCCGACACAGGAGCTGAAGGCCGGCCATCATGCGAGAGTTCAATTCACTCGAACAGCAGTTGCTGGAATACAAGGCGATTCTTGATCACTCGGGGATTGCCGTTGTATGCACGCGCAACCGCCGGGTCTATCGTTGCAACCCGCGTGCCGAGGAGCTTTTCGGGTGGGACACCGGCAATTTGGTGGGCCAGCCGGACACGGTCTTCTACGCGGATGGCGAGGCCTGCGAAGCCCTGCGCAGGCAAGCACTCCCGCCTTTGCGGATAGGCCGGATCGTCGATCTCGAAATGGTAATGACGCGGCGTGACGGTACGACGTTTGTCGCTCACCTCATCGCGCGGGCGATCGATCCGGCGGCACCACGTGACGGGACGGTGTGGATCGTGCGCGACATCAGCCACGAGGTCCGGGCACGGGAGGAAAATGCGCGGCTGCTGCGTGAGCAGCAGCTCATTTTCGAGAATGCGGAGACCGGCATCGTCATCCTGCGTGAGCGAATCATTCAACGCTGTAACCGGCGTTTTAGCGAGATCCTGGGTTACGCGCAGGATGAGCTGATCGGCAAGTCGACCCGAACATATTATCCTAGTGAACAGGCTTGGCTGGAGACTGGCGAAGCAGCTTACGCGGCTATCGCCAAGCACGGCATCTACCACGGTGAGGTGATGTTTAGGCGCCGCGACGGCACTTCGATCTGGACCCACATTACCGGTAGCATGATCGAGCTGAACAACCCGGATGAAGGCTACGTCTGGTTGTATGAGGACGTGACCGAAAAGCGTCAGGCAAGTCGTGCAATGGATACCTTGCTGCGCGAGCAGACGCTGATTCTGGAACGTGCGCCGATTGGTATCGCTTTCGTACGCGATCGCATCATTCAGCGGTGCAATCCCGGCCTGGAGAGGATCTTCGGTTACCCGCCTGGGCAACTGCTTGGCCAGTCGACGCGTGTCTGCTTTGCCAGTGAGGAAGCCTGGTTGGCGAAAGGGGAACAGGCGCGCCGGTTGATGGCAGAAAGTGGAAGATTCGTTGGTGAAGTGGAGTACCGGCGGGCCGACGGGACGCCGATCTGGTGTCAGGTCACCGGCAGCCTGCTTGATCCTGAAAAACCCGCCGAGGGCCATGTCTGGCTGTTCGAAGACATCACTGCCCGCCGGGCTGCGGAAGAAGCACTGGTGGAAAGCCTCTGGGAACAACAGCTCATCTTTGACAATGCGATGATCGGGATTTCTTATCAGCGCGAACGTACGCTACTGCGCTGCAATCGCCGTTGCGAGGAGATCTTCGGGTATCCGCCGGGTGGTCTGAAGGGACAGTCGACCCGTATCCTGTTTGCCAGTGAGGAGGCCTGGGAAGAGAGCGGGCGCCTGGTTTACGAGAACCATATTGCGACGGAAACCTTCGAGGGCGAATTCCTTTATTGCCGTCTGGATGGCAGTCCGATCCGCGTGCGGGTGATCGGCCGCACGATTGGCGAGCACCAGTCGGCCGAAACCTGGATCTGGACCTATGAGGATGTGACCGCCCAACGTGCTGCTGAAGACGCGTTGCGGCAGAGTCATCTCGAGCTCGAGCAGCGCGTCAACGAACGCACCCGTGAGCTTTCTCGGCAGCTCGACTTCCTGCGTCAGTTGATTGAAGCGATTCCCGGCCCGGTTTTTTACAAGAACATCGATGGACGCTATCTCGGCTGCAATCAAGCGTTTCTAGACATGATAGGCAAGGAGCGCAGCGCGGTGGTCGGTGCCACCGTATACGACCTGGCGCCACCTGATCTGGCCGATCGCTATCGGGCGGCCGACGACGAGTTACTGCAGCACCCGGGTTCCCAGGTCTACGAATCGAAGGTGCGACACGCTGATGGTAGCTACCACGATGTCGTCTTTCACAAGGCCACCTACGGCAAACCGGACGAGTCCGGTGGTGGCCTGGTGGGTGTGATACTGGACATCACTGAACGAAAACGGATGGAAGCCCGCCTGCAGCAGGCGGCAACGGTCTTTGACAGCAGCACGGAAGGCATCACCATTACCGCGCCGGATGGTTGCATCATTGCTGTGAACCGGGCATTCACCGAAATCACCGGTTACTGTGAGGATGAAGTCATCGGGCAGAACCCGCGCATCCTGCAGTCGGGGCGCCACGATCGCAGCCACTACCATGCAATGTGGCAGGCACTGGCCAGTTGTGGGCGATGGCAGGGCGAACTGTGGAACCGCCGCAAGGATGGCCAGACGTTTCTCGAATCATTGACGATCAGTGCCATCAAAGACCAGGAGGATCGGGTAACGCATTACGTCGGGGTTTTCTCGGACATTACCGAATTGCGCAAGGCGCACGACCAGCTCAACCACCAGGCACATCATGACCCTCTGACCGGCCTGCCCAACCGCCTGTTGCTCGGCGACCGTCTGCACAAGGCGATGCAGCGCGCCCACCGTGATGAAACCGAACTTGCCGTCCTGTTCATCGATCTCGATCGGTTCAAGATCATCAATGACACCTTGGGGCATCAGGTCGGCGACCGTGTTCTTTGTGAGGTTGCGAGACGTCTCAGCAAGCTGATGCGTGAATCGGATACGGTTGGTCGGCTCGGCGGCGACGAGTTCCTGATCATCGTCGAGGGAATCGTTGACCCGACCGTCGCCTCGCACGTTGCGGACAAGATCCTCAACGTTCTGCAGGATGCTCCAGTGACGGTCGAACAGGAGTTCTTTGTCGGTGCCAGCATTGGGATCAGCGTCTTCCCGCGTGACGGGAATGATGTCGAGACATTGATGAAGAATGCCGATGTCGCGATGTATCGCGCCAAGGAAAGAGGCCGCAACACTTACGAGTTCTTTACCAACGAGTTGACTCAATCGTCGCTGGCCCGTCTTCAGATGGAAACCGATCTGCGACGCGCCATCGAGCGTGGTGAATTGCTCATCTACCTGCAGCCGCAGTTCTCGCTGCGTACGGGAAAACTGCTCGGTGCCGAGGCTCTGGTGCGCTGGCAGCGCTCTGAGCAGGGGCTGGTCATGCCGAGCGAATTCATCAGACTGGCCGAGGAGTCCGGCCTGATCGTGCCAATCGGTGAATGGGTGCTGTATACGGCTGCCTGCCAATGGGCGGCCTGGATTGCGGATGGTTTTGCTCCGGGTGTTCTATCGGTCAATGTTTCCGGTGTCGAGTTTGCCCGTGGTAAAATTGAACAAATAGCGCGCAGAACAGTGGACATGTCCGGATTGCCAGCACACTTTCTGGAGCTGGAGATCACCGAAAGCGCGATCATGAGCCATGCCGAGAACAGCGTCCAGGTTCTCGACAATCTGCGTGGCATGGGTCTCAGCCTGGTGATCGACGATTTCGGCACTGGCTACTCTTCCCTGGCCTATCTCAAGCGCTTGCCTCTCAACAAGTTGAAAATCGACCAGAGTTTTGTTCGTGGGTTACCATCCGATCTTGAAGATTGTGCCATCACACGGGCCGTGATTGCGCTCGCTCACAGCCTTCAGTTGACCGTCATTGCGGAAGGCGTTGAGACCGAGGAACAGCGTCAGTTCCTGAACCGTGAGGATTGTGACGACATGCAAGGTTACCTGAGCGGAAGGCCGATGTCCGTCGATGAGTACCAACGGCGCTTCCTTGACGATTGAAACCGCCATGCCTCCAATTACCAATAGATTACTGTTCATCGACGCACTGAAGGCTCTCGCCTCGCAGTTGATCGTCCTGCATCACCTGGCTTTTTATGGGCCCATGTCCGACCACGCTCAGGCACTGGCGCCCACCGTCATCTCCTGGCTCAGCCAGGATGCGCGGTTCGCAGTACAGGTTTTCCTCGTCCTGGGGGGGTTTCTTGCGGCTCAGAGTCTGGCGCCAGGCGGCATGATGCTGGCCGCCAACCCGTTCGGCCTGCTCTGGAAGCGCTACCTCAAACTGGTGACACCCTACATCGCTGCGGTTCTCATGGCCATTGCCTTGGCGGCGGCTGCTCGTGCGTTGATGGAACATGATTCGGTACCAGGCCGACCCACCCTGTCGCAGGTGATGGCACACGTGCTGCTGCTGCAAAGCCTGCTTGGCCACGATGGCCTGTCGGCAGGTGTGTGGTACATCGCGATCGACTTCCAGTTGTTCTCGCTCCTCGTCGGGTTGCTCTGGGTGACACGCCGGGTTGCGCGCAACGAGGCTGGCGCTGCGACGGCCACTGTCTGGCTGGTCGCCGCGCTGGCGCTGACCTCGATCTATTATTTCAACCGTGATGGCGACTGGGACAGCTGGGGAGTCTACTTTTTCGGTTCATACGCGCTAGGGATTGCGAGCTGCTGGACAACGGCCGGCAAGCGGTCCCGACTCTGGTGGTTGCTGCCCATTGTCTTGGTGGTCGGCGCTGCACTGCTGCTGGACTACCGGCCGCGCCTGGTCGTGGCGTTGGCGACTGCGTTGGCACTCGTCCTGGCGCGCAGTGGCGGTTTTCTGGAGAACTGGCCGAAATCGCGCCTGATCGCCTACTTGGGGCAGATCTCCTATTCGGTGTTTCTGGTGCACTTCCCTGTCTGCCTGCTGATCAACGGATTGTTCGCCCGTTACGCTGCGCCAGAGCCCTGGGTTCACCTGGGCGGCATGATTATCGCTTGGCTGGCGAGCATCGCTGGCGGCGCGCTTTTCTACCGTTTCGTGGAAAGTGCCGCACAGGCCGGCTTTCGCCGGCGGAGGCCATCGGGGCTGGTCAGACAGACGCCTTGAGCCAGGTTGCTGCAGTCAGCGCGAAGTAGCTCAGTATTCCGTCGGCACCGGCGCGCTTGCAGGCCAGCAGGCTCTCGATCACACATGCCTCCTCGTTGAGCCAACCGTGCCGGGCCGCTGCCTTGAGCATGGCATATTCGCCACTGACCTGATAGACATAGGTTGGCACTCCGAATTCGTCCTTGACCCGGCGGACGATGTCGAGGTAAGGCATGCCAGGTTTGACCATGATCATGTCGGCTCCTTCGGCAAGGTCCAGAGCCACCTCGCGCAGGGCCTCGTCGGAGTTCGCCGGATCCATCTGATAACTGTATTTATTGCCCTTGCCCAAGTTGCCCGCCGACCCGACCGCATCGCGGAAAGGCCCGTAGAAGCTCGAGGCATACTTGGCCGAATACGCCAGGATGCGGGTGTGGATCCTTCCGGCAGCATCCAGCTCGGTGCGAATGCGCCCGACCCGGCCGTCCATCATGTCGGAGGGCGCCACGATGTCGGCGCCTGCCTGCGCATGTACCAGCGCCTGCCTGGCCAGTACCTCGACCGTCTCATCGTTGAGCACGTAGGCACGTGGGTCATCGGGGTCGATCAGTCCGTCCTGCCCGTGGCTGGTGTAAGGATCAAGTGCCACATCGGTGATCACTCCAAGTTCCGGGAACTCCTTCTTCAGGGCGGCAACGACCCGGGGGACCAGACCATCGGGGTTCAGTGCCTCTTCAGCGCCTGGGGTCTTGCGGGCGACGTCGACTACCGGAAACAGGGCCACGGCAGGAATGCCGAGCTCGAGCGCGTGTTCGGCCGTGTGCAACAGATGATCCAGGCTCTGCCGTTCGATTCCCGGCATCGATGACACCGGTTCGCGTCGTCCTCTGCCTTCCAGCACGAATACCGGGTAAATCAGGTCGTCGGCAGTCAGGCGCGATTCGCGCATCAGGCGGCGGGAAAAATCGTCACGGCGCATACGGCGCATACGTGCGGCAGGGAAACGGCTATCCATAAAAACTACCTATCATCTGTTCGTGATAAACAAAAGGGATGAAAAACCGGAAATTGGCGGGGAACTCTTGCCCGAGGCGGTGTTCTGATATGTAGATGGCTTTGCCGTCTCCCGCTTCACCTCCCTGAGCGGGTGCCTTATTCCTTAAGGCATGTGTTGCCCCCGGCTCCCCCTTTGCCGGGGGTTTTTTTTAGCCTTTGCCAAGGTTGCCGGTATTTCTTGCGCTCCAGCCCATGGCACCGCGCTTCTTCGGGCGGGCGATCTTTTCGCTCGGCGGGTTTAGCGGCGGCGCCGTCTTCTCTGGTACTGTCAATCCGAGCCAGCCGGCGAGAACAGCCTCCGCCTGTGCGACCCCCGACTTTTTCAGGCTTGAGAATAGCTGCCAGCTGAAGCTGCCGCCAATGGCTCTGCATGCCTGCTCGACCTCACGCATGGCGAGTATCTGTTGCTGCCGGGTCAGCTTGTCGGCCTTCGACAACAGAACGTGTATCGGTTTGCCGGTAGGGGCGAACCAGCCCAGCATCTGCAAGTCGAGTTCGGTCAGGGGATGGCGACTGTCCATAATCAGCACCAGACCGGTAAGCGCCTCGCGGTAGCGCAGATAGGGTGCGAGCAGACCCTCCCATTGCGAGCGAATCTCTTCTGGGGCCTTGGCAAAGCCGTAGCCAGGGAGGTCGACAAAGTATTTCCCGGGTTCGACGCGAAAGTAGTTCAGGTGCTGCGTTCGTCCCGGCGTCTTGGACACGAAGGCCAGGCGGATGTGGTTGGCCAGAGTGTTGATCGCGGAAGATTTGCCCGAATTGGAGCGTCCAGCAAAAGCGATTTCGGCCAGCGAGTCGCCCGGCAGATCCCGCAGGTGGACCACCGTCGTCTGGAAAACCACCTTCTGAAAAAGGGGCATGGAAGGACCCGAAATGGATGGATGGGACAGGCGCGCGCCCGAGGAGCAATCTGATATAGAATAACAGCTTTGCTGCTCGGCTTCTCCGGTCTCAGATCAGTCATCGTTGTCAATGGGAGTTTGGACATGATTCGTACAACGGCACTAGCGGTTCTCCTGGCCGCCAGTTTCCCCGCTTTCGGAACAGAACAGGCAAGAGCAAAGGTTGATCTGGTCAAAGCCAAGGAAATTGCTGAAGGCGTGTGCGTTGCCTGTCACGCTGCCGATGGGAACAGCCAGACATCGGCCAATCCCATACTCGCCGGCCAGATTCCCGACTATCTCTACAAACAATTGGGCAATTTCAAGGCGACCGACGGCAAGCCGCCGGTACGCAACAACGCGATCATGGGCGGCATGGTGGCCGCACTGTCGGACGAAGACATGCGTAGCCTGGCGGTCTATTTTTCCCAGCAGAAGATCAAGCCCTCGCTGGCCAAGGACGAGAAGCTCTTGGCCGCAGGCAAGACGCTGTGGCGCATGGGAGACTTCGCGAAAGGCGTACCGGCCTGTGCCGGTTGCCACGGTCCGACCGGTGCCGGCCTTCCAGCGCAATACCCGCGGCTGTCGGGGCAGTACGCTGAGTACACCGCGACCCAGTTGAAGACCTTCAGGAGTCACGAGCGAGCCAACGATTCGGAAAAGGTGATGCGCGTGATTGCGGGCAAACTTTCCGATCATCAGATCGACGCGGTTGCCGAGTACGCCGCCGGTCTGCGCTAGGAATCTCTGACGGAAAACCGACTCGGGCGATTGTTGTGCGCCCGGCACAGCCGGTCGCGTCCCCCTTGGCAATGAGCGCTGGACGTTCTAGCATGGGGGTGTCTCCCTGACCAGAAAGGACGCTTCATGAAGACACTCAGGCAAATCCTCGCCGGCAAGAGCGGGCAACTGGCAACTGTCGCGCCCGACCAGCCGGTTTTTCACGCGCTCCGGGTGATGTCCGACGCCAACGTCGGTGCGGTTCTGGTTCTTGACGGTGAAAAGCTCGTCGGCATCTTCTCCGAGCGTGACTACGCACGCAAGGTGATTCTTTATGGCAAGGCATCGAAGGAGACCCCGGTGAGGGCGATCATGTCCGACAAGGTGCTTTACGTGACACCGGAGCAGACCGTAGACGAATGTATGGCGATCATGACCGAGAAACACTTCCGTCACCTGCCGGTCCTTGAGGATGGCAAGGTCATCGGGATTGTTTCGATTGGTGACGTGGTCAAGGAAATGATCTGTGCGCAGCAGTTCATCATCGAGCAAATGGAGAAGTACATCACCGGCTGATCCATCAGACTCCCTGGTTTGTCCTGTCTTGGGATTGTTCGCCGCACCGAGCGTTTACAGGTCGGGATTCTCCTCCGTGCAGCGCTGGCTTACTTTTCGCCCCGTTCCATCCGGTCTCCTGGTTGCTGGCACACGACTGGCAGCTGGCTGAAAATCGGCTCACGCCAGCTCGGGCTACGGCAGTTCGTCAAGGCCGAACCTGGACAGGTGCTCGGTCTGGCTCCAGCTCAGCAGACTCCACGAGTTGTCGAGGACGCTCAGCCAGTTGATTCCGGCGTTGGGAATCAGGAAATCACGGGGACTGGACAAGGGGTTACCGCGAACCAGTCGGTTTACTATGTCGAGTACCCCACCGTGGGTAACCACGACAATCGTCTCGCCCAGATGCTCGGCGGCCAGCTCGCAAAGCCCGGTGCTGACGCGTTCGTGCAGTTGCTGCAGGCTCTCGCCACCGAAGGGGATGACGAAGCCGGGGTCGCGCGTTTCGAACGAGTGGTAATCAGCCGGGTATCTGGCGCGTGATTCGTCATAGGTCAGCCCTTCAAAGAAGCCATAGCGCCGTTCACGAAACTGTGGTCGAAAGCGGGGGGACAGTTTCAGCTTGCTGGAGATGCGTTCGGCGGTTTGGCGCGCGCGCAACAGGTCACTGCTGTACAGGGCGGTGATCGGTTCACCAGCCAACCAGTTCGCTGCGGCCTGCGCCTGGATCAGCCCAGCCGCATTGAGTCCGATGTCGATCTGCCCCTGAATACGCTTTTCGGCGTTCCAGGTGGTCTCGCCATGCCGGACAAGACAGATTCGGGTCTCTTCCATCGTTGCCGTTCAGATATTGTGGGTTCGCAAGTGCGCTGTAGCAGCGGCTGCTGGTCGGCCAAGCATTGGTGGGGCTCGTGGTCGGCTGGACAAGAAAGCAGCCCGTGGCCAGTGGGTCACTCTTGCGAAGACGCGATTCTAATCCATTTGCACAGTCGCTTTGGCGACTGCAGAGCGGCTTTGTGCGAGGGTGCCGGACCCAACTCCCGGCCGCTCCGTCACCAGCGTTGGTCTTTCGCAGGGAAGCGTCGTACGCCAACGCCCGGGTTTGGCAAGAAGTCTCAGTGCCTTTTCGGCCGCTGTGGCGACTGATGTGATACCATCCGACTTGGCGGGTCTCCCCGCATCGCAGGGTGGTGAACCTGGTCAGGTCCGGAAGGAAGCAGCCACAGCCATCTGATGTGAGTGCCGGGGGTAAGGCTCGCCACCTTCCTTCATCGCCGTCTCGCCCATCGTGACGAGGGGACCCTTGGTCCCGGGAGTGTCCCCGGCCCGACAGTGATCAAACAGCTCGGGGAGTCCTGACCCCATCTGCTAGAATCCGCGCATGAGTTATCAAGTCCTGGCGCGCAAGTGGCGCCCGCGAACGTTTGCCAGCCTGGTCGGCCAGGAACACGTTGTCCGGGCCTTGACGCATGCCCTGACCGCACAACGCCTGCACCACGCTTACCTGTTCACCGGTACGCGCGGGGTTGGCAAGACGACGCTGGCGCGAATCCTGGCCAAGGCCCTGAACTGTGAAACCGGCGTCAGTGCTATTCCCTGCGGCACTTGTTCGTCCTGCCAGGAAATCGATGCCGGGCGTTTTGTCGATCTTCTTGAGGTCGATGCGGCGACTAATACCAAGGTCGACGAGATGCGGCAACTCCTGGAGAACGCGGTCTATGCTCCGACCCGTGGTCGTTTCAAGGTCTATGTGATCGACGAAGTGCACATGCTTTCCACTTCGGCTTTCAACGCCATGCTGAAGACTCTTGAGGAGCCCCCTGAGCACGTCAAGTTCATTCTCGCCACGACCGATCCTCAGAAAATCCCGGTTACGGTGCTTTCGCGCTGTCTGCAGTTCAATCTCAAACAGATGACGCAGGCGCTGATCGCCAAGCATCTCAAACACATTCTCGAAGTCGAAGCAATCAGTGCCGAGGCCGGCGCGCTGCCCCTGCTGGCCCGCTCGGCAGGTGGCAGCATGCGTGATGCTCTGTCCCTGCTCGATCAGGCCATCGCGCATGGCGCGGGTAGCATTGAAGAAGCGCAAGTGCGCGAAATGCTGGGTACGGTCGATCTCGATCACCTGTTTGCAATTCTGGACGCCCTGCTTGCCGGGGATGCGGCGGCCATGCTGCAGGTAGCCAATGACATGGCGCTGCGCAGCCTGTCGTTCGATGCGGCCTTGCAGGAAATGGCCAGCCTGTTTACCCGGCTGCAAATCGCACAGCTTGCTCCGCAGGCGGTTGCCGAAGATCTGCCCGAGCGTGCCTCTCTGCTGGAAATCGCCGCGCACATGGATCCGGAGTTTGTCCAGTTGGCCTATCAGATTGCTGTGACCGGGCGCCATGAACTGCCTCTTGCACCGGATGAACTTACTGGGTTCACCATGACCCTGTTGCGGCTATACGCTTTTCGTCCGCTGACAGAGAACGAAGCCGGTGGTCGGCCCGGGTCGCCCATCGTCGGTGTCGGAAGCCCGTTGGTCACGACCGGCTCGACGCCGAAGCGCCCGACCTTGGCGCCTGCCGAGCCGGGCAGGACCAGTCCCGTACCCAATCAGCCGGCGGTTGAGCTGGTCTCGGCAGGCGAGAGGAAACCGCCAGCCGTGGCAGACCCCGACTGGGGTACCATGCTGGCCGCGCTTAAAGTGAGTGGCATGGCGCGCGAGCTTGCCCAGCACTGCGAGTTGCGCGACCTGGCAAGCAACCGGATGGTCCTGCGGCTTGCTCCGCGGCACCGGCACCTGCTGATGAAACCGGCGCAGGACAAGTTGCAGCAATCCATTACCGAGCATCTCGGGCGCCGTTTGCAGCTGGCCATCGAGGTCGAAGAGGGCACGGGAGATACCCCGGCCGCAGCAGCGCAGCGTGACCGGCGAGAGCGCCTGGATCGCGCAATCGCATCGGTCGAACAGGATGGTCTGGTGCGGGAGATCATCGAAATGTTCGACGCCACCCTGATCGAATCGTCCATCAAACCCGTTTAGTTCAAGTCGAGGCAAGCAAGATGATGAAAGGCGGAATCGCCGGCCTGATGAAACAGGCTCAGCAAATGCAGGAAAACATGAAGAAGGCGCAGGAGCAGCTTGCGCAGCTCGAGGTCGAGGGGCAATCGGGCGCGGGCATGGTCAAGGTCTTGATGACCTGCGCACACAGCGTGCGGCGAGTGACGATCGACCCTGCCGTAATGGACGATCGGGAGATGCTCGAGGATCTGATTGCGGCGGCGCTTAATGACGCCATGCGACGTGCCGAGGAAGCATCACAGGAGCGGATGGCCGGATTTTCCGCCGGGTTGAATCTGCCACCCGGATTCAAGATGCCCTTCTGATGACGACTCCGTCAAGCCTCGAGTCGCTGATCGAGGCGCTGCGCTG
>NZ_JAEUOL010000005.1 GCF_016789985.1 Accumulibacter sp.
GAAAGCCGCCCGCTGGCCTGCACTGGTTCGCTACATCGTCGACAAAATCATCGCAGTCAAACCCAAGATGCCGCGGCACACGGCCCTGGCCCCTCCTGGTCTGGCTGCCGCAATGGGCTAACAGAGGAATTTAGGTTCAAGTGAGTGCGTCCTGCCGGAAGCACCAAAAAAGAGGGCGCCGAGACGGCGCCCTTTAGGGGGAGAGAAGGCAGAAGCTATCGAGTCAGATCAATAGTGGTAGGCGGATTCGCCGTGCGAGGTGATGTCCAGACCTTCGCGCTCTTCTTCTTCCGGCACACGCAGGCCGATCACCATGTCTACCAGTTTGAACGCCACGAGGGAGACGACGCCGGACCAGACGATGACCGTCCCGACACCCCAGAGCTGGCTGATGAGTTGTGCCGTCATGTCATAGTCACCGACCTTGTTGGCGACGTAGTCATAGACACCGGCGCCACCGAGTGCCGGATCAGCGAAGACCCCGGTAAGTAGCGCCCCGAGGATGCCACCGACACCATGTACGCCAAAAACGTCGAGCGAGTCGTCAGCACCGAGCAGGCGCTTCAGGCCATTGACGCCCCAGAGGCAGATCACCCCGGCCAGAAGGCCGAGCACGATCGCACCGACCACGCCGACGAAGCCAGCCGCGGGGGTGATCGCCACCAGGCCGGCGACGGCACCAGAAGCGGCGCCGAGCATTGACGGCTTGCCCTTGAGCATCCATTCCGCCAACATCCAGGACATGGCCGCGCAGGCGGTTGCCACCCACGTATTGACCATCGCCAGCGCCGCCCCGCCGCTCGCTTCGAGTGCCGAGCCGGCGTTGAAGCCGAACCAGCCAAACCACAGCAGCGATGCGCCGATCATGGTGAAGGTCAGACTGTGAGGTGCCATCGATTCGCGACCGTAACCGATCCGCTTGCCGATGACGATTGCTCCGACCAGGCCGGCAATCGCAGCGTTGATATGCACCACGGTGCCGCCGGCGAAGTCGAGAGCGCCCTTCTGGAAGAGGAACCCGGCCGTTTTGGTGGCCGCTTCGCCGGCCGCCGCATCGAGATAGGCGTCCGGACCTGCCCAGTACCACACCATGTGCGCCATCGGCAGATAGGAGAGAGTGAACCAGATCACCATGAAGACCAGGATCGCGGCGAATTTCGCGCGTTCGGCAAAGGCACCGACGATCAGTCCGCAAGTGATTGCGGCGAACGCCCCCTGGAAGATCACGTAGGCCAGTTCCGAGACCACCACGCCCTTCGAGAAGGTCGCAGCGACCGAGTCGACGGTGATCCCTTTCAGGAAAACCTTGTCGAGCACGCCGAAGAAGCCACCGCCTTCGGTGAATGCCACGGAGTAGCCGTAGACCACCCACAGCACGCTGATCAGCGAGAAGGTGACGAAGACCTGCATCAGCACCGACAGCATGTTCTTGCTGCGCACCAGGCCACCGTAGAACAGGGCAAGCCCGGGGATCGACATCAGGATGACCAGAGCCGCGCTGGTCATGATCCAGGCGTTGTCGCCCTTGTTGGCCACCGGCGCCGGGCTTGCTGCTGTGGCACCTTCTGCCGCCGCGGCGGCCGGTGCTGCAGCAGGCGCCGCTCCAGCGGTGGTTGCCGCCGGAGCGGTTGCGGGTTTGTCTTCAGCCCAGGCCGGAGCACCGATGCCGACGGCGCCAAGCAGGGCCAGAATGGCGAATACGCGTTTCATGGCTTGCTCCTTACAGGGCATCTTCACCGGTTTCGCCGGTGCGGATGCGAATGACTTCTTCGATTGCCGAAATGAATATCTTCCCATCACCGATCTTGCCTGTACTGGCGGATTTCTCGATCGTCTCGATCACCTGGTCGAGAAGGTTGTCGCTTATCGCGGCCTCGACCTTGACCTTGGGCAGGAAGTCGACCACGTATTCAGCGCCGCGATATAACTCGGTGTGGCCTTTCTGGCGGCCAAAGCCCTTGACTTCGGTGACCGTGATGCCTTGCACGCCGATCGCCGAAAGTGCTTCTCGTACTTCGTCAAGCTTGAACGGCTTGATGATGGCGGTTACCAGTTTCATGTTGCTCTCCATTTCGGGGGAAGCAATCGCCTCCCTGTTTAGTGATTGGTCGTCTAGAAGGTACGGTTCAACGAAGCCACGACAATACTGTGGCTTGCGCCCTTGGTATGAGCGTCGACGCGGTGAGGTCTGCCTGAACTGGACCTGCTGCCTGCCCGATGATCGAAGTAGGCAGCGCCGCAGAGGGCAGTGTGGCAAGAGGAATGGTCTTCATGGTGGATCCTCAGGTAATGAAAAAACAGAGTGTTGTGAAACCAGAAGCACATTGCGTGCCATAGATTTTTTCTGTTTTAGGTCAGATGGTTATGGCTATCTTGGTAATTGCGCGAAATCGCTGCCGCACTGCGGTTGCGCAGCTCCGGACAGTCATGCACCAGCGCGGTGCGGACGCTGCCAAGCCCGGCGCCTGTGCTAAACTCATGCCATCCCGCAACCAGTGCTCCGGTGGTGAACGCCATGCTCGACCCCAGGATCCTTGAAGAAATCGGCACACGGCTGAGCGGCATCATCGCCGCCAGTCCGGCCGGCGACATAGAAAAGAATGCGCGCGCACTGCTGGCCAGTGTGTTTGCCAAACTCGATCTGGTCAGTCGCGAAGAATTCGATATCCAGACACAGGTACTGCAGCGTACCCGGGAAAAACTGAAGGCGCTCGAGGCGCGGCTCGAGCGGCTGGAGAACCCGCCAGCACCCCCGGACTGACCGCCGGAAACCGGCGTGTCATCCTGCACCACCTGGCCTGCCGTCTGCCTTCCTGCCTGCGGGTGCCCGCCGGATGTCGCTCGCCATCGTCCATAGCCGTGGTCTCGACGGACTCGCAGCCCCCGCGGTTGCGGTCGAGGTTCATCTGGCGGGTGGTCTGCCCAGCGTCACCCTGGTCGGCTTGCCCGACACCGAAGTCAAGGAAGCGCGCGATCGGGTGCGAGCGGCGCTGCAGAACTCGGGCTTCGATTTCCCGCGCAAACGCATCACGGTCAACCTTGCACCGGCCGATCTGCCCAAGGAATCGGGCCGCTTCGACTTGCCGATCGCTCTCGGCATCCTCGCCGCTTCGGGACAGATCCCCGCCAATTCCCTGGCCCAGTATGAGTTTGCCGGCGAACTCTCTCTTTCCGGCGAACTGCGGCCGGTGCGCGGGGCATTGGCGATGGTGCTTGCGGTCGGCGATACGGGACGCAGTTTCGTTCTGCCAGGCGCCAGCGCGCGCGAAGCGGCATTGGCCGGCAAGAGCCCGGTGCTCACCGCCACCACCCTGCTCGAGGTTTGCGCACACCTGACCGGGCAGACCAGGCTGACGGCGGATGCGGTCACCGACGAGCCGATCGACGGCAGCACCGACTACCCTGACCTGATCGACGTGCGCGGCCAGGCGCAGGCCAAACGCGCACTCGAAATTGCCGCAGCGGGCGGGCATTCGATCTTGCTTGCCGGTCCGCCGGGTACCGGCAAGTCGATGCTGGCCAGCCGGCTTCCCGGATTGCTGCCCCCCATGACGCTGGATGCTGCACTCGAATCGGCGGCCGTGCTTTCCCTCTGCGGACAGTTTCGTCCCGACCTTTTCCGCCGTCATCCCTACCGGGCACCGCACCATACCGCCTCGTCGGCGGCATTGGTCGGTGGCGGCAGCGCCCCTCGTCCCGGCGAGATCTCGCTGGCGCACGAGGGCGTGCTCTTTCTGGACGAGCTTCCCGAATTCGATCGCCGGGTGCTCGAGGCACTACGCGAACCGCTCGATTCGGGGCGAATCCACATCTCGCGCGCCGCCAGACAAGCGGAGTTTCCAGCGCAGTTTCAACTGGTTGCGGCGATGAACCCCTGTCCCTGCGGATATTACGGCGATGCACGCGGGCGTTGCCGATGCACGCCTGACCAGGTGCTGCGCTATCGCAGCAGGCTGTCCGGCCCGCTGCTCGACCGCATCGATCTGCAGATCGAGGTCCCGGCACTGCCGGCCGAGGTGCTGCAGCAGGCGCCGGATGGCGAAGCGTCGGCGATCGTTCGCGCGCGTGTCACTGTGGCGCGTGCGCGACAGATCGGACGCCAGGGAAAGGCGAACGCGCGCCTCACCACCCGGGAGATTGACCACTACTGTCAGCCGCAGGCTGCGGCGGCCGCGTTGCTGAAACAGGCCATCAGCCGCTTCGATCTCTCGGCTCGCGCCTTCCACCGATTGCTCAAGCTTGCCCGCACGGTTGCCGATATCGGTAATAGCGACACCATCGAGGCACAGCATGTTGCTGAAGCCGTACAGTACCGTCGCTTCGCGAAGGATTGAAGTGTCCCAGTCGAACAACGTCCCGCTGCCGCGTGGTATCGCCTTGTTGCTGGCCGCGCTGGCCGCTCTCGGCCCATTTTCCATCGATACCTATCTGCCATCGTTCCATGATATGGAGGGGTCGTTGAATGCGACACCTCTGCAGGTTCAGCAGACCTTGACCGCCTACCTGCTGCCTTTTGCCCTGATGACCCTCTGGCATGGAGCGATCTCCGACGCCCTGGGTCGTCGCCGGGTGATTCTCGTTAATGTCGCGCTCTTTGCCCTGGCTTCGGCCGGTTGCATGTTCGCGACCAACATCGAGCAGCTCTGCCTGCTACGCGCCTTGCAGGGGGTCACCGGCGGTGCGGGCATGGTGATCTGCCGTGCCATCGTGCGCGATCTCTACGCCGGCGCCCGAGCGCAACGCCTGATCGCGCAGATCATGATGATCTTTGCACTGGCGCCCGCCGTGGCGCCGGTGATTGGTGGCTGGCTGCAGCTCTGGCTTGGCTGGCGTGCGGTGTTTGCCTTTCTTGCGCTGCTCAGCATTGCTCTCTGGCTGATCTGCTGGTTTCTGCTTCCGGAAACGCTGCCGGTACGCCAACGCCAGGCTCTGCAGCCCGGCCCCCTGGCGCGGAGCTATCGGCAGGTGCTGACCTCTTCCGCCTTTCTGTTGCTGTGTGGCGCGCTGGCGTTCAATTTTGCAGGTTTCTTCATCTACGTGTTGTCGGCACCGGTTTTTCTCATGCGTCATCTGGCGGTTCCGGCCAGTGGCTTTGTCTGGCTGTTCTGGCCCGCCATGAGTGGACTGATGCTCGGCGCCTGGCTGTCCGGGCAATTGGCCGGCAGGGTCTCGCCGGCCTGCACAATTGCTGCCGGCTACCTGGTGATGGGCGCTGCGGCGGGGCTCAACATCGGCCTCAATCTTGCCCTCCCGGCATCCCTGCCGTGGAGCGTCGTCCCCCTCTTTGTCTACACCTTCGGGATGTCTCTCGCCATGCCCTGCCTGACCCTGCTGGCGCTCGACCTGTTCCCCGAACGACGTGGCCTGGCCGCGTCCTGCCAGGCTTTTCTGCAGTCGGCTTTCAACACCGTCGCCGCCGGACTGATCGCCCCTGCGCTGTGGGATTCGACGCTGAGTCTGGCCCTCGGCATGGGCGGTCTGATGCTGCTTGGCGCCACGGCCGCAGCGCTCGACCAGCGACGCCGACTGGCCGAGACTCATCTGGTCTGCTTGCCATAGGTCTCGCGAGCAAACGGAATCAGGCAAAGGGAGAGGACGAGGCAGCCGACCAGCAGGCTGAACCCCGCCTGATAGGCGGTCGCGTCGTAGGTGCGCGCCCCTCCGGCGGTGGCGCCCAGCCAGTAGCGGTCGAGCATCCAGCCGACCGCCGGCTGCAGCAGCATGCCACCGAGCAGTGGTCCCATGTTGCAGATCCCTGCCGCCGTACCCATCAGCCGGACCGGTACCGATTCCTTGGCAAAGGCAAAGCCGATAATCAGGTTGCCCGAACAGAAGCCGGTGCACAACAGGATCACGACCATCAACCAGACCGGGATCGGCAAGAAGATGATGATTGTCCAGCCGACCAGGGCAGCCAGGGTGGTCGCCACGTAGAGCGGTCGGCGGCGACCCAGTCGCTCCGACAGCGTACCGAGCAGCGGTCCGCCGACAGCCCAGGCGATCAGCAGCAGGGAAGTGATCGCTGCCGCGCGCTTGGTCTCCAGGCCATGCACTTGCCGCAGATAAGGCACGCCCCACAGGCCGGCAAAAGTGAGCACCGCACCCGCGATGCCGATCGGCGTGATCAACAGAATCCAGATGTTGCGATACGCGAGCACCTCGCGCATGCCGTGCAGGATCGATGAACGGGGAGCGGGTGCTCCGTCGGCAGCGGTCGGGGCATGACTGCGGTAACCCAAGTCAAGCGGATCGTCGCGCACCTGCAGCCAGATGGCAACCGCCAGGGCACCGGTGAGCGCTGCCGAGGCAAACATCACCGGGCGCCAGCCCCAGGCTTCGATCAGGAAACGCAAAGGGACTCCGGCCATCACCCCGCCAGCCACGCCGCAGAGCAGAGCCAGGCCGGAGGCAAGGGCAAAGCGGTTTGGCGCAAACCAGTGCGTCGCCAGCTTGAGCATCGACACGAAAGCAACGGCCACCGAAGCGCCGATCAACAGGCGCCCGGCGCTGGCCCACCAGAAGTCCGGCGCACCGGCAAACAGCAGGCTGCCGGCGGCCGCCAGTGCCGCACCGGCAGTCAGCAGCCGGCGTGGCCCCCAACGATCGGCAATGATTCCGGTCGGGATCTGCATCAGTACGTACGAGTAGAAATAGAAGGCCGAAAGGTTTCCCAATTCGGCTGCGCCGATCGCGAATTCGTCCATCAGGCGGTCGGTCATCACTGCCGGCGCAACGCGCTGGTAGAAGCCGATCAGGTAGAGCAGTGCGCCCAGACCCCAGACGGTCCACGCGACGTTCGCCGGAGGATGGTTCTGCCCGCGCCGCGTCAACCCGCGACTCCCGGGCAGCAGGCCAGACGGCACGCGCGGCCGCCACACGGCGCGCGGCGGTACGCCGCCGGCCGGAGTCGGGATGGGGATTGGTCAGGGCGCACGGACCTCCTTGATTCGCCTTCGTCTATACTCCTGCCTCGCCGGCAACGATTCCGCCCGCAACGACAGGAGCATCGAACGTGTTGAGAAAACTCTTGGTCAGCCTTCTTCTTGCCGGACTGACCGCGATTACCATGTCCGGCTGTGACGCCGACAAACTGAGCAAGCTGCGACCCGGAACCACCAAATCCAGTGAGGTGCGCAAGCTCATGGGCGAGCCTAACCTCGAGTGGCTGGAAGAGGACGGAACGCGCACCTGGGAATATCCGCGCACACCGGAAGGCATCGTAAACCATATGTTGGTCATTGGTCCGGACAACGTGTTGCGCGAAGTGCGGCAGGTGCTGACCGCGGAAAACTTTGCCAGGATCAAACCCGGCATGAACCGGGAACAGGTGCGGCGCCTGCTTGGCCGTCCGGCACATGAGCGATATTTCTCCTTGCGCCAGGAAAGGGTTTGGGACTGGAAGACCAAAGTGGAGGCGGGCATGGAATGGTACTTCAATGTGCACTTCGATGAGGCCGGGATAGTCACCAGGACCAGCGCCAGCTCCGTGCCCAAGGGGTGAGCAGCCGGTCCCTGCCGAGGGCACTGTCTGCCCGGCCCGGCGGCGAACAACGCGGCAGCAGCCCTGGTGATGTCCGAAGAGATGGAGACTCGCCATGCACGGCCTGCACCTGATCGCCGAACTCCACGACTGTCGCTGTGCGCCGCGCCTGCTCAATGACGCCGGCGCCCTGCGCGAACTCTGTCTGACGGTATGTTCGGTTCCGGGGCTGACGCCCCTGGCGCTCGTCTTCCACCAGTTCGGCGACCGCCACCAACCGGCCGGTGCGACCGGTGCGGTGATTCTGGCCGAGTCACATCTGGCGGTGCACACCTGGCCGGAAGCGCAAGCCGTGACGCTCGACCTGTACGTCTGCAATTTCAGCCAGGACAACAGCGTGGCAGCGCGCCGGGCCTGGCGGCGCCTGATCGACGCGTTTGCCCCTGGAAAACTGGTCGGCCACGAACTGCAAAGAGGGCTGCCCACCGCCGCGTACCCGGCCGCCCCTGCCGCCTGGAGTGATTAGGGTCGTCTTCCCGGAGTATACTCCGGGCCTCGTATTGCCAAGAAACCTAGGGAGGCCTTGTGGAATCGCTACGCATCACGCTGGAACAATCAGAAATCCCCACCCACTGGTACAACGTCGTTGCCGACATGCCGACGCCGCCGCTGCCGCCTCTCGGACCGGACGGCAACCCGGTGTCGCCGGAGCAGATGGGGATGATCTTTCCGATGGCCATCCTCGAACAGGAAATGTCGGCCGAACGCTGGATCCCGATCCCGGATGAGGTCAGGCAGATTTACCGGCTGTGGCGTCCGTCGCCCTTGATCCGCGCCCGCCGGCTGGAAGAAATGCTGAAGACGCCGGCCAGGCTCTACTACAAGTACGAAGGCGTTTCCCCTGCCGGATCACACAAGCCGAACACCGCCGTGCCGCAGGCTTTCTACAACCAGCAGGCCGGCATCAAGCGCATCACGACCGAAACCGGCGCCGGGCAATGGGGCTGCTCGATGGCCTTTGCCGGGCAGATGTTCGGCCTCGAGGTGCGCGTTTACATGGTCAAGATCAGCTATCAGCAGAAGCCCTTCCGCCGTTCGATGATGCAGACCTGGGGGGCCGAGGTGTTTGCCAGCCCGTCGAACATGACCCAGACCGGCCGCGATCTGCTGGCCAGGGATCCGGCCAATCAGGGCTCGCTGGGCATTGCCATCTCCGAGGCGGTCGAGGAAGCCGCTTCGCGCACCGACACCAGCTACGCCCTGGGCTCGGTGCTCAATCACGTGGCGCTGCATCAGACGATCATCGGCCAGGAAGCGAAAAAGCAGTTCGAAAAGGCTGGTGACTGGCCGGATGTGGTCTTCGCGCCCTGTGGCGGCGGCTCGTCGTTTGCCGGCGTCGCCTTTCCGTTCATTGCCGACAACGCGGCGGGCGGACACGATGGCAAGCTGACCCGACTGGTTGCCGTCGAGCCGACCTCCTGCCCGACGCTGACCAAGGGTACCTACGCCTATGACTTTGGCGATGCTTCAGGCTTCACCCCGCTGATGAAGATGTACACGCTAGGTCACGACTTCATGCCGCCCGGCATCCACGCCGGGGGCCTGCGTTACCACGGAGACTCGCCGCTGGTATCGCAGCTTTACCATGGAGGGCTGATCGAGGCGATCGCCGTGGCGCAACTGGCGACCTTCGAGGCGGGCGTCATGTTTGCGCGCGCCGAGGGTGTCATTCCGGCACCCGAATCGAACCACGCGATCCGCGCGGCGATCGACGAGGCACTGCGCTGCAAGGAGAGTGGCGAAGCGCAGACGATCTTCTTCAATCTCACTGGCCACGGTCATTTCGACATGGCCGCCTACGACCGCTACTTTGCCGGTGAACTGGAGGATTTCGAGTACCCGGCCGAAGCCATTCGAGCCTCGCTGGAGCACCTGCCCAAGGTCTGATGAGCGTCGCAATGCGCATCGTCGTCTTCCTTCTGGTGCTCGCCAACCTGCTGCTTGTCGTGTGGGGTCGCGGCTACCTTGGTACGCCTGCCGATTCCGATGCGCGTCG
This sequence comes from Accumulibacter sp., assembly GCF_016789985.1. Classification (GTDB taxonomy): domain Bacteria; phylum Pseudomonadota; class Gammaproteobacteria; order Burkholderiales; family Rhodocyclaceae; genus Accumulibacter. The sequence continues at coordinate 9,537 of NZ_JAEUOL010000005.1, forward strand.
CGTCGAACAACAGTTGCAGGCCGACCAGGTGCGGGTTGTCGCGCGCGGCGAAGCACCGGGTACCAGCCAGCGCAAGGAAGAGGGCGACAGGACAGGGGGGCGCAGCACCAGCGAGACTTGCCAGGTATGGAGTGAACTGGCCAGCGACGAGGCGGACCAGATCGAAAAGCTGCTGGGCGAACAGTTTGCCGCCTTCAGGTCCAGTCGGCGCACGGTCAACGAGAGCAGCGGCTACTGGGTCTACATCCCGCCACTCGCCAGCAAGGAGGATGCGACCAGGAAGACCGCCGAGCTGCAGCAACTGGGGATCCAGGATTACTTCATCGTTCAGGCCAGCGGGCCCAACCAGCTGGCGATTTCGCTCGGCACCTACCGTACCGAGGAAGCCGCCAACGCCGGCCTCGAAATGCTGCGCGGCAAGGGAGTCAAGTCCGCCAGGATGGGCGAACGCAAGGGCAAGCCGCCCTAC
>NZ_JAEUOL010000053.1 GCF_016789985.1 Accumulibacter sp.
GATTGGCGAGTCCCGTATCGGCGAGATGCTGGTCAGCGTCATCGATCCGGTTGCCGACTATGCCGAACTGCTCGAGTCGCTGTTCGATTTCGATCGCATTGCCACATTGCTCGCGCGTCCGGATTTCCGCATGCGCTTCGACGCCATGCACGCGGTGACCGGGCCGTACGCAAAAGCCATCCTCGAGCGTCGTCTGGGCGCCCCGGCGGGCACGGTGGTCAACGGAACTCCCTTGCCAGATTTCGCGGGTGGCCATCCCGACCCCAACCCGGTCTGGGCCGCCGACCTCGTTTCGGCACTCGCCGACCGCAGCTCCGGTCTTTCGTTCGGGGCGGCTTCGGACGGGGATGGCGATCGGAACATGATTGTCGGCCCGAATTTCGTGGTCAGTCCGAGTGACAGTCTCGCCATACTCGCCGCCAACCACGCGCTGGTGCCGGCCTACGCCGGTGGCCTCGCTGGTGTCGCCCGTTCGATGCCGACCAGCTGCGCCGTGGACCGGGTTGCCAGCGCCCTAGGGGTTCCGTGTTACGAAACGCCAACCGGCTGGAAGTACTTCGGTTCCCTGCTCGATGCGGGCAAGGCCACCCTGTGCGGCGAGGAGAGCGCCGGGACCGGTTCGAATCACGTGCGCGAGAAGGATGGCCTGTGGGCAGTCCTCTACTGGCTCAACATCCTGGCGGAACGAGGCATGTCGGCCGACAAGATCGTACGCGAGCATTGGCAGCGGTTTGGACGCAATGTCTACTCCCGTCATGATTATGAGGCCATCGAGACGGCGCATGGGGATCGCCTGATGAATGAACTGCGTGCTTGCCTGCCGCAGCTGGCTGGTTCCGAACGTTGCGGTCTGCGCATTGCGGCGGCCGATGATTTTTCCTATACCGATCCGGTCGATGGCTCACGCTCTGAACGTCAGGGCATTCGTGTCATGCTCGAAGACGGGTCACGGGTCGTTTTCCGATTGTCGGGTACCGGTACCGAGGGGGCAACGTTGCGCGTCTATCTCGAGCGATTTGTCGCCGATTCCAGCCAGCACGAAGTTCCCACGCAACAGGCGCTGGCGCCGCTGATCCGGCTGGCCGACGGGGTTGCGCAGATCGGCGCGATCACCGGCAGAAAAATCCCGAGCGTGATCAGTTAATCAAGAGTGATATCTGGTGGCCTTGCCAGATGGGATGAAGCAAGCTAGATTGGGGATAAGAAGATGGTTGACAGGAGAACCTTCCAATTGCCGCGCAAGGGAATCGCCCTTGTTCTGGCCGGCGGACGCGGCAGCCGGCTGCATGAACTGACGGATCGCCGGGCGAAGCCGGCGGTGCACTTCGGTGGCAAGTTTCGGATCATTGATTTCGCCCTGTCGAATTGCGTCAACTCGCAGTTTCGGCGTATCGGGGTGGTCACGCAGTACAAGTCGCATAGTCTCCTGCGCCATCTGCAGCGCGGCTGGAACTTCCTGCATGGCGAAGTCAACGAATTCGTTGACCTGCTGCCGGCACAGCAGCGAGTCGACGAGGAGTCCTGGTATCGGGGCACCGCCGACGCGGTCTACCAAAATATCGACATCCTCGAGACCTACCGGCCCTCGCCGGAGTTCGTGGTGATCCTTGCCGGTGACCATGTATACAAAATGAACTACGCGATGATGCTGGTCGACCACGTCGAGAGTGGGGCCGAATGCACGATCGCCTGCATCGAGGTACCCCGCAACGAGGCCACCGGTTTCGGCGTGATGGCGGTCGATGAAAACGGTCTGATCACTGATTTCGTGGAGAAACCGGCCGATCCGCCGAGCATGCCGGGCAATCCGGGCATGTCGCTGTGCAGCATGGGCGTCTACGTTTTCAACGCCAAGTACCTGTACTCCGAACTGGCGCGTGACATCGTCGATCCTTCTTCGAGCCATGACTTCGGCAAGGATATCATTCCACGCGCCGTGGCCAACCGGGTTGCCGCCGCCCATCCGTTCTCGCGCAGTTGCGTCATCGCGCCGGACGAGGAGCGCAAGGAGCATTACTGGCGTGATGTCGGGACGATCGATGCCTACTGGGATGCCAACATCGATCTGACGGCAACGGTGCCGGCGCTCAACCTGTACGACCGCAATTGGCCGGTGTGGACCTATCAGCAACAGTTACCGCCGGCGAAATTCGTGCACAACCACATGGACCGTCGGGGCAACGCGATCGAGTCCTCGGTTTCCAGCGGTTGCATCGTTTCCGGCGAAGTCAATCGGTCGATGCTCTTCTCCAACTGCCGTGTGCATTCCTATGCACGCGTCAATCTCTCTGTGATGCTCCCCGACACCACTGTCGGCAATCGTGCGAGATTGAGCCGCTGTGTGGTTGACGCCGGCTGCCAGATCCCCGCAGGAATGGTCATCGGTGAGTATCCGGAAGACGATGCCCGTCGTTTCCGACATACCGAGAACGGCGTGACGCTGGTGACACGCAAGATGCTCGAGCGGCTGGTCTGACGCGTTGCGGAGAAGAAAGTCTTGCGCGTCCTGCATGTCGCTGCCGAAATCTATCCGCTGGTCAAGACCGGCGGTCTGGCCGATGTCGTAGCGGCGCTGCCGGCCGCACTCGCCGCGCGCGGCCTCGATGTCCGCGTGCTGCTGCCAGGGATGCCGGCGATTCTCAACAGGGTTACCGAGCTCAAGCGGGTCAGCCGCTTCGGGCCGGCCTTTGGCGCAGCGGTGATCACGCTGCGTGTCGGTCGCTTGCCGGATAGTGGGCTGCTGGCTTACGTCATTGACGCGCCCTTCCTTTATCGACGTGACGGTAATCCCTATCTTGGCCCGGACGGCCGCGACTGGACCGACAACCATCGACGTTATGCCCTGCTCGGCTGGGTCGCAGCGCATCTGGCAGCAGGGGAGCTTGATCGAAACTGGCAGCCGGATGTGGTGCATGCGCATGATTGGCACGCCGGACTGGCGCCGGCCTACATTGCGCAGAATCCGGCGTTGAACACGGCAACGGTGTTTACGATTCACAATCTTGCTTTCCGCGGGCTATTTCCGCTTGATCACCACACCGACCTCGGCCTGATGATTTCAGGAGCAGACCAGAGTGCGCTCGAGTTTCATGGGCAGTTATCCTTCATGAAGGCAGCTCTCTACCATTCGAAGCGGGTCAACGCGGTCAGTCCGACCTATGCGCGCGAGATATGCACGCCCGAATTCGGCTGGGGTCTCGACGGACTGCTGCGTGACCGCGGCGGGAACCTGTCCGGGATTCTCAACGGGGTTGACTATTCAGTGTGGGATCCGGCGCGTGATCCGGCACTGGCCAGGAACTACACGACCGACAAGCTGCGCGGCAAGAAGGTCTGCAAGCTGAAGCTCCAGTCGGAGATGGGATTTGCGTTGCGTGCCAAGGCTCCGCTGGTCGCCGTGGTCAGCCGACTCACCGCGCAAAAGGGGATGGATCTCGTCCTCGGCGCGTTACCGGATCTGCTTGCCGCCGGGGCGCAACTGATGGTCATCGGCAGTGGCGAAGCGGATATTGAGGCCGCATTTCGTGCCGCTGCCAGTGCTCATCCTGACGCCGTTTCGGTGTACCTCGGTTTTGATGACGCCTTGTCGCACCGCATGATCGCCGGTGCCGACATCCTGCTCGTCCCTTCGCGTTTCGAGCCTTGTGGGCTGACCCAGCTCTACGCGCTGCGCTACGGTACCGTGCCATTGGTGCGAAGGGTCGGTGGACTGGCCGACACGGTGATCGACGCAACGCCCGACAACCTGGCGGCAGGCACCGCCAATGGTTTCGTTTTCGACGATGCCAGCAGTCGGGCGTTGGCTGGTCGAATCGGTGACGCTGTGGCGCTCTGGCGTGATACGCCCGCCTGGGTCCAGTTGCAGCGCCGAGGGATGGCGCAGGATTTCTCCTGGGCCGATTCAGCACTGCGCTATGAGGCCTTGTACCGAAGCATCTGACCGGCGCGGCTTCCCGTCGGTGGCCAGTGAGCCGCGGCGTAGGCAGTTCGGTGCGCATGCGCGAGACTTTCCAGCGCGAACGACAGGAGCCCCGGGCCTGTCGCTCGCACATGGCGGGGGATGTCCTTCCTTCCAGAAACGCGCCCAAGCAGGAGACCCTACCTAATGACTGATTCTTGCCTGATTCGACCGTTCGCCGGTCTGCGGCCGCGCAGTGCAGACGCCGCAGCCGTTGTGGCACCCCCTTACGATGTCCTGTCCAGCGAAGAAGCGCGTCAGGCCGCGAGTGGCAGGCCGCTGTCCTTCCTGCATGTCTCCAAGGCCGAGATCGACCTGCCGCCGGAAGTCGACCACTACGCGCCCGAAGTGTACGCCAGGTCGGCCGACAACTTCCGACGACTGATCGAACAGGGGGTGCTCTGCCGGGATCCTCGGGTGTGCTACTATGTCTATCGACTGGTCATGGGCGAGCACACCCAGACCGGGCTGGTGGCTGCTGCGGCTATCGCCGCTTACGACAGTAACCGCATCCGCAAGCACGAGTTCACTCGGCCCGACAAGGAAGATGACCGGGTACGCCAGATCGAGGCATTGAATGCTCAGACCGGACCGGTGTTGCTGGTACATCCCGACGATCCGGAAGCCGAGCGCCTGATCGCCAGCGCCGCCGATGGTGCTCCAATTGCCGATGTGTCGGCCAGCGACGGTATCCGACACACCCTGTGGATGATCGAGGACGCTGCCTTGATGGCGCAGATCAGCGACGTATTTGCTGCCATGCCGGCCCTTTATATCGCCGACGGTCACCATCGTTCGGCTGCCGCCTCGCGTGTCGCGGCCGGTCGCCGTCGGCAGCCGGGTGGCGCCGACGACGGTCAGTCCTTTCTCTCGGTGATCTTTCCGGCAGCCCAGATGCTGATCATGGATTACAATCGGGTATTGCGAGATTTGAACGGGCTGAGCGAAGGCGAGTTTCTCGCTGCGCTTGAGCAGCGCTACCTCGTCAGCGCGGCGGGGGAGGCGGTCAGACCGGAGCGCAGCGGCGTGTGCGGAATGTATCTGAGCGGTCAGTGGTACCGGATCGAGATCCGGCCAGGGCTGGTGCCCTTGTCCGACCCGGTGCGCAGGCTCGACGTCTCGGTGCTGACCGAACAGCTGCTCGCTCCGGTCCTGGATGTCACCGACCTTCGTCGCGACACGCGCATTGATTTTGTCGGGGGCATGCGTGGCCTCGGGGAACTCGAACGGCGGGTGAACAGCGGTGAAATGGCGGTCGCGTTTGCCATGTATCCGACGCAGATGGCAGACTTGATGGCGGTCGCCGATGCCGGGCACATCATGCCACCGAAGTCAACCTGGTTTGAACCGAAGCTGGCTGACGGCCTCGTTTCGCTGCTCCTCGATTGAGTGGGGCAGGCCGCCTGCCGTTCAACCTTGAAGAGATACGGGGCAGCCGACAACCGGGCACGGCGTCCTCCCGGCCGTTGCTCAGTGGCTCCTGATCACCGAGACCTGTGCCTTCCCTTCGCCAACTTCACCGATCACCGTCGCGTGGTCGAAGCCTTCCTGCAGGAAGATCGCCAGAACTTCGGTGACGACTTCCGGTGCGCAGGAAACAAGGAGACCACCACTGGTCTGCGGGTCGGTCAGCAGTGCACGTTCAAGGTCGCCAAGCTGCTTCTTCTGCAGGCTCACGTATTCGCCATAACTCGCCCAGTTGCGTTCGGATGCGCCCGTGATGCAGCCTTTGGCAGCGTAATCCATTGCATTGGTCAATACCGGGACGGCGGTGTAATCGATGACCGCCGAAACACCCGAAGCCTTGCAGATTACTACCAGATGACCGAGCAGACCGAAACCGGTGACATCGGTCATCGCGTGTACACCGGCCAGGCAGCCAAGCGCCCGACCCGGAGTATTGAGCTGCGTCGTCGAAGTGATCATCGCGCTGTACGATACGCCGGAGAGCAGCCCTTTCTTCAGTGCAGCGCTGAAAAAGCCGACCCCCAGCCCCTTGCCGAGAATCAGTTTGTCGCCGGGTCGCGCACCGGAATTACGCTTGAGATGGTCCGGATGCACCAGACCAATGGCGACGAGACCGTAGATGGGTTCCACCGAGTCGATGGTGTGTCCCCCGGCAATCGGAATCAGTGCCCGGCTACAGACCGACTCGCCGCCGTCAAGGATGCGCTTGATCGTCGCCAGGGGCAGCTTATTGACCGGCATGCCGACCACCGCCAAGGCCAGCAGCGGTACACCGCCCATCGCATAAACATCGGACAGCGCGTTGGTCGCCGCGATGCAGCCGAAATCGAACGGGTCGTCGACGATGGGCATGAAGAAATCGGTGGTTGCAACCAGCGCCTGCTCCTCGTTGAGCTGGTAGACTGCGGCATCGTCGCTGGTCTCGATGCCCACCAGCAACTGGCGTGGTGCCAGCACCGGCGCGGTCTTGGCGAGGATCTGTTCGAGCACGGCAGGGGCAATCTTGCAGCCGCAACCACCGCCGTGTGAGAACTGGGTCAGCCGGAGGGGTTCCTCGCTGGCGATTTCGGGAGCGGGAGGCTCGACGGTTCTTGTTTTTCTTCTCGGCATATTGTCTCCTGGCTCAGCAGGGTTAGCGTAACAGTCGCGCTAGCGACTCACGAGTCTCCCCTCGCTCGCCGGTGGGCGAGAGGCAGAGGGTGAGGCAAACGGTGATGACTTGCATCAACTGGCGTTGTGGGCAAGATAACAGCACTCACTCCTGGTCGGGACTGATGGGCGAGGGTTGCCGCGGGCTTCAAGCGGAAGTCTGCGCATCGAACCCTGCCTCCTCGATCGCATCCGACAACTCGGCGGGGCGTACCAGCAAGGGATCGCAGGTGACGACGGCCTGTCCTGCAGCCAGCGAAACCTCGACCTGTACGACGCCGGGTAGTCTACCGAGAGCGTCGCTGACGCTCTTCAGGCAGCGCTCGCAACTCATACCGGTGACATTGATCACGACCCTGTCCATACTCTGTTCCAATCATGTGCGGCGCGGGTTGTTCGCCGGCGGTTCTTGCCCTAGAGTTTACCCGGCTGCCAGCGCTTGAGAAGCAGCGAGTTCGACACCACCGACACCGAACTCAGGGCCATTGCTGCGCCAGCGATCACCGGGTTGAGCATGCCCAGCGCCGCCAAGGGGATGCCCAGAACGTTGTAGATGAAGGCGCAGAACAGATTCTGCCTGATTTTTCGCAGGGTGGCACGTGAAAGCAGGATGGCATCGGCGATCCCATGCAGATCGCTGCGCACCAGCGCCACGTCTGCCGCCTCGATCGCGGCATCCGAGCCGGCGCCCACGGCGAAGCTGACATCGGCAGCCGCCAAGGCTGGCGCATCGTTGATGCCATCACCGACCATGGCCACCACGGCGCCACTGTTCTTCAGTGCATTGACCGCCGCTGCCTTGTCTCCTGGAAGGATGCCGGCGCGGAAATCGTCGATTCCGGCTGCATCGGCAATCGCTGCCGCGGTGGCCGCGTGATCGCCGGTCAGCATCACCATCCTGACGCCCAGTGCCTTGAGTCTTGAAATTGCTGCCGGCGAACTTTCGCGCAACGGGTCGGTGATTGCCAGGAGAGCCAGCACTACCCCGCCGGACCGCAGGTTGGTGTCGTCGTCGGCGACCTTGGATGGGTCGCCTTCGGCGAGAATCACCACGGTCTTGCCGGCGTTTTGCAGACTTTCGATCAGTTCATTCGGCAGGGCAAGGTGCGAAAACTCATTCGGTGCACCCAGGCGCAGCCAACGGCCGGCAACCCGGCCCTCGACACCTCGACCGGGGATGGCACGAAAATCTTCCAGTGCCGGCAGGATCATGCCGGTGGCCTGGGCATGCTGCAGGATGGCGCGTGCCAACGGATGCTCGGATCCCTGTTCGAGGCCAGCAGCGAGGATCAACGCTTCGTCGGCTGGCGTGGCCAGGGGCAGCAGATCGGTCAGTTCCGGCTCGCCACGCGTCAGAGTTCCGGTCTTGTCCACTGCCAGAACGTTGATCCTCTCCGCACGTTGCAGGGCCTCGGCATTCTTGATCAGGATGCCGGCTTTGGCACCCTCTCCGCTGGCGACCATGATGGCCGTCGGCGTCGCCAGTCCCAAAGCACAGGGACAGGCAATCACCAGCACGGCCACTGCATTGACCAATGCGGTGCTGAACACTCCGCCATGCAGCCACCAGGCGAGCAGGGTACCGAGTGCGACGAGGCAGACAATCGGCACGAAGACTGCCGAAATGCGATCGGCCAGGCGTTGCACCGGAGCTTTCGAACCTTGCGCTGTGGCAACCATGCGGATGATCCCGGCCAGTAAGGTGTGCTCGCCGACCCCGGTGGCGCGACAGCGCAGCATGCCTTCGCCGTTGATGGTCGCGGCGAACACCCGCTCCCCCCGTTGCTTGGTGACGGGCATGCTTTCGCCGGTGAGCAGGGCCTCGCCAACGCTGGACGAACCATCGATCACTTCACCGTCGACCGGTACGCTCTCGCCCGGGCGGACGATGAAGATATCGCCCGGCACCAGCAGGCTGGTATCGAGTTCGATCAGCGTGCCGTCGCGTTCAACGCGCGCCGTCCTCGGTTGCAGACGGACGAGCGCCTCGATTGCTTCACTGGCCTTCGCCTTGGCGCGTGCCTCGAGCAGCTTGCCGAGCAGCACGAGGGTGATCACGGCGGCCGATGCCTCGAAGTAGACATGCAGATGGGCCGCCCCCGACACGGTGACGAACAGACTGAAGGTGTAGGCCATCGTCGTGCCGAGGGCGACCAGCACGTCCATGTTGGCACCGCCGCCGCGCAGGGATTTCCAGGTTCCTTCGTAAAAACGCCAACCGAACCAGAACTGCACGGGGGTTGCCAGGAAGAGCTGGAGCCAGCGAGGAAGGAGGTCCTGGTGATGGCTGACGCCGACATCGAACATGGTCAGCATCTGAGCGGCCAGTGGTAAGGTCAGCGCGGCGGCGATCCAGAAGTGCTGCAATTCGGCCTGCTGACTGGCGATCCTTGCCGCCCGCTCGGCGTCGCGCGTGCAGTCATCGGCTAGGTGAGCGCTGAACCCGGCATGTTCGATGGTGGCGACCAGATCTGCTGGCGCAACGATTCCCGGCAAATAGCGCACGGTGGCTCGCTCGGTTGCCAGGTTGACCACTGCCTCGACGCCGGGGGCGCGGTTGAGCAGCTTCTCGATACGCGTCGAGCAGGCGGCGCAGCTCATGCCGGCGATCGTCAGTTCCAGGTGGCGCGGTGGTACGTGGAAGCCGGCCTTCTCGATGGCGGCAAGCACCTGCACGGCCGTCGTTACTGGTGTCGAGAGTTCGACCAGGGCATGCTCGGTCGCCAGATTGACACTGGCCGTCACTCCTGGCAAGCGATTCAGCACCTTTTCGAGGCGTGTCGCACAGGCGGCACAACTCATCCCGCTGATCGGCAGATCAAGTCTCGTCAGTCTTCCCGGCGGGTCGCTCATCGCGCTTGAGGTGCCTATCCGCACGCTGGGCCTGCTGCCTGATTCGCCGGCCACATGGCTAGATGGAATGAACCTGGCGCAGCAGGCCCGGCAGGCCAAGCAGTCCCCAGACGCCAAAACCGAGGACGACCAGACCACCGGCCAGACGGGTCGAGGCACGGCCGGCATGGGCGCGCAGGCGGGCGGCAAGGAAGCCGGCGAGCAGCAGGTTGGGCAAGGTGCCCAGACCGAAAGCCAACATCAGGCCGGCACCCTGCCAGGCTGAGCCACTGCTCAGCGCCGTCACCAGCGCGCTGTAGACCAGACCGCAAGGGAGCCAGCCCCACAGCAGACCGAGCGGAAAAGCCTGTAGCGCGGTGCGTGCCGGGAGGTAGCGCCGGGTCAGTGGTTGCAGATGTCGCCAAAGTTTCTGGCCAAGGCGCTCGGTGAAGGCCAGCGCACCAGTGAGGCCCATCAGGTACAGACCCAAGGCGATCAGCATCAGGTTGGCCAGCAGGTAGAGGAGGCTGCGCAGGGGTAGCTGTCCGGCCAACGCGATGCCTGCCTCACCCACCGCGCCGGCGATGGCGCCGGCCATCCCGTAACTGAGGATCCGCCCGCTGTTGTAGGCCAGCAGCAGGTTCAGGCGTGGTGGGGTGCCCATCGACAGAGCGCCGACAATGCCGCCGCACATGCCGATACAATGGGTGCCGCCAAGCAGTCCGACCAGCAACAGGGCGAGAAAACTCGATTCGGGCATGGGCAACAGGCAGCAGCATCGGGAGAGGGAGCGCCGATTCTACTCCTTCCGCACCCGGACACGGTTGTCCGGTCTCAGATCACTTTCGAGTAGCGGGTGCGCTGCCGGTCGGCACGCAGGTACTTGTCAAAAACCATCGATATCGCACGCACCAGCATGCGGCCGCGTGGCAGGACGGTAATCCACTTGTCGTCGACCCGAACCAGGCCAGCGTCGACCATCTCGCCGAGTTCCTCCAGTTCTGTGGCGAAATACTTCCGGAAGTCGATCAGATGCGCGATTTCGATCGACTCGATCGACAATTCGAAATGGCACATCAGCGACTGGATGATCGAGCGGCGCAGGAGATCATCCGCGTTGAGTTCGATACCCCGGTAGACCGGCAGGGTGGCACTGTCCAGCAGGTCATAATATTCGTCCAGCGTCTTCACGTTCTGGCAATAGGTCGGGCCAACCTTGCTGATCGACGAGATGCCGAAAGCCATTAGATCGCAGTCGGAATGCGTCGAATAGCCCTGGAAGTTGCGGTGCAAACGACCCTGCCTTTGCGCAATGGCCAGTTCATCATCCGGCTTCGCGAAATGGTCCATGCCGATGAAGACATAGCCGGCTTCGGTCATGCGTTCGATGGCCAGGGCAAGAATCTGCAACCGGGCATCGGCGGAGGGCATGTCCGATTCGAGAATGCGGCGCTGTGGCTTGAACAGACTGGGCAGGTGGGCGTAGTTGTAGATCGAGACGCGGTCCGGGTTGGCGTCAATCACGCGGTCCAGCGTGCGGTCGAAGCCTGCCACCGTCTGCTTCGGCAAACCGTAGATCAGGTCGACGCTGACCGACTTGAAGCCGGTCGCACGCGCCCCTTCGATCACTGCGCAGGTTTCCTTCTCGCTCTGGATGCGATTCACCGCTTGCTGGACGCTTGCGTCGAAGTCCTGCACACCGATACTCATGCGATTGAAGCCGAGTTCGCCGAGCAATTCGACGGTTGTCCGATCGACCTTGCGTGGATCGACCTCGATGGAATACTCACCGCCCTCGATCAGTTTGAAATGGCTGCGGGTCGCGGCCATCAACTGGCGCATTTCGTCGTGCGACAGGAAAGTGGGCGTTCCGCCGCCCCAATGTAGTTGCGCCACTTCCTGATCTCCACCATCGAGATAGCTGCTCTGCAGAGCCAGTTCGCGGGCCAGGTATTTCAGATACTTGGCGGAACGACCGTGATCCTTGGTGATGATCTTGTTGCAGGCGCAGTAGTAGCAGATGGTGTTACAGAATGGAATGTGGAAGTACAATGACAATCGGCGGCTGACGGCACCGATATTGCGTTTGCCTAGCCAGAGTCTGGATGCATCCGAGCCGAAGGCCTCGACGAAGCGATCCGCTGTCGGATACGACGTGTAGCGGGGGCCGTTGACGTCGAAGCGGCGGATGATCTGTGGATCGAAAATCAGGTTGCCAGCGATGGATCTCATCTGCCCACTGCAATGTTGGTTGTCGGCATTATCGGACGGCAAGGAAGGACCGGGGTTGACGTGGATCAAACGCAGGGATAAGCGAAAAGTGAGCTGACATGTCCACCGATGCTGCGACGGCGAGGCTTGCCTTTGAAGTGGTCAAGACCGCCTGTTCCAATTGCAATCTGCGCGAGCTGTGCTTGCCGATTGGTCTCGATCCGGACGAACTGAAGAAACTGGATGAGCTGGTTTCGACGCGCAGGCGTCTCAAACGCGGAGACTTCCTATATCGAGCGGGGCAGCCCTTCGAGTCGATCTACGCGGTGCGCAGCGGTTTTTTCAAGACCGACGTGATGATCGAGGATGGCCGTGATCAGGTGACGGGCTTTCAGATGGCCGGCGAACTGCTCGGTCTCGACGGCATCAGTAGCGAGGTGCACAGCTGTAACGCCATCGCCCTGGAGGACAGCGAAGTCTGCGCCATTCCCTTCTCGCATCTGGAGAGCCTGTCGCGACAGGTGCATATGCTGCAGCATCATTTCCACAAGGTGATGAGCCGCGAAATCGTGCGCGACCACGGCGTGATGATGCTGCTCGGGACGATGCGTGCGGAAGAGCGTCTGGCCGCGTTCTTGCTCAATCTCTCGCAGCGCTTCAAGGCCCGGGGTTACTCGCCGGCCGAGTTCAACCTGCGCATGTCGCGCGACGAAATCGGCAGCTACCTGGGCCTCAAGCTGGAAACGGTCAGTCGCGCCTTTTCGCGCTTTCAGGAGGAAGGTCTGCTCGCGGTAAACCAGCGAAAAGTCCGGATTCTCAACACTGCAGGACTGCGCAAGCTGATGACGCACCAGCGCAGCTAGCAAGCGGCAGGCGTGCCAGGGTTTCAGACGAGACTGGCAAGAAAGCCCAGCCGGTTGCGGTTCAACGCGACGGAGACGATCCAGGCGAAGGCGAGCAGCGCAGCGACCAAGTAGGCAGCCCGCTGCGGCTTGCTGCGTGCACGCTTGAGGGCCATGCTTCCACAGCCGATATAGATCAGCAGACCGAGCAGCTTGGCGGTCAGCCAGTCGGTGCTGAAGGGATACTGGGCGCTGATCACCGCCATGGCGATCGCGCTGCCCAGCAGGACAGTGTCGACGACATGCGGCAGGATGCGGACGATCGGCTGTTGCAGCCAGCGCGAATCGGCCAGCATCAGGAGGCCACGCAGCAGGAAGCCCGTGCCGCTGAGCACGACGCAGCCGATGTGCAGGTGTTTGAGGATCAGGTAGCTCATGGCGCGGCCTGTCGGAGGGCGGCGCTGGAAGTCTTGAGCTTGATCTGGCGACGATGCTGTTGATAGAAGGCGACGGCCCCCAGCAGGTTGCGCAGCAGCAGGCCGTTGGCCAGGACCAGCGCGACTCCCGCCAGATGAGCAAACCAGTCGGGCCGGATCACGGCGGCCAGCAGCAAGGCCAGCGCCGCGAAATGGGTCTGCATTTGTCGTTCGATCTGCTGAGCGGCGATGACCTTGTTCATGGTCGGTGCGACAACCTGTCCACCGCCCAGGTTCTGTAGGTGCAGCCAGACGAGAAAAGGAACGATCTTGTAGAGCATTCCGATCATCACCGACATCAGGCTGCCAAACAGTGCCAGGACGCCGCACAGCAGTGGCCACTCCCGACTCTCGGCCAGTGCCGGCAGGCTGGTGCCGGCCAGCGACAAGGCGCAGGCAGCCAGCGCGCAGAGCATGGCCACTCGCCAGTAGTGCTGTGTGGCATCGAAGCGGGCCCGTTTGCTGCGCCGCTGCACATGCAGCGTGAGGACGGCAAAAACGCCGACGGTCATGACCAGAACAGCGGTCAGCAGGGCGGCAAGGCCTGGCCAGCCGGCAGCATGGGCCAAACTCCAGAAGGACAGGACAAGCGGTAGCGACCACGGGAAGATACTGGCAAAGCGGGGCGGGTAGGGCGGGGTCATCTGGAACATCGGCACGACAACCAGAGCGACGGCAAAGAGCAGGACGGCGCTCCAGCCAACGAAACCCCAGCCGATGTGAATGGTGGTGAGTTGCAGGAGCGGCAGCGGCAGAGCGATCGATCCGTCTACCGCGATAGCCAGCAGGATGCCGAGCCCGGCGGTAATGATCAGACCCGTCAGCGCCAGCTTGAGGCCCAGGATGGTCGGATTGATCGACGGCACTCCGTGCAGGGCATGGCCGGCTGCGGCGAGAAAAAGTGCCAGTCCGAATCCCAAAGCCAGCGCTGCCAGCCTGAACCATAGGGGATCGAAGGTCAGCAAGCCGGTTGCCAGCAGCAGTGCACCGGGAACGATCGTCGCGTGCACCAATCTTGCCACACCCAATGATCGAATCATGTTCGCCCCGGCGACCACCGGCAGGATCTGGATCATGGCACCGAGCATGACCTGCAACATGAAGCCGACAGTGATCAGATGGGTGACCGCCAGCGCCGCCGGTGTCCAGCGTGAGGCGAGCAGTTCCGGCCCGCTCCACAGCAACAGCACACCGGCGAGCATGGCGAACAGCGGTGCCGTGAGGAAAAAGCGGAAGGGCGCCGAGAATGGTGGCGCCTGGTCGAAGGACAGCAGAGCCTGCATTACTGCCGCTGGTGCTGGATCAGGACCTCCACGGTTCCGTCAGGCTGTCGCTCCGTTTGCCAGCGGAAGCCGTTGAGTTCGAGCGCCCGGTAGAGTGGAAAGGGCTCGCGCGGCAGGAGGACCAGAAGCCTTTCGGTCTCGCCGAGCTGGTCGAGCGCCGCCATGGTGCGCACCATCGGTTCGGGTGGCTCAAGGCCACGGGCGTCGACTACGATGTCGGCCGCCTGCCGTGTCATGCGCCTTCCTCCGGTCGGGCCGCGAGTTCCTGCTGCAGTTCGGACAGCAGCACGGCGACCTGGGCTGCCAGATGCTGGTCGCACATCGGGTAGAGGACGTTCTCTTCCTTGACGTTGTGCTGCTGCAGCATGATCAACAGCGTTTCGGCGTTGCCGGCATAGTCGTCGGCCTCCTCTTCGGCCAGAGCCGATTCCACCGCCGCCAGCAGTTGCCGCATCTGGGCGTGCTCGGCACGCATCACCTGCGTGGGCCCGCGATACATGCCGGTGCCACGTTCGAACGCCTGGAAAAGGATCGATTCTTCGGCCGCGAAATGCTGCAGCATGCTGGTCCGAAACGGCAGGAATGCGCGGCGCGCCTGCTCCCAGGAGAGTTTGGCCACGGCGTGCTCGACTGCGACAAGCAGTTCGTCGCAGGAGCGATGGTCTTTGGACATGAAATCGGTGATGGTGGTCATGATGAATCTCGCTGGGTCAAGGCTGTGATTGTCGGCCCGCACGTGTTTGTCAATGTTGATCCGCATCAAGAAATCCCGTTGGTGAAGCTTACGGACGGGTGGGGCAAAGTGTCGCATTGTGCGGCGGGAGGCTGTTGAACCAAAGCGCTGCGTGCTGGCGCAGGCGCCCCAGCGCCCTGGTCCTTCCTTTGTATCTTCCCGGATCATGAAATGAATGTTGATGATACGCTGTGAAGCTCGTGGGCAGCCGCCGACCTGTGGGTCGATTCACCGCAGAGGCCTGGTCGGTCGTCGGTCTTCGGGTATTCTCAGGAATCCGGGGGCAACGTGCAACGTGAACAGCGGGCCGATCCG
>NZ_JAEUOL010000062.1 GCF_016789985.1 Accumulibacter sp.
GTGAACTCCGGCATCGACAAACCGGGTTGAAACTGAATTCGATTCATGGCCATGGCGGTGCTCCCTGTGGTGACAGAGTGCAGGATAAGCCTCGCCGGGCTCACCCAGCGCGCCCGGCTGACGATCATTGCTAATCAGGAATACTTTTGTGGGAAATTTCAGCGCGTTCCTGCATGCTGCCTTGGGTCCACGGCAACCAGGAGCGGGCTTCGGTAATTGCCTTGGATCGTAGCCAAGCTTACGCAGTACGCGCAAGATTTCCTCTTCTTGAAACAGCTGTTGCAGCAGTGGCCTTCTGCTGGTTCCGGGAGTCTCCCTCGATACCTGCATATCAGGGTCGCCGCGGTCCATTGACGATGTGGCGGATGCCTCGTGCTCGGAATCTTTGTCTTGTGACTGCGCACTCTTCACATGGTCGCCACGCCTACGGATTTCCAAACCCAGTTTCTTGTGGAATCGAAAGCCATGCTTTCTCGCCCAATCCCACCACTCTTCTGGCGCTAGATTGCCAACATCGCTCCTTTCCGCTATCCGCTCCATGTTCCGTGCGCGATCCCTTGCCTTGGCGGTCTGATCACTTCCTTCGTCAAGGTTCTTGAACCGGTCAGGATCCAGGCCGCACAGCAACCGTGAAGCTTCTTGCGCTGTCCATCTCGGGAAGCTCAGCCAGTAGCGCCAGGAGATTGATCGCCCATTCAAGAGGGTTTCGCTAAATCCAGCCTTGAAATCAATCGCGGCGTCGATCTCGTCTTGGCTCGGTGGAATTTCGTCTTGAGCATCATCGCGATTGATCTCCTGTTCGGGATGGGGAAAATTGCTCTGCTGTCTTTGCTGAATGGCATCAAAATATGCTCCGGCGTCGAAGCCGAATCCTTCAAAGATCGCTTTTTTCAGGTCTTTCGGAATCAAGGGCTGGTAGTTCAGTTCTCGGTCGCCCGGACGCTCGTCGATCCAGAGGAGGTTGTGCGGAGAATAGGCACGGAGGAAAGCCCGCTCGAATTCATCTTTCCACAGGAAGGTGCCAGGAGGCAGCAACGGCACCGACTCAGCCAGCCAGATTGGGCGAGTCAGCGCGCGGTCATCGCTCATCCCCTTTAGTCTGGACTCGAGTCCCTTCAAACGGTCCTCAACGCCATCCCATTCCTTCGGCAGGATTTCCGCACAACGAGAGCCATCAACCAAATGGCAGGCCCGTATCCCCTCAAATCTTTTCAGCGAATCGTTGTAGGCGAGCGAACTGGCAACCACATCGGGCGACATCCACCAGCCTGTCACAAACGGAACAGCCCGAACAGGGATCGCCTCGCGCCCGTCAATGGTGACAATGACATTCATGTCGTGACTCTTTCGCACTCTTGGCAGATGCCGCGCCAGCCGTGTGAAGGTGCCCGGTTTTCGATTTGGCGATCTAGGAGCGGCAGAACCGCCTCAGGCGGCGGCGCCGAGCAGTGGTGCCCGCTGAACTCTGGGAGAGCCTGCCTGCCGAGCCCGCCAAAGATCGAAGGCGGCTTGTTGCGCCACCCATGCGTCAGCACGTCCACCGTTCTCCACGCCAAGCCAGCCTTCGAGCCGCAGGGCCATTTCCGGGGAGATCGCGGCGCGACCGTTCAGCACGCGCGAGAGGGCGGCGCGGGTCACGCCAAGTTGTGCGGCAGCGGCGGTAACGCTCAAGCCCAAGGCGGGTAGGACATCGTCGCGCAACGTCTCGCCGGGGTGTGCCGGGGCGTGCATCCTGCTCATGCGTTTTTCCTAGTGGTAGTCCAAATAATCAACCAGCACGGCGTCACCATCTTGAAAGGTGAAGGTCATGCGCCAATTGCCATTCACCGTGACCGACTGGAATCCGGCCAGATCGCCAGCGAGGGTATGCAATCGCCAGCCCGGCAAGTTCATGTCCTCCGGGCCCTTGGCGACATCCAGACGGGCCAGCAGGCGCCCCAGCTTCGGTGCATGGTGCGGCTGGATTCCGGCCTTGCTGCCTGTCTCGAAGAAGGCTTGCAGTCCTTTGTGCTGGAAACTCTTGATCACGACTCAGTGTATAGCGAAACGCTACAAGCATCAAGATGCGCGCTTGGCTTTCATCGCCACCACGTTGGACGTGCGCCTGCCCGTCTCGATTTCCTCAAGCCGCGCCTCCCAGGCCACGAGCGCAGCGCGCTTCTCGCCGGTGTAGCCATGCCGGTCGTAATGAGCCGCCTGCACGCCGCTGATCCCATGAGAAAGCAGTTGCGCGCGGGTGTCGCGGGATAGGCCCATGCTGGCCAACATGGTCTCTACGGTTCGGCGAACGTCGCGCAGGTCGAACGGTTCGCCACCCATGGCTGCACTGATCGCTGCGGCGCGCTTGCCTGGCGTCGTTTCCGCCATTTGCCGTAGGCCGTGCGTCGAGAACAACAGTGCCCACTCTCTTGCCTTGGCACGCTCTGCCAGCGCGGCTGCCAGCGCGGCGGCTCTTGGCGCCAGCGGTAGAACGTGTTCGCGGGGTATCGCGCGCCTTCCCTTGGCGTCCCACAAGCGCAAGGTCGCCTCGTCGGGGTTGTAATCGCTCACCTTGGCGCGCAGCAGCTGCGCCATGCGCTGCCCGCCGGCCAGGAGCGCGAGCAGCAGCGCCCTGTCGGCAATGTCGTCGCCCAGCGCGGCGAGATAGGTGCGCATCTCGTCGACGGAAAGGGTACGGTTTCCCGCGCGCACCGCGATAGCCGGAATTGCTTCGACCGGGTTGGCCTCGACTTCAAACGGAATCAGGGCGGCGGGCAGGCTGGCGTCGAACGGAGCTTTGCGGCCGGCGGTGAATGCGGCGCTCAGGTAGGCACGCAGCACGCCGGCGGTGCGCTCGTGGCCGGCCTCGCGTGTCTTGCGTACCATCGACGCCACTTGCAACGCGGTGACTTCGCGCGCAGGCAGCGCGGCAATGTCGGGGTGCGCATCGAAAACGTGCACCTTGAGGATTGATCGGGCTTGTCGTGCGCTTGGCTTGCCGCGCGAATCAAGAAGGGCGCAGTATGCCTCGCAGAGTGCTCGCAGCGTGTAACGTTGGCGCTTCTCCTGTTCGCGCTGGGCGGCTTCGGCCTCGGCGACCAGCGCGGCGGCTCGTGCCTCCTCTTCGGCGATCTTGCGGGCAGCGGCGGCGATGCGCTCGCGCTTCTCGGCACGCGGATCGGCGCCCTGGTCGATCATCGTTTGCAGCCGGCACGCCTCGGCGCGCGCGGCGGCGATCGTCCATGCGACAACAGAGCCTAGGTTGATGCGGACAACCTGTCCGTCCATCTTCGATTGGAAGAAGAATGCCTTGCTGCCTGCGGTAGCCCGCACAGCCAGCCGGGGCATGTCGGAATCCCACAAGAACGCTTGATGCTGGCCGGCCGGGCATGTGAAGGCGGTGATTCTAGGCAGTGTCAGGCGCTCGCGTCTCGTCGAGTCGTTCATCGGTCGGGTCCTCTGGAATCAGGGTGGTCAGATTTCGTGTACCCCCTGTGTACCCCGATGATAGCAACACCGATCAATTCGATGCAACTCTTGTTGCTTGATTAGTAACGGTTTATGCACGCGCTCCACGAACTCTGCGACGTCAGTCAACGCCGAAAAACGGCAAATTTGATGATTTGTAATCATCAGGTCGTGGTTCGATTCCGCGTGGGGGCACCGCGGGACAAGCATTTCGTCCGGAAGAGGAAGCTGGATGTCGGCTTGCGGCAGCCTTGCCTCGTTCCCTCTCACCAATTTCGTCGTCACCGCTACCCGGCTGGCTTTGTCGGACAGTGCGCCGGCCAGCAAGCCCGCTGTTGATCGAAACACAGTACGGTAGGGCTCGCCGGGCACCGCCAGAGAGGCACTGCCGGGAGAGGGCAAGGCGGTCAGGCACCCGGTCGAACCAGCTTTGCTCGTTGCCGTTGACCTAGGTCAGTACCGTCGACGATCGGGGTATTAAGCTGTTCCGATGGATTGCGATCCGCGATCGTTGCTGGAGACGGTTGTGACCGAGGGGTGTTTTGAAGCGATGGGTCTGGCGGCGTTGCTGCAGCCCGTCGTCGACCGTCATCGTCGCGACCCGCGGCAGTTGTTGCAAATTCTGCGTGCCGCGCAGGAGGTGCTCGGTTACCTGCCGGCGGTCGCGCTGACCGCCATCGCCGATGCCGTAGACCTGCCGCGCGCGCGTGTCGAGGGGGTTGCCGGTTTCTATTCCTTTCTCCATCTGACGCCGGTCGGTCGTTACCGCGTGCTCTTCTCGGACAACATCACCGACCG
Source organism: Accumulibacter sp. (assembly GCF_016789985.1). GTDB lineage: Bacteria > Pseudomonadota > Gammaproteobacteria > Burkholderiales > Rhodocyclaceae > Accumulibacter. The sequence goes on from NZ_JAEUOL010000062.1 coordinate 4,246, forward strand.
CATGCTGGGTAGCGGCGAGTTGCTGGATCGCCTGTGCAACAAATTGTGGATCGAGCGCGGCAAGGTCTCCGAGGACGGCCTGGTCAGCGTCGACACCACCTCGTGCACCGGCATGGGCGACCAGGGTCCGGCCCTGCTGGTCAATGGACGGCCAATGACCCGCATGTCGGCCGAACGCATCGACTGGATCAGCGAGTTGATCCGGGGGCAGGCGGCGCTGGATGACTGGCCCCGCGAGTTCTTTGTCGTGGACGACAACATTCAGCGCCGGGACGCCCTGCTCACAACCCGCTGGCCGGCTGGCGAGGCGCTGCGCACAGCGCTCGCGCGCGGCCGGAGCGCCATGCTGGCGGAGATGCAACGCGCCAATCTGCGCGGCCGTGGTGGCGCGGGATTTACCACGCATATCAAGTGGGAGTCAGCACGCCGGGCCACGACGCGTGGCGAGCGTGCCACCCGCTACGTCGTCTGTAATGCCGATGAGGGTGAACCGGGCACCTTCAAGGATCGCGTTCTGCTCGCCAGCTACGCCGACCTTGTGTTCGACGGCATGACGATCGCCGGTTTCACCATCGGTGCCGAGCAGGGGCTGCTCTACCTGCGCGGCGAATATGCCTGGTTGCTGCCGGCACTCGACGAAAACCTTGTACGCCGTCGTCGGGACGGACTCCTGGGAGGGCAGATCTGTGGGCAGGCTGACCTCAGCTTCGACATCGAGATCCATGTCGGCGCCGGCGCTTACGTCTGCGGCGAGGAGACCGCGTTGCTCGAGTCGCTCGAAGGCAAGCGCGGGGTGCCGCGGATCCGCCCGCCTTTCCCGGTTCACGCAGGCTATCTCGGCCAGCCGACGGTGGTGAACAATGTGGAAACGCTGTGCAAGGCGGCACTGATTGCGCTGCGTGGTGGCGACTGGTTCGCCGGCCTCGGCACCAAGCAGTCGACCGGAACCAAGCTGCTGTCGATCTCGGGGGACGTCGAGCGGCCCGGGGTTTACGAGTATCCCTTTGGTGTGTCGGTGAGCCAGGTGCTCAGCGACTGCGGTGCCGACAATGCGCAGGCCGTACAGGTTGGCGGACCTTCGGGAGCCTGCCTGGCGATGCACGAATTCATGCGCCGCATTGCCTTCGAGGACGTGCCGACGGCAGGTGCATTCATGGTTTTCGGGGCGCAGCGCGACATGTTCGAGGTGGCGCGCAATTTCAGCCACTTCTTCGCCCACGAGAGTTGCGGTTTCTGCACTCCCTGCCGGGTTGGCACCTCGCTGGTCGCCAACTGCATGGACAAGATCGCGAACGGTCATGGCTCGCAGTACGAAATCAACGAAATCTTCCGTATCCACCGCCTGTTGCATGCCGCCAGCCACTGCGGGCTCGGCCAGTCGGCCTGCAACCCGCTGCTCGACACCTTGACCAAGTTCCGCCCGGCCTACGAGCGACGTCTGCGTTCGCTCGATTTCGAGCCGGCCTTCGACCTTGATCAGGCATTGGCCGGTGCGCGTCAGATGACCGGTCGCGACGACCCGGCGGCACACTTCGGCCAGCCGGCAAGAATGCCGGGGGGCGAGCGATGAGACAGCCAAACATTCTGTTCGACGGACTGCCGCTTCCCTTCGCAGACGGCCAGACGATCATGGAAGCCGCGACGGCCGCCGGGATTTTCATTCCGCATCTGTGCCATCATCCCGACTTCAAGCCGCAGGGCAGCTGCAAGCTGTGTACGGTGAAGGCCAACGGACGCCATGTCTCGGCGTGCACGATGCCGGCAAAGGACGGCATGGAGGTCGAGAACAACTCGCCGGACCTCAACGACAAGCGACGAACGATGCTCCAGATGCTGTTCGTCGAAGGCAACCATTTCTGTCCTTCGTGCGAGAAAAGCGGCAACTGCATGCTGCAGGCACTGGCCTACGAGCTGGAAATGCTGACCCCGCATTTTCCGCATTTCTATCCCGACCGGCCGGTCGATGCCTCGCATCCACAGGTGCTGCTCGACTTCAACCGCTGCATCCTGTGCGAGCTTTGCGTGCGTGCCAGTCGTGACGTCGATGACAAGAACGTCTTCGCCCTTTCCGGACGGGGGATCAGGAAGCACCTGATCGTCAATGCCGAATCGGGACGGCTGGCCGATACGAGCTTCTCGCTCGGCGACAAAGCGGCGCATGTTTGCCCGGTTGGTGTGATTATCGAGAAGGGGCGTGGCTTCGCGCTACCGATCGGCCGCCGGCGCTACGATATCCAGCCAATCGGCATGGAGCTGGAGCGGGCCGCCCGATGCCGTGGCAGCGGGGAGGCGATCTGAAATGAATGCTGCCGTCGATCGGAAAAAGCCTCGACTTGCGACGACTTCGCTGGCCGGCTGCTTCGGCTGCCACACCTCATTGCTCGATATCGACGAGCGTCTGTTCGATCTGGTCGAACGGGTCGACTTCGACCGTTCGCCGCTCACCGACACCAAGCAGTGCGCTTCCTGCGACATTGGCTTGGTCGAGGGAGGCCTCTGCAATGCCGAAAATATCCTCGTGTTGCACGAGTTCCGGCGTAACTGCAAGTTGCTGGTCGCTCTCGGCGCCTGCGCGATCAACGGCGGTCTGCCGGCGCAGCGCAATCATCTCGACCTCGGGCAGTGCCTGCAGGAAGTCTATCTCACCGGCCCCGGGATCGTTGGCGGCCAGATCCCGAACGACCCGGAATTGCCGCTGCCACTGGACAAGGTGCGCCCGATCCATGAGGTGGTGCGCGTCGACTACTTCATACCCGGCTGTCCACCCTCCGGTGATGCAATCTGGAAATTCCTCACCGACCTGCTCGACGGACGCACACCGCGCCTGGGGTATCCACTGCTGCATTTCGACTGATCTCATACGAGCGGCCAGGCACCATGGAAGATCGAGGCTTTGCACTGGAAAGCGCGTCCGAGAGCAGCGGTCCCCTGCGCCGTGTGGCGATCGACCCGGTATCGCGCGTCGAGGGGCACGGCAAGGTCACGCTTCTGCTCGACGAGCACGATCAGGTGCAGCAGGCAAGGCTGCACATTGTCGAGTTTCGCGGTTTCGAGAAGTTCATCCAGGGTCGCCCCTATTGGGAGGTGCCGGTGATGGTGCAGCGCCTGTGCGGCATCTGTCCGGTCTCGCATCACCTGGCGGCGGCCAAGGCGCTCGACCACGTGGTCGGCGCCGACCGCCTGACACCGACTGCCGAGAAACTGCGCCGCCTGATGCACTACGGCCAGATCCTGCAGTCGCACGCGCTGCACTTCTTTCACCTCTCGTCGCCTGACCTGCTGTTCGGCTTTGCCAGCGAGGCCGGCCGGCGCAACATCGTCGGCATCGTCGCAGCGTATCCCGAAATTGCCAGACAGGGGGTCTTGCTGCGCAAGTTCGGTCAGGAAGTCATTCGACTGACTGCCGGCAAACGCGTGCATGGCACCGGTGCGATTCCGGGCGGAGTCAATCGTGCGCTGAGTCACCAGGAACGTGATGGGCTGCTGGCCGACATTTATCAGATCATTGCCTGGAGCCGCCAGGCGGTACAGCTCATCAAGCGCCTGCACCAGGCCGACCCGGCGCTCTACGACGAGTTCGGAAGCTGCCGCTCGAACATGGTGTCGCTGGTCGGTGGCGGCGGCGTGCTCGATTTCTACGATGGCCGCCTGCGCGCGCGCGACGCTGACGGCAGAATCATGGTCGACGGGGTACATGCACGCAATTACCCCGAACTGCTGCGCGAGGAAGTGAAGCCGTGGAGCTACATGAAGTTTCCCTTTCTTGCCGACCTCGGTCCGCAGGACGGCTGGTACAAGGTCGGTCCGCTGGCCCGCCTGCAGAACTGCGACTCGATTCCGACGCCGCTGGCCGAAGCCGAGCGTTGCGAGTTGATCGAGCATGGTCAGGGCATGGTCATCCATGCGCCGCTGGCCTATCATTGGGCGCGGATGATCGAGATGCTGCATGCTGCCGAGACACTCAGGGATCTGCTGCACGATGATGACCTGTCGGGCAGCGAGCTGGTCACCAGCGGCGCGCGCCAGCGCGAGGGGGTCGGGGTCATCGAGGCACCGCGCGGGACGCTCATTCATCATTACCGCGTCGGCGAAGACGACCTGGTGACAATGTGCAACCTGATCGTGTCGACCACCCACAACAACCAGGCGATGAACGAGGCGATTCGCCGGGTCGCCCGCCGTTATCTGAACGGTCGCCAGCTCGACGAGGGATTGCTCAACCATATCGAGGTGGCGATCCGCTGCTTCGATCCGTGCCTGTCCTGCGCCACGCATGCGCTCGGCAAGATGCCTCTGCAGCTCGAACTGATCGCTGCCACGGGGCAGCCGCTCGAACGTCTGGCTGCCCGGACCTGAACGGTAGGCTGCCGCTCGTGTCACGCGCACCGGTTGTCATTCTCGCCTGCGGCAATCCCAGCCGAGGTGACGACGCACTCGGACCATGGTTGCTCGAGCGTCTGCAGAACTGGCTGCTGGCGGCAGGGCTGGACGAGCGATTCGAGCTGATCGTTGATTTCCAGTGGCAGATCGAGCATGCGCTCGACCTCGCCGGAAGGCGTCTGGCGCTGTTCATCGACGCTGCACAGGGCACCCCCGCCCCCTTCGTCTTTTCGCGGCTGGACGCGGCCGACGCCCGCATCCCGAGCAGCCACGCCTTGCCGCCGGCAGCGCTGCTTGCCGTTCTCGCCCGCCTCGGCAACCAGGCAGCTCCACCGGCTTTTGTGCTCGCCGTGCGGGGCGACAAGTTCGAGCTGGGAGACGGGCTGAGTACCGGTGCGCGGCGCCACGCCGAGCAAGCCTTCGAGTTGCTGACGGAACTTTGCCTGGCGCCCTGGCCAGCGGCCTGGCGGCCGCTGTGCAGCCCATCGGTGGCGCCGGTGGAATGACTCTGACCGGCAAGAGCCAGCACGGTGATAGGAGGCAGGCCTTCCGGCCCGGACAGAATCGCAGTATCGGGATCCCCGGAATGGGGGCAGGTCAGGGTACGCCAACGCCCGAAGCACTGCGTGCGCACCCTTGGTTCATGCCGGTCGCCAGTCACGGCCAAACCCCGACTGGTCTGTGCGATCGCCCGAACAAGTCATCCGCTTGGATGAACCCCGCCACCTGCTCAGTGCGCCACCCGGTTGAGCAGATGCCCGGCCTGCTCAACGACGTGCCCAGCCGTGATGGCGAAGAGCTGGTACAGATCGGCCGCCGGCGCCGATTCTCCGAAGCGGTCGATGCCGATGACCGCACCGCTCGAGCCGACATACTTCCACCACAGATCAGGATGTGCCGCCTCGACGGCGAGTTTCGGGACGCCCGGCAGCAGCACTCCCTCGCGGTAGGCAGGCGTTTGCCGATCGAAAGCCTGAGTGCATGGCATGGCGACCACCCGTGCGGCAATGCCTGCCTTGCCCAGCGTGGCCTGCGCTTCGAGGACCAGGCTGAGTTCCGAGCCGGTGCCAATCAGGATGACCTGCGGCTTGTCGGCTTCCGCCTCACACAGAATGTAAGCGCCGCGCCGGATGTCGGCGATCTGCTCCGTGCTGCGTGACAGGGCCGGCAGATTCTGCCGCGACAGCAGGAAGCAGGAGGGGCCATCGCTCCGTTCCAGAGCGGCGATCCAGGCGACGGCCGTTTCCACCGCGTCGGACGGACGCCACACGTCGAGCCCGGGAATCAGGCGCAGCGAAGCCGCCTGCTCGATCGGCTGGTGCGTCGGGCCATCTTCACCCAGGCCGATCGAGTCGTGGGTGTACACCATCAAGTGGCGCTGCTTCATCAGTGCCGCCAAGCGAATGGCGTTGCGCGCGTAGTCGGAGAAGACCAGGAAAGTTGCGGTGTAGGGAATCAAACCGCCATGCAGGGCGATGCCGTTGGCGATCGCCGTCATGGCGAACTCGCGGACCCCGTAGTTGACGTAGTTGCCACCGGCTTCGCGATTGGCCGGACGGGTTCCGCTCCAGTTCGTCAGATTCGACCCGGTCAGGTCGGCGGAGCCGCCGAGCAATTCGGGCAAGGCCGGCGCCAGAGCCTCAATGACGTTTTGCGACGCCTTGCGCGTCGCGACGGCGGTGGTCTGGCCGGCCCACTGCCCGAGCAGGGCGGCAACGCGATCAGGCCAGTCGGCGGGCAGGTCACCCCGCATGCGGCGTGCGAACTCGGCAGCAAGTTCGGGGAAGGCGGTGCGATACGCGGCGAAAGCTTCTTCCCAGGCGTACTCGGCGGCCTCGCCTTTGCTGCGCGCGTCCCAGCCGGTACGTACATCGTCGGGAATCTCGAAAGGGCCAAACGGCCATTCGAGCTGGCGACGGGTATTGGCGATCTCGCCGGCGCCCAGCGGTGCACCGTGGACGTCGTGCGTTCCCCCCTTGTTGGGCGAACCGAAACCGATCATCGTCTTGCAGCAGATCAGCGTCGGCCGCCCGGTGGCAGTCTTGGCGACCCGGATGGCGGCTTCGATCGAATCGACGTCATGCCCGTCGCAGTGTGGCAGGACGCGCCAGCCATAGGCTGCGAAGCGCTTCGGGGTGTCGTCGGCAAACCACGGCTGCACGTGCCCATCGATCGAGATGTCGTTATCGTCGTAGAAGACGATCAGTTTGGACAGCGACAGACGCCCGGCCAGCGAGCACGCTTCGTGCGACACTCCTTCCATCAGACAGCCGTCGCCGACAAAGGCGTAGGTGTAGTGGTCCACCACCTTGTGATCCGGCCGGTTGAAGCTTTCCGCCAGCAGCCGCTCGGCGAGTGCCATGCCCACCGCATTGGCAAGACCTTGCCCCAGTGGTCCGGTGGTCGTTTCGACGCCCGGCGTGATGCCGAACTCGGGATGACCCGGCGTCTTCGAATGGAGCTGACGAAAACGTTGCAACTCGGTGATCGGCAGATCGTAGCCAGACAGGTGCAGCAGTGCGTAGATCAGCATCGAACCGTGCCCGTTGGAGAGCACGAAGCGGTCCCGGTTCGTCCAGCCGGGATTGGCCGGATTATGCTTCAGGTGACGACGCCAGAGTACCTCGGCGATGTCGGCCATGCCCATCGGCATGCCGGGATGACCCGAGTTCGCCGCCTGGACGGCGTCGATGGCGAGAAAGCGCAGTGCGTTGGCGCAGCGCCGGCGAAACTTGCGGGATTCGGTGGGCAAGGGGGGATCTCCTTGGGTCAGAGGGCGTGAAAAAGTCTCGGCTCGTCCGGGCATCTAGCGTGCGCGTCGCTTTTTGTCGATCAGTTGCAGGATCATCGGCGTGAAGATGATCTGCATGGCCAGGCCCATCTTGCCTCCCGGGCATACGATGATGTTCGGCCGCGACATGAACGAGTCGTGCAGCATGCTCAGGAGGTAGGAAAAATCGATCCCCCTGGGATTGGCGAAGCGGATCACCAGCATGCTCTCGTCCTGCGATGGGATGTCCTGGGCGATGAAGGGATTGGAGGTGTCGACGGTCGGCACGCGCTGAAAATTGACATGCGTCTTCGAGAATTGCGGGCAGATGTAGTTGATGTAGTCCGGCATGCGGCGCAGGATGGTATCCATCACCGCCTCGGTCGAATAGCCGCGCTGCGCCTTGTCGCGATGGAGCTTCTGGATCCATTCCAGGTTGATGATCGGCACCACACCAATGCACAGGTCAACATGGCGACCGAGATCGACCGCATCGGTCTTGACCGCAGCATGCAGTCCTTCGTAGAAGAGCAGATCGGTTCCCGCCGGCAGATCGGTCCATTCGGTAAAGGTGCCCGGTGGAGCACCATAGAGCCGCGCTTCGGCATCGTCATGCACGTAGTGACGACTCTTGCCGCGGCCAGTCTCGCCATAACCGCGGAACAAGTCTTCGAGTTCGCCCAGCAAGTTGGCCTCGGGTCCGAAATGGCTGAAATGGTGGTCGCCAGCGAGGCTTTTCTCGGCCATCTTTTCACGCATTCCCTGGCGATCGTAGCGGTGAAAGCTGTCGCCCTCGATGATCGCGGCGTTGAGCTTTTCGCGCCGGAAGATGTGTTGAAATGCTCGCGTGACCGACGTGGTGCCGGCACCGGAAGAGCCGGTGATTGCGATGACTGGATTCCTGATCGACATGTGCTGTGCCTCCGTGACTGAATGGGTGAGTTCGGCGCCGTTGCCCGCCAGCGCTCAATCGTCCCGGAACAGGGTCCGGGTCGAGAAGAGGGGCGAGCGGAATGGCTGGTCTTCGCCGGTTTCATATTCCCGGTGGTAGCGCTCGATGCGCTCGACCTCGTTGCGCGATCCGAGAATCACCGGCACCCGCTGGTGCAGACTGGTCGGCTGTACTTCGAGGATGTGTTCGCTACCGGTCGAAGCCAGACCGCCTGCCTGACCGACGATCATGGCCATCGGATTGGCTTCGTACATCAGTCGCAGGCGGCCGGGTCTGGACAGATCCTTGCTGTCGCGGGGGTACATGAAGACGCCACCGCGCATCAGGATACGATGCACCTCGGCAACCATCGATGCGACCCAGCGCATGTTGAAATCCTTCTCGCGAACGCCGGACTTGCCTGCCAGGCACTCGGCCACGTAGCGCTGAACCGGCGGTTCCCAGAAGCGCTCGTTCGAGGCGTTGATGGCAAACTCGCGGGTGTCCGGCGAAATCACCAGGTTGGGGTGAGTCAACAGGAATTCACCGATGTCGCGATCGAGGGTGAAGCCATGCGTGCCGTTGCCGACGGTCAGGACGAGCATCGTCGACGGACCGTAAAGTGCGTAGCCTGCGGCGACCTGGTGGTTGCCGGGCTGCAGAAAATCAGCCGCGCTCGGCGCCCCCCCACTACAATGGTCGGGGCAGCGCAACACGGAGAAGATGCTGCCGACCGACAGGTTGACGTCGATGTTGGACGATCCGTCGAGAGGATCGAACACCAGCAGGTACTTGCCGCAGGGATGCTCGGGCGAAATCGGATAGATGTCGTCCATTTCCTCCGAGGCCATCGCAGCCAGGTGTCCGCCCCATTCGCAGTGGTGGATGAAAGCCTGGTTGGCCAGCACGTCGAGTTTCTTCTGTGCCTCGCCCTGCACGTTTTCGCTGCCTTCATCGCCCAGTACCCCAGCCAGGGAACCACGCGACACACCTTGCGCAATGACCTTGCACGAGCGCACGACGTCACTGATGAGCATCGAGAAGTCGCCGACCAGCGTCGGATTGCGGCGCTGTTCCTCGATCAGGAATTTGTTAACGTTGGTTCGTCCACATAACATGGTGATACTCCAGGAGACAAGTTCTGGTCGGTGTAGGATTGGCTCCGATTCTAGCTGCCTGAAACAAAAACGCTAGTTAAACATTCTGTCTTTATTGTTTAATAAAAGATAATATATGAGAAACGCCACCATCCGCCAGTTGCAGATCTTCTCGGTCGCTGCCAGCCACCTCTCGTTTGCCAGGGCTGCAGAAAAGCTGCACCTGACGCATGCCGCCATCTCTCTGCAGATCAAGCAACTGGAGGATGTGAGCGGAACGCTGTTGTTCGAACGAATAGGCAAGCGTGTCTTCCTGACCGAAGCGGGAGAGATCCTGCTCAGCCATACGCGCCAGATCCTGCAGTCGCTGAAGGAAGCGGACGAAGCGCTGCTGGCGCTGAAGGGCTTGAAGGGCGGCCGGATTGCCGTTGCCGTGGCGAGCACCGCCGAGTACTTCGCACCGGGTCTGCTGGCCGAGTTCCGCAAGATTCAGGCCGATGTGCGTATCCGCCTGCTGATCGACAATCGTGACACGGTCAGTCGCCTGCTCGCCGGCAACGAGGTGGACCTGGCAATCATGGGTCGTCCGCCGGCCGAGCTCGACGCTGCCGCAGTGGCCTTCGCGCCGCACCCGCTGGTCATCATCGCCAGCCATGACCACCCGCTGGTCAGGTCACCCAGCCTCTCGGTGGAGGATCTGGCCGGTGAAACGCTGATCGTGCGCGAATCGGGATCGGGCACCCGCTCGGCAATGGAAGAGTTCTTCCAGGAGCATTCGGTCAAGCCGCGCATCGGCATGGAAATGGGCAGCAACGAAGCGATCAAGCAGGCGGTCGTCGCCGGGCTGGGCATCAGCTTCATTTCCCAGCACACCCTGGGCCTCGAACTGAGTGCCGGCCGGCTGTGCCTCCTCAAGGTCGAGGGAACGCCGGTGATGCGCCGCTGGCACATCGTTCGCCACAAGAACAAGCGGCTGACTCCCGCGCTCGCCGCATTCTGGGACTTCGTGCTGGAGTTTGCCCCCGCCTATCTGCGCAGACTGACCTGAGCCAGGCGGTGGGCCACCACTGCGTCAGGCGAAGCCGGTCTGCACCGGGTCGGTGATCGACACGCGTGGCGGTGCGCGATAAGCCGGAAAGACAATCCGGGCAACGCAGCCACCCTGGCCGCCGTCCGCCGCCTTGCGCAGATTTGGGCGCAGGCTGGCAGCCGCCCGATGGACCTCGGCAATCTCTCGGACGATCGCCAGCCCAAGGCCGCTGCCTTCACCATCCGTGCCCTCGACTCGATAGAAACGGTCGAAAACCTTGACGGCTTCCTCTTCGGAAATTCCGGGGCCGCTGTCCTCGATCTCGAGCACCGCGTAATCTCCCTGTGCGGCTACCCGCGCCGTCACCCGTCCGTCGGTTGGTGTGTAGCGCAGCGCGTTGTCAAGCAGATTGTTGATCATTTCGCTCAGCAGGAAGGCATTGCCCTGGATGAGCACGCTGCCGGCCGGCTCATAACCGAGATCGATGCATTTTTCGAGCGCCCGCATCACCCAGGTTTCGACCACATCACGCAGCAGATGGTCCAGATCGAGCGGTAGCAAAGCCTGCTGCGACTGGTCGCTCGCCTCGGCACGTGCCAGTGCAAGCAACTGATCAACCAGGTGCGAGGCGCGATCGGCACCGCTCAGGATCTGCCGCAGGGCATGCCGCAGTTCGGCCGGGTCGGTCTCGCGCATGGCCAGTTGCGCCTGGGTTTTCAGGCCGGTCAGCGGGGTCCGCATCTGGTGCGCTGCGTCGGCGATGAAACGTCGCTGCGCAGTGACGTTCTGCTGCATCCTGGCCAGCATGGAATTGAAGGCCTCGGTCAGTGGCCGAAGTTCCTCGGGAACGCGGCCGAGTGCAATCGGCGAGAGATCGGCTTCACGGCGTGCCTCGATGCGGTTGCGCAAACGGGTCAAGGGGCGCAGCCCCTGCGACAGGCCGAACCATACGAGGACCACCGCGAGCGGAATGATCACGAACTGTGGCAGGATGACGCTGGCGATGATCTTGTTGGCCAGTTGCGAACGTTTCTCCGTCGTTTCGCCGACCTCGATCAATACGCCACGCTCCGGCGAGGCCTCTGGCTGGTGGAGATAAAGATAGGCGACGCGCAGGGTCTGGCCACGGTATTCGTCATCGCGCAACAACACCTCGCTGTGCTCGTTTCCTGCCAGTTCGGCGGGGCTCTTCGGCAGTGGCAGTTCGGGGTCGCCGGCCAGCAACCTGCCTTCGCCATCCAGCAGGTGAAAGTAAACGTTGTCGATCTCGTCCGAGCGCAGAAAGATCTCCGCCAGACCCGGCAGTGCGAGGCGGGGCTGCCCGTCGATGAAACTCACCTGGCGTGAAATGGCCGCCACGTGTTCGCGCAGGGCCTGATCGTATGGAAAACTTGCCACATTGTTGGCGAAGTAGTGCGTCAACGCGATGCTGATCGGCCAGACGAACAGGAGGGGCGCCAGCATCCAGTCGAGAATCTCGCCGAACAGCGAACGCTGGGCGTCAGTGTTTGCTCTCGTCCGCAGGTTTCTCAAGGTAGTAGCCGAGCCCACGCACGGTAATGATGTTGACACCGGTTGATTCGAGCTTCTTGCGCAAGCGGTGAATATAGACCTCGATCGCGTTGTGGCTTACCTCCTCGCCCCAGCCGCAAAGATGATCGACCAGGTGGTCCTTGCTGACCAGACGTTTCGCCCGCAGCAAAAGAATCTCGAGGAGGCCGAGCTCGCGCGCCGACAGATCGAGTAGTTCGCCATGCACCAGAGCGCAGCGGTCGGTCTGGTCGAAAGTCAGCGGGCCGCACTCGATGAGTCGCGCGGTGCCCGAGGAGCGGCGGCTGAGTGCCCGTACCCGTGCCTCGAGCTCGGCCAGCTCGAAGGGCTTGGCCATGTAGTCGTCGGCACCGAGGTCGAGCCCCTTGACCCGGTCGTCGATCCCGTCCAGTGCGGTCAGAATCAACACCGGCGTGTTCGCCTTGCGGCCGCGCAAACGACGCAGCACATCGAGACCGGAGAGTTTCGGCAGGCCGATATCCAGGATCAGCAGATCGTAACTGTTGGTCAGCAATGCCGTATCGGCATCGATCCCGTTGTACGCGCAGTCGATGGCGTAGCCGCCCTGGCGCAATGATCGGCACAAGCCGTCAGCGATGATTCTGTCGTCCTCGGCGAGCAGAATACGCATTGCCTCAGGATTCCGGCGGGGCGCTCGTAAGGTGTCTGTAAGGCGCTCCTCTTAACCTGTCCATGCTGTTCTCCTTTTTATGGTCTTGGAGTTCCGGCTTCAGCCGAAACTCGGGGGGCGCCTGAATACTGCACCGGGCGCTCCCCGCCATCTTTTTGTCGGGAGAACAGCGGCGGCAGCTCGCAACACTCCATTGCGCTCGCGTTCCGGCCAATCATGCGCGCCGGTCCACCACCCGAGTGTAACAAAAATCACGACCGGACGTTTCCTCTGGCGAGTGCCTGTCGTTCTGCGCGGCAGCCCCTGATGCCGGTCCCAAGCAGCCTGAGGCGCGCGCCGGAAATGCTTCAGTGCGGCGGACGCCCGGCGCCGGCCAGCACGGTTTCTGCCAGCCTGACCCAATAAGCCACGCCCAGGGGCAGGACCTGGTCGTTGAAGTCGTAATGCGGATTGTGCAGGGTGCAGCCGCCCGAGCCGGGACCGTTCCCCAGCCAGACGTAACAGCCTGGCTTCTCGCGCAGCATGTAGGCAAAATCCTCGGCCCCCATCGAAGGCAGCTCACCCGTCCGCAGATTGTCGGACCCGAACAGCCGGCTGGCCACCTGCCGACAGACCTCAGTTTGCGCTGGATCGTTCACTGTTGGCGGATAGCGGTGATCGAAGCGGACCGCGATTTGTGCTCCGAAGGTGGCGGCAGTCCCGGCACACAGGCGCTCGACTGCGCGCTCGACCAGATCCTGCGTTTCGTCGTCGAATGTCCGAATCGTGCCGCGCACGACGGCGTCGTCCGGAATGACGTTCCACGCTTCGCCGGCGTGGATCTGCGTCACGCTGACCACTGCCGACTGACAGGGGTGTAGATTGCGCGCAACGATGGTCTGCAGGGCCAGTACCAGTTGGCTGGTGGCGACCAGCGTGTCGACTCCCTGATGCGGCATCGCCGCGTGGCAACCCTGCCCGCGCACGCTGATCTCGAAGGCACAGGTGCCGGCCATCACCGGTCCCGGCATGACGGCCATCTGTCCTACCGGAATGCCCGGCCAGTTGTGCAATCCGAATACCGCCTGCATGGGAAACTTTTCGAAAAGCCCGTCGCTGATCATTACCGCGGCGCCACCCTCCGATTCCTCGGCAGGCTGGAAGATGAAATAGATGGTGCCATCAACATCCAGCTCGTCGTGGTGTTCCGCCATGTAGCGCGCCGCTCCGAGCAGCATCGCCGTATGTCCATCGTGCCCGCAGGCATGCATTCGGCCAGGCTTGGTCGAACGGTGAGCAAACTCGTTCTTTTCCTGCAAAGGCAGGGCGTCCATGTCGGCCCGCAGGCCGATGGCACGCAGACTGTCGCCCTTGCGCAGAATGCCGACGATGCCGGTGGAGGCCAGACCACGGTCGATTTCCAGACCCAGGCTGGCCAGCTCGCGCGCCACCAGGTCAGCCGTTCGCATTTCGTCGAAGGCAAGTTCCGGATGGGCATGAATGTCGCGGCGAAGTGCGGTCAACCAGCTAAGAAACGGAATGTTCAATGCATTCATCAGTCGGGCCTGTCGCTCGGGATCTTCAGTTTATTCCACAGTAGCTTGCTCGTGCAGGGTGGCATCCGTTATGCTTGAAGGCATGCATCTCGTTCTCATCAGTGGCCTCTCCGGTTCCGGTAAATCGATCGCCCTCAAAGTGCTCGAGGACGCCAACTATTATTGCGTCGACAACCTGCCTTCGCAGTTGTTGCAGCAGTTGGTCGGACAACTCGACCTGCAGGGCTATGACAAGGTCGGCGTCGTGATCGACATCCGCGGTGGCGATAGCGTCGCCAGGCTTCCCCTGCAACTGGATGCCCTGCGCGAACAGGACCTCGATCTGCAGTTCCTGTTTCTCGATGCGCAGGACACAACCCTGATGAAACGCTACTCGGAAACCCGGCGCCGCCATCCTTTGGCCAGCGACCAACTGACCCTGACCGAAGCGATCGCCGAAGAGCGTGTTCGTCTGGCCGATCTGACCGCGCTCGGTCACCACATCGACACCAGCGGAGTCAAGCCCAGCGCACTCCGGGAATGGGTTCGCCAGTTCGTCAGCAGTGACGTTGCCAGCGATCCATGCCGTGGCCTGACCCTGCTCTTCGAATCGTTCGGCTTCAAGAACGGCATCCCGCTCGACGCCGACCTGGTGTTCGATGTCCGTTGCCTGCCCAATCCGCACTACGATCAGAACCTGCGGCCATTGACCGGGCGTGACGCC
>NZ_JAEUOL010000100.1 GCF_016789985.1 Accumulibacter sp.
CCTGCGACCAGCCATCATGATCCGTACCCGTTTTGCCCCGTCCCCGACCGGTTTCCTGCATGTCGGCGGTGCACGCACCGCCCTTTTCTCGTGGGCTTACGCACGCCGCCACGCCGGCAGCTTCATCCTGCGCGTCGAGGATACCGATCTTGCCCGCTCAACCCCGCAAGCGGTGCAGGCAATTCTCGACGGCATGAACTGGCTCGGGCTGGACTACGACGAGGGACCGTTCTACCAGACGCAACGCATGTCCCGCTATCGTGTCGTGATCGAGCAGATGCTCGCCGCCGGCAGCGCCTACCGCTGCTACATGGGCGCCGAGGAACTCGATCAGTTGCGCGAGACGCAGCGCGCGCAGGGCCTCAAGCCGCGTTACGATGGCCGCTGGCGGCCCGAACCGGACAAAGTGCTGCCGACGCCGCCGGCCGCTGTGCCCGCCGTGGTGCGCTTCCGCAATCCGGCCGCCGGCGTGGTCGCCTGGGATGACCTGGTCAAGGGGCGGATCGAGATCGCCAACAGCGAACTCGACGATCTGGTCATCGCGCGCGCCGACGGTTCGCCGACCTACAATTTCTGTGTCGTTGTCGATGACTGGGACATGGGTATCACGCATGTCATCCGCGGCGACGACCATGTCAACAACACGCCGCGTCAGATCAACATCCTGCGGGCTCTCGGCGCACAGGTGCCGCTCTACGCACACCTGTCGATGATCCTGGGCGACGACGGGCAGAAACTGTCGAAGCGCCACGGCGCGGTCAGCGTCATGCAGTACGACGAGGCCGGCTATCTGCCTGCGGCGGTGTGCAACTATCTGGCACGTCTCGGCTGGTCACATGGCGATGACGAGGTGTTTTCGATGCAGCAGTTCTGCCAATGGTTCGACCTCGACCATATCACCCCTTCGGCAGCACAGTTCAACAGCGAAAAGCTCAACTGGCTGAATGCGCATTACCTCCGGCGTACCGACACCGCACGGCTGCTGGCGCTGGTCGGGCCGCGCCTCGCAGCGCGTGGGGTGACGGTTACCGCCGAACCCTCGCTTGCGGCAATCATCGAACTGCACAGGGAGCGAGTGACCAACCTCAACGAACTGGCCGATGTGGCAGAGGTCTTTTACCGCGACCTGCAGCCGAAAGCCGAACTGCTGGCAAAACATCTGAGCAGTGAAACGTTGCCCATGTTGCGCGAATTCGCCGCGGGTCTGGCCGGGATTTCCTGGGAAGCCGCCGCCATTGGGGCGTTGATCAAGCAATGCGTTGCCCGGCACGGGCTTAAGATGCCCAGACTGGCCATGCCGTTACGCGTGCTGTTGACCGGACTGGAGCAGACACCGTCGGTCGATGCGCTGATCGCCGTCTTCCCGCGTTCCGTCGTGATCGAGCGTCTGGCGCGCGCCGAGCGCGTCGCCGTTTCTCCCGGCAGTCCGGTTTAGCATCACGGTCATGCGTACATGCCGAATCTGCTGCGCTGTATTGCGCGTGACGCTTTACAGCGGGGTGCCCACTCCCTATAATCGCCGCTTCTTTCGCGCGGGGGGTATAGCTCAGCTGGGAGAGCGCTTGCATGGCATGCAAGAGGTCCGCGGTTCGATCCCGCGTACCTCCACCACAAGCCGAAAGAAGGTCCGGGTCCCCATCGTCTAGAGGCCCAGGACACTACCCTTTCACGGTAGGTACCGGGGTTCGAATCCCCGTGGGGACGCCAAGATTCAACGGCAACGGCTCGCTTCGAGAAGCGGGCCGTTGCCGTTTGCGGCCCGCCCTTCCTGCCCGTGGCGGGCTTACTCCGGCTGCTGCGAATCGATGCACAGCGTCACCGGCCCATCGTTGATCAGGTGGAGTTGCATGTCGGCACCGAACACCCCGGTTGGCACACGGCGGCCGAGGATGCGCTCGAGCTGTGCGACGAAGCGCTCGAACAGCGGTTGCGCGATTTCCGGCCGGGCGGCACAACTCCAGGAAGGCCGGTTACCTTTGCGGGTTGACGCGAAGAGGGTGAACTGGCTGACGGCAAGCAACTCGCCTTTGACGTCGATGACGCTGCAGTTCATCACGCCGGCCGGGTCGGCGAAGACGCGTAGCCGGGTGAGCTTGCCGGCCATCCAGGTGAGGTCGGCATCGGCGTCGCTCTCCGCGAAACCGGCCAGGATCAGCAGACCCGGTCCAATGACTCCGACCACTTCTCCGGCGACTTCGACGCGGGCCGCGGCGACGCGCTGCACGACCACCCTCATGCCGCTGCGCTGGGGGTCAGCTGGCGTTGCATGCAGACGGCCGATGCGGGGCACAGAGTGCGGAATTCGGCCGTCGCGGCAACTGCCGGCGGAACCCGTTGCCGATCGACTCGGCGGAAGCCAAGCGCGGCAAAGAATGCGACAGCGCTGGTGGTGAGCAGGAACATCTCGCTTCGCCCCCTGGCCAGCGCCTGCTCGCTGAGCGCCGCAACCAGCCGACTGGCCAACCCGCTCCGCCGATGGCTGGCAGTGACCGCGAGCGAACGCAGGAGGACGGCGTCGGCGCAGAACTCGAGACCGGCGCTGCCGACGATGCGTCCACCCTCGCGGCAGACCAGGAATTCCGCCAGGTGCTGCCCAGTCAGGTCGGCGCCGGGCAGGGCGCAGCTCTCGAGCAGGGCGAGCAGTTCGGGCAGGTCCTGCGCACCCGGTGTGCTCAATGACCAGCGGCTCACGACTGCGCACCATCCGGTTGCTGCGGCTTGGCGGTGGCCGGCAGCCAGCGCACCGGGGCGCTCAGCGGTTCCGGTTGCAGGGTGACGTGCATGATGCCCTGTTCGGCCAGCGCGTGGCGACTGCCGGCAAGGACCGTCGGCCACTGATCGATCGATTCGACGACCAGGTGCGCCGAGAGAGCAACCCGTCGCGACGACAGGGTCCAGATGTGGAGGTCGTGCACCGAGGCGACGCCTGGTATGCCAGCCAGCACGAGTGCCACCTGTTCGGTCGACAGGCTGGCCGGGACCCCTTCCATCAGCGCCTGCAGGACTTCGCGCAGCAGGCGCAGGCTCGACGCGAGCATCAGGGTGCAGATCAACAGCGAGAGCAGCGGATCGGCGGTCATCCAGCCGGTCCACATGACTACCGCACCGGAAACCAGCGCGGCGATCGAACCGAGCAGGTCACCCAGGACGTGCAACAGCGCGCCACGCGTGTTCATCGTCTGTTCGCCGTGCATCAGCAGCCAGGCGACCGCGATGTTGAGGATCAGGCCGAGTGCTGCGACCACGGTCACCGCTTCGCCCTTGACCGCGACCGGTTCAAGAATCCGGCTGACCGCGACCACCGAGATGCCGACCACCACCACCACCATGAACAGGACATTGACCAGCGCAGCGAGCGTTTCGACCCGGCCGTAGCCGTAGGTGTGACGTTGCGTCGGTGGGCGTTGCGCCAGCCAGGCAGCGAAAGCGGCGAGCGCGAGCGATGCGCTGTCGGTGACCATATGCCCGGCGTCCCCCAGCAAGGCCAGAGAACCCGACCAGAATCCGGTCACTGCCTCGACGGCAGCGAAGCAGAGGGTCAGCAGCAATGCCCAGAGCAGGCGCGGACCGGCATCGGCCGTGTGCTGGTGGGCATGATCGCCGTGTCGATGTTGCCCGTGTCCGTGCTCATGCTCGTGACGGGGTGAGTGTTGGCCGCTCATGGTTCTGGCATTCTAACCGACATCGCTCGCTGTACCCTCAGGGATGTGGGCGAAACAGCGCGCCGCTGAGCACGCCGCGTATCGTACCTGTCAGGGTGAGCAGCCAGAGGACGAGTAGCAGGAGCCAGCAGCCGACACCGATCCACTCCACCCCGGCCAGGCCGCTGGCGCGGCCGAGTCGTAGGCTGGCCGCGACGAAGGCACCGAGCGGGAAGATGAAACCCCACCACGAAAGAGCAAAAGGCAGCACACCGCGGGCGTGCGCTGCGCCGGTGAGCAGGGCGGCCATTGCCACCCACCAGACGCCGAAGCCCCAGAGCAGCAGGCCGGGCAGGAGGACGATGCCGGTCGGCAGGGAGAAGGGCAACTGCTCGGCGAGATTGAGCAGGCTCACCGGTATGACGCCAATCGGTGCCAGATGGACCCACACGGTCGGGGCCAGCATGCCGAAAGCCGGGTTGGCCAGATACTTGCGCTGCAGCGTCAGGCTCAGCAGAGCAAGGTACATCAGCGTTCCGGCACCGAGGGCGACGATGCTGACCAGCAACGCCAGGTCGCGTGCACCCCCTGCGAGGTGGCCGGTGAGCGGACCGCCGGCAATCGGCACGACCACCAGGCCGACGGCCGGAATGAAGTTGGCCGGCGTCACGTGTTCGAGGCCCAGGTGCTCGCCGGCGAACATTGCGTAGAGCACGGCCAATCCGAGCACGAAGGTGAGCGCAGCCCCTGGCCACCAGAAGCTCAGTGCCAGGTCGATCTGCTCGCCAAAGGCGAGGAATTGCGCCGCGATGACCAGCATGGCGATCGAAAAGGTCGGATAGAAGCTCGCCTGCACCGGATGTCGCAGCGTTGCCAGAGCGGCCTGCGGGTACAGTATCCAGCGACTCGTCCACGGTATGGCGAGCGCGGCGAACAGCAACAGGGTGCAGTAATGCAGAGCCCAGGCCGGCGTCTCGAGGGTGGGCCAGCGAACCGCGAGGGTGAGGGTGGTCAGACTCAGTACGCCGCTCCCCATGACCGAGGCAAACCAGCCCGGAGCGAAATTGCGCACGACGTCGGAGAGTTTGAGCGGTGGTGCGGACATGGTCTGACCTTCATCTCCATCAGCAAACGCTTATTATCCACCAGGATGCGTGGCCATGCACACCGGAGAAAGATTCTCCATGGCAGGGTGGCGACTCGAATGGGTCAGCCCCGACCTCGGGCTGATGGTGGCTTCAGACTGGCCTCAGGTTCTTGTGCCAGGATTCTTGCGCTAGACTATTGATTCCTGCCCGGAAACACCTGCCATGACCGTATTGCCCTCGCGTAACCAGATCGATCGCTTTTTCCTGCTCAGTGGACTGTGGGCGGTGCTGCACGTCAGTGTCTTCACGACGGAAAAGGCTTACAGCTCGCTGGCGGTCGGTCTGTGGACGCTGGCCACGACGGTCAGCTACGCTTTCCTCTATCTCCTGCCGGCGGTCATTCCCGGCTACCTGCTGCACCGCTGGCTGACGCGGCGCGCGGCGACCCGTGCCGCGCGCGTGTTGCTGGCCAGCGTGCTGATCGGTCTGACCGGCTTGATCCAGATTCTCCTCTTTGCCGACCGGGTGATCTATGAAATGTACGGTTTCCACATCAACGGTTTCGTCGTGGACCTCGTTTTGTCTCCCGGCGGGATTGCCTCACTCGGAGCAAGTCGCAGTACCGAACTGACTGCCACCCTGATCGTCATCGCCCTGTTTGGCCTGCAGGTGGCAACCTATCTGTGGACGACGCGGCGGGTAGTCTGTTCGGCCCGCCTGCCGCTGCGTGCGCGCTGGGTGTTGCTGGCGGTCCTCGCCTTCGCGGTCGGCGAGCGCCTGGCCTATGGTTACAGTGCGGCGGTCAATTACCAACCGATTCTTTTCGCCAGTGAACGTTATCCCTTCTATCTGCCCACCACCTTCCGTAAACTGGCCTCCCGCCTCGGGGTCAGCCTGGGCGATGCAATGGCCGATGGCGTGCATGTCAAGCACAGCGCCCTGAGCTACCCGCTGGTACCGCTGCACATCGAACCGCCGGTGCGTCCGCCGAACATTGTCTGGCTGGTTGCCGAATCGCTGCGCTTCGACCTGCTCGATCCGGCCATCATGCCCAGTCTCTGGCAGTTTTCCGAGCAGGCGCTGCGCCTCGAAAATCATTTCAGCGGCGGCAACGCCACCCAGATGGGCATCTTCTCGATGTTCTACGGTCTGTACGGCAATTACTGGTTTCCGATGCTCAAGGCGGCGCGCTCGCCGTTGCTGATGGATGTCCTGCAGCAGCAGAACTACCAGTTCAGCCTGCATACCAGCACGGCTTTCACTTACCCGCCGTTTGACAAGACCGTCTTCCTCAAGATGAACCCGGCCGACATGCATCCGCTGTCCGACGGTCCTCCGGCCTGGGAGAGGGATCGGTTGAATATCGATGAAATCCTCAAGTTCATCGACCGGCGTGACGCGAACCGGCCATTCATGGCCTACATGTTCTTCGAGGGGACGCACGCCAACTACACCTTCCCGGTGGATAGCGTCATCGCCCGGCCGTATCTCGACGACTTCAATTACCTGTCGGCCGATTTCAAGGGACAGATGGAGCAGATCAAGAATCGCTATCTCAACGCGGCGCACCACGTCGACCGGCAGATCGGGCGGGTCATCGCCCATTTGCGCAGGCAGGGCTTGCTCGACGATACCATCGTGATTGTTCTCGGCGATCACGGCGAAGAGTTCATGGAGCGCAGCAACCGCTGGGGGCATGCGGCCGAATTCAACCGCTATCAGACCAGTACGCCAGCCGTGCTCTGGGTGCCGGGAGAGAAGCCGCGCGTGATGAGCGGCATCAGCAGCCACCTCGACATTCCGGCCACGTTGATGCCGCTGCTCGGCGTGCGCAACCCGGCCGAGGATTATTCGCAGGGGCAGAATCTGCTGGCCCCCGACTTCCACCGCGAATATGCTGTCGCGGCCGACTGGCATCGCGTCGCCTATCTCGGCGAGAAGTTCAAGATTGCCTTTCCGATCAATGCCACCGGCACCGTTCGCATGGAAGTGCTCGATGCCGACGACCGGCCGGTGGCCGATCGCGAGCAGGCCAAGGGCGAGATTCGTCAGGAGACGGTCGAGATGATGAACAACCTGACGCGTTTCAGTCGTCCGCGCAGCTGAGCAGCACGAGGTGCCATGGCCACCCACCGTGAGAGCCGTGCCATTGCACTGCCAGTCGAATGGTTGTTTGATGTCGTTGCCGATGTCGAACGTTATCCGGAGTTCGTGCCACTGATGCGCGAGGCGAGGATCGTCCGGCATCACCATAACGCTTACGAAACCGAGCAGAGTCTGGCACTCGGACTGTTGCGGCACCGTTTCCGGACGCGCACCGAACTTGCCCGGCCAAACGGCATCAGCATCGTTTCGCAGGATCGCTCGTTCTGCCGCTTCGACATCCGGTGGACCTTCTCGCCGCTGGCC
>NZ_JAEUOL010000116.1 GCF_016789985.1 Accumulibacter sp.
GGCGTAGGGCGGGAAGTTGTAGTGCAGCATGAAGCGCTCCCGGTATTCGCCGGAGAGCGCGTCGATGATCTGCTCGTCGCGCCCGGTACCGAGGGTGGCGACGACGATGGCCTGCGTTTCGCCGCGCGTGAACAAGGCGGAGCCGTGGGCGCGCGGCAGGACGCCCGAGCGGATGGCAATCGGTCGGACCGTGCGCGTATCGCGGCCGTCGATCCTCGGTTCCCCGGCGAGAATGCGGCCGCGGACGATCCGCGCTTCCGCTTCGTCGACCATGTTGCGCACCGCATTGGCGTCCGGTGCGTCGTCGTCGGCGGTCAGGGTCTCCACGGCGTAGGCGGTGATCTCCTTGATCCGCTGTGTGCGCAACTGCTTGCTGGTAATCCGATAGGCTTCTTCGAGTTCCGCTTCGACAAGTCGATTGAGCTTGCTATGTACGGCCTCGTTTCTGGCGGCCGGCGTCCAGTCCCACTCCGGTTTGCCGGCCTCATCCGCCAGTTCGTTGATCGCATCGATCGCTACCTGCATCTGCTGATGGCCGTAAACGACGGCGCCGAGCATGACCTCCTCGGACAGCTCCATGGCCTCCGATTCGACCATCAGGACGGCTGCCTGCGTCCCGGCGACGACCAGGTTGAGCCGGCTCGCGGCGAGCTGGCTGTTGCCCGGGTTGAGCACATACTGACCATCGATGTAGCCGACGCGGGCGGCGCCAATCGGGCCGTCGAACGGGATGCCGGAGATCGCCAGCGCTGCCGAGGCGCCGATCATTGCCGGAATGTCGGGATCGATCTCCGGATTGAGCGACATCACCATCGCCACGATCTGGACCTCGTGGTAGAAGCCCTCGGGGAAAAGGGGGCGCAGGGGACGGTCAATGAGTCGAGAGGTCAGCGTCTCCTTTTCCGATGGGCGACCCTCGCGCTTGAAGAAACCACCGGGAATTCTTCCTGCGGCGTAGGTTTTTTCGATGTAATCGACGGTCAGCGGAAAGAAGTCCTGGCCCGGTCTGGCCGTGCGATTGCCGACCACACTGACCAGCACCACGGTGTCATCCATCGAGACCATTACGGCGCCACCGGCCTGGCGGGCGATCTCACCGGTTTCCAGGCTTACCTGCTGGGCACCGTAGGCGAAGGTTTTCTTGACGATATTAAACATTGTTCCCTTTCTCAATAGTCTGGCACGTGCCTGCCCACGACTCCGGCAGACAATTCAACCGACGCGCCCGTTTGCCAACCAAGCCGTGGCAACAGAAACGGCGGCGCAGCCCGCATGGGCTGGCCGCTGACGGCTTTTCGATTCGCCTGCATTTGCCGACCGCCAAG
Source organism: Accumulibacter sp. (assembly GCF_016789985.1). Classification (GTDB taxonomy): domain Bacteria; phylum Pseudomonadota; class Gammaproteobacteria; order Burkholderiales; family Rhodocyclaceae; genus Accumulibacter. The sequence continues at coordinate 1,326 of NZ_JAEUOL010000116.1, forward strand.
CGGATCGGTGAGCAGGCCTACTTGCGCAGGCCGAGACGCTGAATCAGGTTACGGTACGAATCAACGTTGGTGCGCTTCAGATAGTCCAGCAACTTGCGACGACGACTGACCATGCGCAGCAGACCACGACGCGAGTGGTTGTCCTTCTTGTGTTCCTTGAAGTGACCGGTCAGGTCATTGATGCGTGCGGTCAGCAGGGCCACCTGGACTTCGGACGATCCGGTGTCGCCGGCCGCACGCTGGTAATCGGTCATGATCTGCGCTTTTTGCGCAACATCTATCGCCATGTCAAACTCTCTTTCGTGGTAAGCGGCGCAGCCCCGGTTTGATAGAGCCAACGCCCGGTTGATGAAGGTGCTTATTCGCTTGGCGAAGCGAGCCGCGGATTGTAACTGCTGGTCGGCACTGCGGCAAGGAGTACGGCGGATGGCATGCGATCGAAACTTGTGCTTCAGCTTCCGGCCAGGACCAGGGGGCGGCAACGACGGGTTGCCGGTCGGTAGCACAAATCATGAGCGGTTAAAGAAAAACCGCCCCGAAGGGCGGTCTTCCTGGTGACGATCGCTTGGCGCGGCGAATCAGGCCTGGCGGCGACGAGCGGCGCCCAGACCGAGAAGGCCCAGACCGACCAGCAGCATCGAAGCCGGCTCGGGGGTTTGGTTGGTGTTGTACTCGTAAGTGATTTTCGCACCACAGCCTGCCTGCGTGTCCTGCGTGGTGTCGATGTTGCCGCCACCGCCCTGAACCTGGAAGCCCGACAAGGACTGGCAATTCAGGGTGAAGGTGCCGCCACCGGCCGCCTGCAGCAGGTTGAGTGTCGCTGCGTTGAGGATCAGGTCGGTATCCGTAATGCTGCCCGAAACCGGCCCGAAGCTCTTGGTCTCGCCGGGGGCGTAGGTCTGCACGCCCGAGGTATCGGACAGACCGATGGCGGCCAGGAGCGCGTCCAGGGCGTTGATCGAGCTGTCCCAGAAGATGGTCGTGGAGGAGGTCAGTATGGCGCTTTGATTTTGCACCGCCTGGTTCGTCCCCGTGTAGAGGAAGCGGGCGGCGCCGGTCACCTCGAGGGTGGCTTGGGTCAGCGTCCCCAGGGTCGAGTCGAACAAGCCGAGCGTTCCGGTGTTGTCGATCTCGGTGACGCTGAGCGGAAAAGTGAAGTCATAGCTGACCGACGCGGCACTGGCGGAACCGATGCCCAGAGCAGATACGACAGCAGCAGCCAGAAGGTATTTTTTCATTATGGTTTCCTTTTCGCTTCAATGGAAGGTGTGTAGTTTTAACGCGTGACTTGCCAAGAAGCGAGCCACTGTGCATCTACCAAGCATGAACCATGCCAGAGTGATTTTGTGGATTATTTTCAACTGCTTGCCTGGTGTGGCCTGGAACGGAGCGCCTGTGGTGTAAAAAAAGTCGACACTTTTCAGGCGGTTCGCGCTGCTTGCCCGCAAACTCAGGCGTGGCGACCATCATGTCCGAGGACATGCAACGCCGCCGGCGTGCGCGCCGGCCTCTCGGCTCAGCGCGGTGCGTCAGCGGTAGGGGGAAAGCACGTCCTGATCATGTTGCGCGTCATTTTGGTCCCCGATCCTGTTTCACCAGGAGGCGCTCGACATGCGCGAGGCGTGCGCCGAAGTCTTCCTTGAAACGGGCCTGGTCAAGGTTGATGGCGCGCAGGCCGTCGCTCTGCAAGCGGGAGGGTATTTCCGACATCAGGTAGTGCGAACTGCCCAACGCCATGCCGCGGGAGGGTGAGCCACCGTACCAGCAGTAGGCGCTCCCGCCGGGCTGGAAGACAAAGTCGGAAGACAGGGCTCGCCTCCAGGGTGGCCTCGAACAGCCTGCCGCATCCGTCCGCCAGCATCTTGCGAACGCGGTCTGCAGATCGGCGATCTCCAGCGCACTGCTGCTGGCGACAGCAAGCACATGTGGGACGGTTGTGCGGGCCAAAGGGATGTCTCGTCATCCAACATTCGGGCCTGTTTCTTGCTCAAGGACGCTAGCCGTTAGCGCGCAGGGGCAGTTCGATCTGTTGCCCTCACGACCGGTTGTCCTTGAAGGCCCAGACCGTCGAATCAGGCGTCGCGACGTGTGCCATGAAACGAAGGGGCGGGATAGCCCGTAGGGCCTTGACCAAAAGGCGGGCAGTTGCCGGTAACGGCTTCCTGGACAGTATGTCGAAGCGGTCAAGCGGATTCATGCCCCGCCTCTTGAGCCAGTCGCGCAACTCATAGTAAGAAAACCAGTTGACTGCCGGGTAACGTGCATAGTTTGCCCACTGCGGATGGGTTGTCAGCGACTTGCGCACGCACCAGCGCTTGACCGGTGGTGGGTACCACGAGTAGGCCGGTAAGGTGAACTCCTGCTGCTTCGGGCACAGTTTGTTGGTTGTGCTGAGATAGAGAAGACCGCCAGGTCGCAGTACGCGAACGGCTTCTGACAAACAAGCCTCCCATTCGGCAACGTGCTCGAGCAACTCCGGCAAGAGGACCACGTCAGCGCTTTCCTTCTCGAACGGAAGCTGCGTCGCTGTCCCGATCCGGAAGTCGATCACCAATCCCTTCTCGCGGGCGCGTTCGCGGCCCAGAGTGATGAGTGGCTCGTTCACGTCAAGGCCACAGACGCGGTGGCCAAGCTCCGCCCAAAGGAGCGCCTGGGCTCCCGCTCCGCAGCCTATGTCCAGGATAACCAGAGGCTGCCCAGCGGCACCATGCTCCGCAAGCAGTGCGAGTGCAGCGTCACGCACGCGCTCGAACCGTCCCCGCGTCACCTCGGAAAGACTAGCCTCAGCGTAGTACGAAAGGAAGTGCGGATCGGAACTGTGGTCGAAAGGCGACGGGGGCGAACTGCTCATGACGCTACCTTTGCTGCTGGTACTGTGAACCAGCAAGGGATAGGGGATTGCATTCTGGGGGGCCTCCTGCAGGATCTTTAGCTGTAGCATATAGCGGATCTGTTGGTTTGCGGACGCGCAAAGCCGAGAACCGGGTGATTAATATTGGCCGGCCGCGAGGCAGCGCAACTTCTTTTCTGTAAAAGCCCCCAAGGGATTCCATCGGGATATAGCCATCAGTCATTCAGGTTGAGGTAGATTTTCCCGGTCATCCATTCCTCGTCGCATTCTGCCAGAAGGGCGGAGACAAGGCGCAG
>NZ_JAEUOL010000164.1 GCF_016789985.1 Accumulibacter sp.
CTACGGCATGCTGCGTTCGGAGACCGGTATCCATCGCCTGGTGCGCAAGTCGCCGTTCGATTCGAACGCCCGCCGCCACACCAGCTTCTGCTCGGTGTCGGCCTACCCGGAGATCGACGATTCCTTCGAAGTCGAGATCAATCCGGCCGACCTGCGCATCGACACCTACCGCGCCTCCGGCGCCGGCGGCCAGCACATCAACAAGACCGACTCGGCGGTGCGCATCACCCACCTGCCGACCAACATCGTCGTCCAGTGCCAGAACGACCGCTCGCAACACCGCAACCGTGCCGAGGCGATGGCCATGCTCAAATCGCGCATCTACGAGGCCGAGATGCGCAAGCGCCAGGCCGAACAGCAGAAGCTCGAGGATGCCAAATCCGACATCGGCTGGGGCCATCAGATCCGCTCCTACGTGCTCGACCAGTCGCGCATCAAGGATCTGCGCACCAACGTCGAAGTCGGCAACACGCAGAGCGTGCTCGACGGAGACCTCGACCAGTTCATCGAAGCCAGCCTCAAGCAGGGGGTGTGAGCCGTGCCACCCCCACGCACCCCGCCACCGTACTGATCGCGAGAATCCAGCCCATCATGTCCCAGATCGATCAACAACCCGACTCGCCGCAGCCGGACGAGAACCACATCATCGCCGAACGTCGTGCCAAGCTTGCCGAATGGCGACAGGGCGGCCAGGCGTATCCGAACGACTTCGCGCGCGAGAACACGGCCGGCAAGATCAACGAGCTCTACGAGGCCAGGACGCGCGAGGAACTTGCGGCGGCGCCGGTCGAAGTGCGTGTCGCCGGCCGCATCATGCTCAAGCGGGTGATGGGCAAGGCTTCCTTCATCACCATCCAGGATCTCGCCGGCCGCATCCAGATCTATGTCAGCCGCGACGAGCTCGGCGAGGCAAGCTACGCGGCCTTCAAGCGCTGGGACATGGGCGACATCGTCGGCGCCGTCGGCACGCTCTTTCGCACCCGTACCGGCGAACTGACCGTGCATTGCTCGGCCATCCGCCTGCTCGCCAAGTCCCTGCGGCCACTGCCGGAGAAGTTCCATGGTCTGACCGACCAAGAGCAGAAGTATCGCATGCGCTATGTAGACCTGATCACCAACGAGCCATCGCGTTCCACCTTCGCCGTGCGCAGCCGCATCGTGCAGTCGATCCGCGGCTACATGGTCCATCACGGCTTCCTCGAAGTCGAGACGCCGATGATGCACCCGATCCCCGGCGGCGCCACCGCCCGGCCCTTCCAGACGCATCACAACGCGCTCGACATGGATCTCTTCCTGCGCATCGCGCCCGAGCTCTATCTCAAGAAACTGGTGGTCGGCGGCCTCGAGAAGGTCTTCGAAATCAACCGCAACTTCCGCAACGAAGGCATCAGCCCGCGCCACAACCCCGAATTCACGATGATGGAGTTCTACGAGGCGTACTCCGAGTACCGCCAGTTGATGGATTTCACCGAGGGCCTGCTGCGCCACAGCGCGCGCCAGGCGCTCGGCTGCGAGGTCTTCCAGTATCAGGGGCGCACGCTCGACTTCGCCAAACCCTTCGCCCGGCTGACGATCATCGAGGCGATCCGCCGCCACCATCCCGGCTTCAGCGTCGCCCAACTCGGCGACACCGCCTGGCTGCGCGACAAACTGCGCACGATGCAGGTCGATACCGCGCCGGAGGCCGGCATCGGCACGCTGCAACTGCAACTTTTCGAGGAAACCGCCGAGGCCGAGCTGTGGGATCCGACCTTCATCATCGATTACCCGGCCGAGGTCAGCCCGCTGGCGCGGCGCAGCGACCGCAACCCGGAGATTGCCGAACGCTTCGAGCTGTTCATTGCCGGCCGCGAGATCGCCAACGGCTTCTCCGAACTGAATGACCCGGAAGACCAGGCGACACGTTTCCTCGAACAGGCGAAGGCCAAGGAGGCCGGCGACGAGGAAGCGATGTACTACGACGCCGACTACGTGCGCGCGCTCGAATACGGTCTGCCGCCCACTGCCGGCTGCGGCGTCGGCATCGACCGGCTGGTGATGCTGCTCACCGACGCGGCGAACATCCGCGACGTGATCCTCTTCCCGCAGATGCGGCCCGAGTAGGCGGTGACGCCAGCCGGCGCATGAGCCGCCACGCGATCGTCATCGGCGCCGGCCTGGCCGGCAGCAGCGCCGCCGATCGGCTGGCCGAACGCGGCTGGTCGATCAGCCTGATCGACCGCGCCCCGGGCCCCGGCCAGGGCGCCTCCGGCAACCTCGCCGGCGTCCTTCGCCCGCTGCCCTCGCTCGACGACAACCCCCTGGCGCGCCTGACGCGTGCCGGCTTCGCACAGACCCGTGCCCATTGCCGGACGCTCGCCGCAGCCGGTCTGCCGCTGCGCTGGGGCCAGACCGGCGTGCTGCATCTGGCGCGCGACGACCGCCACGCCGAGACGCAGCGGCGGGTCGTCGAGCGGCACCAGCCGGCGGTCGACGAACTGCGTTGCGTCGACCGCGCGCAGGCCAGCCAGCTCGCCGGCTGGCCGGTCGCCAACGGCGGCTGGTGGTTCCCCGGCGGTGGCTGGGTCGATCCCGCCTCGCTCTGCCGTGCCAACCTGGCGCACCGTGCGACGGCGATCACGCCGCACTACGGCCGCCCGGTCGAACGAATCGAACATCGGGCGGACCTCTGGCACGCTCTCGATGCCGCCGGAGCAGTGATCGCCGCGGCTCCGATCCTGATTCTCGCCAACGCCGGCGACGCCCGACGCTTCGCCCCGGCCGCCCACCTGCCGCTGCGCGCGGCGCGCGGCCAGGTCTCGCATCTGCCTGCCGAAGAGGACTCGGCGCCGGCAATCGTCGTCTGCCGTCTCGGCTACGTGACGCCGACGATCGACGGCCGGCGCTGCGCCGGCGCCACCTTCGCGGTCGATGATCACGACACCGCGCTGCGCAGCGCCGACCACGCCGAGAACCTGGCCAGACTCGACTTCATGCTGCCCGGCTACGGCAGGGGTTTGCGGGCGGAAGATCTCGACGGCCGGGTCGGCTTTCGCCCGCTGTCGCCCGATCGCCTGCCGATGATCGGCGCCGTCGCCGACGCGGCGGCACTCGCCCCCAGCCGCCCGGCGCCGCCACTCGCCGACTTGCCGCGCCTGCCCGGTCTCTACCTGATCAACGGCTTTGGCGCACGCGGCATCGTCTGGTCGGCACTGGCCGGCGAACTGCTCGCCTGCCTGATCGACGGCACGCCGCCGCCGATTTCCGATGACCTGGTCAGCGCCGTCGACCCCGGGCGCTTCCTGCTGCGCGGACGGGGACAGCAGCGGCGTCGGCCCGCCAACGATCGAGGTGCTCGGCCGTGACGTGTCTCAGGACAAGGCCAGCCGCACCTGCCGCGCGATCGACAGCATCGCCTCGTCGAGGTCGGCCTGATTGAGCGAATTGAGCGGCCGTCGCGTGTCATTGGCGCAGTTGAACGCTTCCAGCTCGCTCGCCTGCCAGTCGCACTGGCGGACCAGCACCCAGACGACGACCAGACCGTCTCTGCGCGCCGCATCGAGGATCGCCTTGAGCTCGACATCCTTGATGAAGTCCGAAGCGAGGAAGTGGCTGGTGACCAGCAGCAGCGCCACCTTGGCGGTCTTCAACTGGCGTTCTATTTCCTGCCGCCAGGCCGCCCCGCTGCGGATCTGCGAATCGTCCCAGACCAGCACCGGCTTGTTGCGCAGACTACCCTTGAGCGTCACCTGGAAGCTGTCCACCCAGCTCCGGTCGTCCCGCGCATAGCTGATGAACACGCGATCCCGCACTTCGCTGGACAGGCGGCTGTTGGCGCGCGCCATCACCTCGCTCGCACCGCTCTCGGCCAGCGCATCGTAACCGGGTGGATGGCCGGCAACCACCGGCACCGCTTCGGCGACGGCACCTGCGCTGGCGCAGGCGGCAAGCTGGCTGCGGCATTGTTCGACGGCCAGGCGGCCGGCGGCGATCAGCATTCCCCGCCGCTCGGTGCTCAGGTCGAACTCGTCGTAGGCGACGTCGCCGGCGTCGATCTCGACCAGAACGGTACGCTGCATCTGTTGCAACAGATAGAGATCCCGGCTGGCGCCACCGAGCTCGACCAGGGAGCCGAGAAAAGCGCCCAGACCGAGCTGTCGCGGGTGAATCAGGCTGCGGCGCGGCACGATCGCGATGATCGGCAGGTCGCCAGGGTATTGCGTCGCCAGCCAGACCGGACACTGCGAGGCGAGTGCTCCGTCCACCACGACGCGCTCGGGGGTGGTATGCGGCGGGTAGAGAAACGGCACCGCAGTGGCGATGCGCACCGCCTCCGACACCTTCATCTTCGGTGTCGAGACCTTCGAATAAACCAGCAGGCGCGACGAAACGAGATCGACGCCGATGGTCGCAAAAGGCAGGGCCAGATCCTCGAAAGCAGGATCACCCCCGGCGAGTTCACGGAACAGCTCCACCATGCCGGCTTCCTTGAAGCGCGCACGCGGCCAGCGCCACATGCCCCGGCCGAGCCAGCCAAGCAGGCCGCCGCCCACGGGTTCGCCGACATAGCGCCGCAGGTCGGCCGACAAGGCGGTGTCGAGCAGCTTTTGGGGGGTCACCGCGGCGGCCAGACAGGCACCGAAAAAGGTGCCTGCCGAGCAGGCCGAGATCGAAGCATGGTCGACACCGCGGTCCGCCAGCGCCGCCAGTGCGCCGGCATAGCCAAGGGTTTTCATGCCCCCTGCACCGAGAACCAGATGCACCTTCACGCAAAACTCCCCCACAAGAGCGTATTCAGCACGGTGGCCGGCGAGCCAGCCACCAGGCACCGTTGGTCGCACCGTCACCCCGTTGTGTCCTGCGCGCCGCCCTTCCGTCATTCGGAGGCAAAGGGGTGCGGCGAGCGGCCGACAATCCCGGCAGCGTTCTCCGAAGTATAGGTGCCCGGCTCGAAGGCGGTCAATTCGCTGGCGTGCAGCGCGCGACATTCAGGTGTTTCATCCCGGCAACCTGTCCCAGTGGATCATGAAGAAGTCCAGCCACAGCGGGCGAAACGGCCTGACCAAGGGCGAAAGCTGCGACGTCCTGCCCACCCGGCCCGCCTCTGACGCGGCAGCACGAGAAACCCGGCTGCTATCGCAAGGACGGCCGGTATCGCTTCCCGAGCCCACTCCACATGCCCATTATCCGTCCCGCTAACGGCCAGCCTGCTTCGTTGACAGGACCGGCAAGGCCACAGATACTCATTCTCTTTCCTTCGCCCTGTCTGCCATTGAAACGCGTTTCCCCGCGGGTGTCGCGGACCGTTCTCCTGTGGTGCCTGCTGGCCTTCTGCGCCACCACCGTACATCTCCTGCGCCTCGATGCACGCGCCCTGCTCTGGCTGGATGAGTCGCGCAGTTCGCCGCAGGAGCGTGCAGCCGGCCTGTGGTTGCCGGGCTACCGGGCAGTGTCGCAGATCGAGCTGGCGGGCTTCGAAAGGGAAGAGTTTTCGGATCTGGCCTACGATCCGGCGACCGGAACCCTGTTCGCGGTCAGCGGCAAGCAACCTCTCCTGATCGAGCTGACGCGGGAGGGCGAGATCCTGCGCAGCATTCGATTGCCCGGGGCGTCCAATCTGGAAGGCGTGGCGGTGCTGGAAGGGGGTTGCCTGGCGGTCACCGACGAACGCCAGCACAAGCTGTCCATTTTCCGCATCGACGCCGATACCCGCGAGTTGCGCACCGAGCAGCTCATCCAGCAGGTCGACCTCGGCCACGCCGATGACCCCAACAAGGGTTTCGAAGGGCTGGCCTGGGACAAACGCAATCGGCGCCTGTTGCTGGGCAAGGAAAAGTACCCCGTGATGCTCTATCAACTGCCGTCGGATGGCTGCCGGACAATTGGCGAGCTGCAGGAAATCCGGGGACTGGGCGACTACATGACCGACCTCGCGGCACTCACCGTCGACCCGAACAGCGGCCACATCCTGGCACTGTCGCAGGAATCGCATCTACTGCTGGAGTTGAGCGAGACTTATCAGCCGCGCAGTTTCATTACCCTGCTGCGCGGCATGAACGGCCTCGAGCACAATATTCCGCAGGCCGAAGGGGTGGCGGTGGACGAAACCGGAACGCTCTACATGGTCAGCGAACACAACCTGTTCTATGTCTTCCGCAAGGAGCAGGTCGTCCAGCCCGCGGCTCGGTCGGATCACGAGACAACCCGGCAAGCTCCGGTTCCCCCTGCGCGCTAACCGGAACCGTCTTCTGCCTCCCCGGCAGCCCGGCCGCTAGTGTCGCCCGGAAGACCCGCGCCAAGAGGCGGCCAGCAGGCGAAATGTTCGCTCACCATGAGAGAGGAGGCCGAACAATCTGCCAAGATTCCCGGCCGTGCGTTGGCGACGCACAGGCGGTAACGTCACTCCGGATTCCGGCGCGAGACAGGCACCAGACGAACAGGGTGTTCAAGCCCCGTCGGTCGATGGCTCGGTTAAGCATGATTACCACACACGATGACGACGATTTCCTGTCGCTGATCGGCGACACGGCCGATACCCTGCTGACACCTGCCAGCCGCCGGTGGCGCATCCTGGTCGTCGACGATGACGTGCACGAAGCCACCGAATTCGTGCTCGGTAACGCGCGAATCCTTGGGCGCGGTCTGCAATTCCTGCATGCCCATATGGCGCGCGAAGCCGAAACCATCCTGCGCCATGACAAGGATGTTGCCGTGATTCTGCTCGACGTGGTCATGGAGCACCCGCATGCCGACCTTGAACTGGTACGAACCATCCGCTCGGAGCTCGGAATGAGCGAGGCACGCATCATCCTGCGCACCGGGCAACCGGGGTATGCGCCCGAAATCGACACCATCCGCGATTACGACATCAACGACGACAAGACCAAGTCGGAGCTTTCCAGCAACGCTCTTTACACCACCCTGACCGCAGTGATCCGTTCCTACGAGCAGGTACATACGATCAACGCCACCCGGCGTGGCCTCGACATGATCATCGGCACCAGCCGCAGGCTGATGGCCCGCCATGGTACGCGGGAGTTCGCGGCCGGAATCATCACCCAGATCGCCGACCTCCTCGGACTCGAACCGGAAGGCATCGTCTGCACACGTGACCAGTTGCATGACCGGTTGCCGCCGGTCATCATCGCTGCCATGGGTCGCTTCACCCGCTGCATCGACCAACTGCTGGCCGAAGTCACCGAAGCGCAGGTCGTCGCCGCTCGCGAACGTGCCCTGCGAGAACTCCGTTGCGATTACGACGACGGGGCAAGCACGCGGTTCTTCGGGGCGGAATCCGGCCATGACATGGCGCTCCATCTCGCAACCGGTGTGCCGCTCGACGGGACCGGGCGCCGCCTGCTCGAGGTCTTCCGCGCAAACATCACGGTCGGCCTGGACAATGTGGTCCTCTTCGAGCATCTCAAGGATCAGCTACTGCACGTCTCGAACCGCCTCGCCTTCGTCCGGGCCGTCGATGCGGCAATCGCTGTCGGCCGCCTGCCACCTCGCACGCGTGGCCGGCGACACCTTCGGCGTGCTCGGTGCCGATGGTGACCTGGGTCCGGAGCATCTGCGGGACATCTTCCGTCGACCGTTTCTGATCGACGGTGTTGAACACGGCATCTCTGCCACCATCGGGTTGCTGCGGCTGGCACGAGGCGGACGGTGACGGCGCCGATGCCGTCAAGGCGGCGACCATCGCGCTCAACCAAGCCAAGTAGGAGCTGCGCGGCGAGCACTCCTACTACACGCGTGAAATGGAAAGGATAACCCTTGGCCGCGTTCTGCTGCTGCGGGACCTGCGTGCCGCCTTCGAGCGTGAACGTCTGTTCGTGCTCTACCAGGCGCAGGTTGAACTGCAGTTCGGCGAACAGCGCCTGCTGGCAACGATCGGGCAGACACCCAACGTCGCCGTGCAATGGTACGACGGAAACGGCCGAGTGGTGATGTGGAACCGGGCATCGGAACGGATCTATGGCATCCCGCGCGAACAGGCCATCGGCGGCACGCCGGACCAGCTCGCTTTTACCGAGGCGCAGGCAGCCGCGTTCACTGCGGTACTGGCGGATGCGGCACAAACTGCTCCGGTGGGGCCCTACGAGTCAGGCTTCATCCGTCCCGATGGCAGCGCCGGTGATCTGTTATGCACCACGTTCAACATCCCTGGCGAGGCAGGCAGCCCGTGCTTTGTCTGCATGGCCATAGACATCACGGAGCAGAAGCGGGCCGAGCGCTCATTGCTCGAACTGAATGCCACGCTCGAGGAACGAGTAAAGGAACGGACCGACGAACTGACCCGGGCCAACGAGGAACTGGTGCAGGCGCTGGACACCTTGCAAAGGGCGCAAAGCGAGCTGTTTCGCACCGAGAAACTGGCGGCGCTCGGCTCGATGGTGGCCGGCATCGCGCATGAACTGAATACGCCGATCGGCAACTGCATGCTGGCGGTCACCGCGCTGGACGGCCACAACACCACCTTCCGGGGTGAATTCGAAGTCGGCAACCTGCGCCGCTCGAGCCTGGAGCGCCACCTCAAGGACAGCCGAACGGCAACCGACATTCTGCTGCGCAATCTGCAGCGGGCGGGCGAACTGATCCGCAGCTTCAAGCAGCTGGCCGTCGACCAGACCAGTACCCAGCGCCGTACGTTCCGGCTCGACCAGTTGATCGACGAGATCCTGCTCACCATGCAACCCACCTTGAAGACCTGGTCATTCGCGGTTGTGGCCGACATCGAAGCAGAGATCTGGCTCGACAGCCACCCTGGCCCGCTCGGCCAGATTGTCACCAACCTGGTCAACAATGCCGTCATCCATGCCTTCGCGGAACGCACCGAAGGAAGCATCCACCTTATTGGCAGACGCATCGCCACCGATCAGGTCGAGCTCGCGGTCGACGACGACGGCATTGCCCCCCAACACCTCGAGCGGGTTTTCGATCCCTTCTTCACCACCCGTCTGGGACAGGGTGGCAGCGGCCTGGGTCTGAGCATCGTACACACCCTGGCAACACGAGTGCTCGGCGGCCGCATCGGGGTCGAAAGCACCCTGGGGGCCGGCACCCGCTTCACCCTGGAACTGCCGCGCTGCACACCGGCGGCGCGCGACGAGCAAAAGGTCGCGCTCGACCCGGCAGTGTGCGTTTCATCACCGCCAGGACTGGCTGGCCAGAGAGTTGCCGGTGAACCCCGTCACGCCATCGATCCGAGTGCTGCTTGATTGACTGGCAGCGCGCCAGTCGGCGGGCGGAACTGCGCTGCCGGCGCGATACAGAGCACCGAGTTCCTGCTCGCCGACCTCGGCCAGCGACAGGTCGAACGCCACCCGCCCCTGCTTCAGACCGATCACCCGCTCGGCCAGCAACGGCAGCAGCACGGGGTTATGCACGACGCTGATCAACGTCGCCCCGCGCGCGGCCCCGGCCAGCAACCGGCATATCTCGGTCGCCGCCAACGGATCAAGCGCGGCGGTCGGCTCATCGGCCAGAATCAGGCGTGGCCGCTGCAGCAGGAGACGGGCGATCGCCACTTTCTGCCTCTCGCCGCCCGACAGCCTGTCGGCTCGCCTCGGCGCGTGCGCCTGGAGACCGACGGCCTGCAAGGCGGCTTCGGCACGAGACACTTCCTCTGCCGGGAAACAGCGCATCCAGCCGCGCCAGCCGGCGACACGGCCAAGCGATCCGATCAGCACGTTCTCCAGTGCCGTCAGCCGAGCAACCAGAGGCACCCCCTGCACAACCTGACCGACCTCGCAGCGCAGATTGCGCAACCGGGCGGCAGGCAAGGGGTCGGCCAGCGCCCGGCCGAGCACCTCGACGGAGCCCGCCGCCGGGCGCGTGAAGCCACTCAGCAGGCGCAGCAAGGTCGTCTTGCCAGAGCCGTTGTGCCCGATAATGGCAATCCGCTCGCCCTGGGCTACCTGCAACTCGTCGACCTCGAGCAAAGTCCGCTGGTCTGCTGCCCGGCAGACCAGCCCGCTCAGGGCAACCGCGCGCGCGACGGGGTCGCCGTTCAAAGCAGTGCCTTGCGGATCCGCCGGCTCATGGCATCGAAGGAGGCGACGAGCAGGAAGACGACGAGCAGGACGGTCGACAGCCTCCCCCATTGAAAGAGCGCGGTGGCTTCGGAGATCAGCAGGCCGAGTCCGCCGGCACCGATGATGCCGAGGATGGTTGAATCGCGGATGTTGAATTCCCAGACATACAGGTGACTGGAAACGAATTGGGGGAGGACTGCGGGCCAGATGGCGTTGAAGAACACCTGAACCGGGCCGGCGCCGACGCTGCGCACGGCGTCGATGGCGGCCATGTCCAGAGTCTCGATCGACTCGGCGAAGAGCTTGCCGTAACTACCCAGCGAATGCAGGGCGATCGCCAGGATGCCCGCAGTCGGCCCAAGACCGACGATGCCGACCAATACCAGTCCGAAGACCAGCGTATGAATCGCACGCGCCACGTCGAGCACGGCCCTGGCCAGCCAGGCCAGCGGCCGCGGTACGGCAAGGTTGCGCGCACTCAGAACGGCGAGCGGCAAGGCCAGCAGTGCGGCGAGCAGAGAGCCCAGCGTGGCGATGCGGATGGTCGTCCAGGTGGCCTCGGCCAGCCCGGCCAGATAGCCACGCTCGACCTCCTGCCGATTCTCGACGCGCAGCAGACTGCCGTCGTCGCTGCGGTATTCCAGCCACGGATTGCCGAACCAGGCATCGATGAAGCTCGGACGGGCGAACTCCACCGCCGTTTTCGCCAGGTTGGCCAGCGGATTGCGCCCGAGCGACAGCTCGCCTTCGCCCGCCAGCGATGCGAGGCAGGCGACCACCAGCAGCGCATAGGCCAGAGTCAGGGCAGGAAAGCCGAGGCGGCCACCAAGGCGATCGGCCCGGCTGCCGGAGAACGCCAGCCAAGACATTACCTGGCCTGCAGCTTGCCGATGGCCAGCCCGGCATCGCGGATCGGTTTGTAGAAGCTGTTGTCGCGGCTGACAAAACCGGTGTAATGGGGCGGCAGCAGGGCCGGATTGGCCTTCAGTGCGTCGGCCACATCGACCAGCGCGGCCTGCAGACGGGTGACGAAAGCCTGGTCGGCGTAGAGCGCCCGGCTAACGGCGACCGCGTCGTTGGGCAGGGGAGCCGATTGCCAGAAGATGCGCGATTGCTCGGCCTGGATCAGACCCTGTTCGATCATCGCGTTCCGGTTGCGGTTGTAATCGGCGCCGGCATCGAGTACTCCCTGAGTGACCTGGGTTTCGATCGCCTGATGCCGGGTGTACAGGATCTTGGTGAAATAGGTCTCTGGATGGATTCCCTGGGTCATGAAGTAATGCAGCGGGATCAGGTAGCCCGAGGTGGAACCCTTGTCGCCGAAGGCGAAGGTCCGCCCCTTGAGGTCGGCGACCGTCCTGATGCCCGAAGCGGGATGCGTGATCATGATCGCGTAATACTCCGGCCTGCCATCGTAGAGGATGGTGGCGACCGCCTGCGCACCCGCCTCGTTATTGGCCAGCACGTAACCCCAGGGTCCGAGCAGGGCAATGTCCGTTTCGCCGTTGGCCAGCGACTTGGCCAGTCCTTCCCAGCTATCGACAGTACGTAGTTCGACCGGGCGATCGAGCCGCGCCGCCAGGTAACCGGCAAGCGGCCGGTAAGTGGCATCGTTCCTGTCCTTGTCCGGCTGGAAAAGGCCGACGCCGAATTTCAAGGGTGGCCCGCCGGCCAAGGCAGCATGCGACAACAGCAGGCTGAACAGGAGAGCGAAAAGGTGGCCGAAGCGTTTCATGGCAGATCCCGGTTGACGAAAAGACAACGCGGCGCAGAATCATGCGCCGCCACGGTGTGCTGGCTTGGTCGAGACGACTGCCTGATTCCTTACAGTCGGCATCCCGAAATCGGGTCCTGCGGGTTCCCGCAGCAGTTCGACATGATGACAATCGAGGAGAGAGTTACACCGCTCGCCTGGCCACTTCATGGTTGCTCCTTGATTGAATTGAAAAATATCTGGCCGGCACCACCGGACGCGCGCAGCAGCGGGTTCAATCGCCGCCGCACCCTCCTCCACCACAGCCGTCGCTCGACGACGAGTCGCCATCTCCGCCGCCACAACCGCCGCCGCAGCCAATGTGGCCAGCACAGAAGCTGCTGGTTGCAGCATTCTGCGCCGCCGCCAGACAGTCGAGCCGATAGACGAAGCCGCCGCTGATGCCGAGCATGGCGTCGAGGCTGAACAGCAGGGGCATCGACTTCGGCAGGCGCGGGTCGATCCCGTCGCGCTGGCAGGCCAGCCGCCAGGCACGCCTGATGCTCTCCGGTGCATCGGTCGGTGCACGCATCGCTTCGGCCGGCGTGTGATGCAGGAAGCGTCCCAGCCCCTGCCGACAGAACTTCTGATACTGGCGGGTGAACAGGATGAATTCGTGCCAGGCGTCGTCTACCACCTGCGAGGGCATCGCCACCAGGCGATTCCGGGCCACACGGCAGAGCTGGAAGTAATCGCGCAGCCCCTCGAAAACCAGCGCCCTCTGCGCGTCGTTCAACTCCGGCCGGCGCGCCGCCAGACGCCGGTCGAGCAAGCTGGCGTAGGGATAGCGGTCGATGAAGCCTTCGCGCTGCCTGAACAGGGCACGCCACCAGAGAATCGCCGCGACGACCAGTCCGACGAAGAACAGCACGATGATCAGCTTCATCTGCCTTCCCCGGCCCGCCGCTTCAGACGTTGCTGAAACACAGGTACTTGAACTCGAGAGACTCGTCGATCCTGTGTTTCGATCCTTCGCGGCCAATTCCCGACTGCTTGACGCCACCGAAGGGCGCCACATCGCGCGAGTAGAAGTAGGCGGCAAGCCCGAATTCGGTGTCGTTGGCCATGCCGACCGCCTGCGCCTCGTCGCCGAACCTGAACACCGGCGCCACTGGTCCGAAAGTCTCCTCACGCGCGACGCGCATGCCCGCCGTCTCGCCGGCCGCCATCAACGGCACTGCGGCGAGGGTGGTACCGGTCGCCGGGTCACGCACCGCGAAAGGGCGGGCATCATCGGCGGCCTGCCAGCGACCATCCAGGTAGCACAGCGAGCGCAACAGGCGCGGATCAGCCAGTTGCATGGCGTATCTCCCCGAAACCTCGAAAACTGCAGTTTATACTGTGCACCATGCGTGTCCATCTGCTGATCGCCTGCACCATCGCCCTGCTTCTGGCCGCCTGTGCCAGCCAGCCACCGACGCCCGGACGCCCGGCACAGGCGTTGCCCGACCGTCCGCCGGGCAACGAGAAAGCGCACGACGTGGTGCTCTTTGCGCTCAGCCTGATCGATACCGGCTACCGCTTCGGCGGCAAGAATCCTGAAGCCGGTCTCGACTGCAGCGGCATGGTGTCCTACATCTACGGCCGTGCGGCCGGCATCAAGGTAAGCGGCAGCGCGGCAGACATCGCCCGCCGCGGACGTCCGGTCGAACGCAGCGGCCTGCGCCCCGGCGACCTCGTCTTCTTCAACACGCGCAACGCCTCGTTCTCGCACGTCGGCATCTACATCGGCGACGATCGCTTCGTCCATGCACCGTCGGGCAGCGGCCGCGTGCGCATCGACCAGCTCGACACGCGCTACTACGCGCAACGTTTCGAGACGGCAAGGACCTTCTTCGACTAGGCCCCACGCGCCTAATCGTTGCGCAACTCGACACGCCCCTCGAAGACACGCACCCGGTCGCCCTTGCGCACCGCCGGCTCGTCGTACTGTTCGATGAAAGCGAAGCTGCCGTCCTCATGGCGCACGGTCACCACATAGGTCGTCACCGGCGCATTGACGTTGCGTGCCTCCTCGACCACGTTACCGGTGCCGATGATCGGCGTGCTCACCAGACTGGGAGCCAGCGCCGGCGCCGGATTGCGCCGCCGCGCTCCCTCGTGCGTCCGGGTGCGAATCGCCGTCACCACACCGCAGGTTTCGCAGGGCCCGCTGCGCTGCTCCTCGAGCAATTCGCGATAATCATCGTCGCCGCTCGGCAGTTTCAGATGGGTCTGCGCCAGTGACGCCGGGTTAACCGCAAAGATCAGCCAGATGGCCGCGAGCATTCTTGCACGCTGCATGACACGCCCTCCTCCACACGCCTTCTTCCCCTGCCGCCACGCAAGCGCGTGCAGCCCCGTCGGCCCGCGATCTTAGCACCAGCAGAGTCGCCGCCACCAGAGCGCTAAAGCGCGCTAATATCCGTTGCTCCGCCATCAGGCGATCCCGCGGGCGCGCGACCACCCCTCGAAAGGCTGATCATGGACCCCAGATCATTCGTTTATTCCGCGGTACTGCTGCTCATCGTCGCCTCGATGGCCGTCGCCGTGTTCCGGCATTTCGGCCTGGGGTCGATCCTCGGGCTGCTGGTGACCGGCATCATCGTCGGGCCGCATACCCCGGGACCCTTCATCACCACCGAGGTGGACGACGTGCGCCACTTCACCGAACTCGGCGTCGTTCTGCTGCTCTTCCTGATCGGCCTGGAAATGAAGCCGCGCCGTCTGTGGGACCTGCGACGCACGCTGTTCGGGCTGGGATCGCTGCAGATCCTCGTCTCGGCGGCGGTCATCGCCCTCTACATGAAGCTGTTTCTGCCCGGCTGGCCGGCAGCAATCCTGATTGGCGCCAGCTTCGCTTTGTCGTCCACCGCCTTCGTCATCCAGATGCTCAGGGATCAGGGTGAAATCGCCAGCCGTCACGGGCAGACCGCTTTCGCCATACTGCTCATGCAGGACCTGGCGGTAGTACCACTGCTCGCCCTGGTGCCGGTGCTCGCCGACAGTGGACCACTGCCCAAGGAAATGCCGCTGCTCAGGCAGATCGCGGTGGCAGTCGCCATGGTCGGTCTGGTGATCGTCATCGGCCGCTACCTGGTACCGCGGCTGCTCGATCGACTGGCCCGCCAGAACAATCGCGAGGCATTTTTCCTCACCGCAATGGCGGCCGTTCTCGCCGCTGCCTGGGCGATGGATCTGGCCGGCATGTCGATGGCCCTGGGCGCCTTCCTGATGGGCATGATGCTCTCGACCTCACGCTACAGCATGCAGATCGAGGCCACGCTGGAACCACACAAGGGCTTGCTGATGAGTCTCTTCTTCGTCGCCGTCGGCATGTCGGTGGACGTCGCGGCGCTGGCGCAGCACCCGTTCCAGTTCGCCCTGCACGTACTGGTCATCATCGGCATCAAGGTGGCGGTGCTCTACACGCTCTGCCTGCTGTTCGGTACCGGCCGCAGCACGGCGGCGCGCGTCGCCTTCATGCTCTCGCAGGGCGGCGAGTTCGGTTTCGTGGTATTCGGCGCGGCCAAGGCGCTGGGCGTCATCGACGATCTGGTGTTCGTCATGGCCGTGGCGGTGATCTCGCTGAGCATGCTGCTCACCCCGGTACTGGTCAAGCTGGGCAACCGCCTGGCCCAACGCCTGGCCAGCGAGCCGGCCGGCGTGCACCAGCGCTTCCAGTACCCCCCGGAAGGCGAGGACAATGCCCCGCGCGTGCTGGTCGCCGGCTACGGCCGCGTCGGCCATACGGTGGGAACGATCCTGGCCAGCACCGGCATTCCCTACGTCGCCTTCGATAGCGATGCGGAGCTGGTCGCCAAGTGGCGCAGCGAGGGCCATCCGGTATTCTACGGCGACATCGGCAACCCGGAGCTGTTCGGCAGCGGCTCGTTGCAGCGTGTCGAACTGGTGGTGCTGACCATCGACGACCGCCACGCCGCCGTCCGCGCAGCAACACTGATTCGCGCACAGGCGCCGGAAGTGACCATCGTCGCGCGCGCCCGCGACCTCAGCACCTGCGACGCACTGCTGCGGGCCGGGGTCAGCCAGGCCTTTCCCGAGACGCTCGAGGCAAGCCTGCGACTGGCAGCCGAAAGTCTCGAAGCGCTGGGCATTTCCTCCGAGGAAACCGGCATGCTGCTGCACGGCGTGCGCAGCACCGACTACGCCCTGGTACGCAACGGACCGGAAGCAGCGCCGCACACGCCGCCCGAGACACCAGCCTGAAGACACGCCAGTGGCGGCTGGCGACCTGCCCGTTTCCCGTTGCGACCGAACCGGCATCGGCAACTGGAAAGCGCGCTAATATGCACCTGATTTCCGCTCGAACACCTTGTCGCCGGACATGCTGCACGACACCCTCCCCATCCGCTACGTCGAACCCGTCTACCGCCCGCCGAGCGAAGCCGAATCGCTCATCCTGCCGCTCACCGATGGCTGCTCGTGGAATCACTGCACCTTCTGCGAGATGTATACCGCGCCGCAAAAGCGCTTTCGCGCACGCGACGAGGCGGAGGTCATGGAGAACATCCGGCATGCTGGCGAACGCTTCGGCAACGAGATCCGGCGCGTCTTCCTGGCCGACGGCGATGCACTGGCATTGCCCACCCGTCGCCTGCTCGCCGTCCTCGACGCGATCAGGACCCACCTGCCGGCGGTGCGCCGCGTCGCCAGCTACTGCCTGCCACGCAACCTGCGGCGCAAGTCGGTCGACGAACTGCGCGAACTGGCCGCTACCGGCCTGTCGATCGCCTATGTCGGCGCCGAATCGGGTGATGACGAAGTGCTGGAGCGGGTCAACAAGGGCGAGACCTTTGCGTCCACGCTTGAGGCGCTCGACAAGCTCGGCCAGGCCGGCATCAGACGCTCGGTGATGATTCTCAACGGCCTCGCCGGGCCCGAATTGTCACTCCGCCACGCCGATCACTCGGCGCGTCTGGCCAATGCCACGCAACCCGAATATCTGGCGACCCTGGTGCTCAGCCTGCCGCTCGGCGAGCAGCGCTTCCGCAACGCTTTCCCGGGCTGGCGGCCACTCGACCAACGCGAACTGTTCGTCGAAATGGAACGTTTCCTCGAACGTCTGGAACTTGCACGCACGGTGTTTCGCAGCGATCACGCCTCGAACTGGCTGGTGCTCAAGGGAATGCTCGGTGCCGACAAGCTGCGCCTGTTGCAGCAGGTACGACAGGCGATCGCCCACCCGCAAGCGGCACCGCTACGCCCGGCCTGGGCGCGGGGGCTGTAGGTGACGGCCGATTACAGGGCATGTGCGGATCTGATCCGCCAGGCCGACGGGCTGCTGGTCACCGCCGGCGCCGGCATCGGCGTCGACTCGGGCCTGCCGGATTTTCGTGGCCGACCAGGCTTCTGGGGTGTTTACCCGGCACTCGGCCGGGCGCGCATCGGGTTCGAACGGATCGCCAATCCGGCCGCGTTCGTGGCGCAACCGCGCCTCGCCTGGGGCTTTTACGGACATCGCCTGCAGCTCTACCGGCAAACCATCCCGCATGCCGGTTTCGCCATCCTGCGCCGCATCGGCGAAAACCTGCCGAACGGCGTTTTCGTGTTCACCAGCAATGTCGACGGACAGTTCCAGCGGGCTGGATTCGCCGACGACCGCCTCGTCGAGTGCCACGGATCGATCCATCACCTGCAATGCCTGGACACCTGTCACGACGGCATCTGGCCGGCCGACGACCTGCAGCCGCTGATTGACGAGGAGCACTGCCTGCTCACCTCGGACCTTCCGCGCTGCCCGCACTGCCGGGCAATCGCCCGGCCGAACATCCTGATGTTCGGCGACCAGGGCTGGCTGGCCGGACGCACCGCAGCGCAGGAAGAACGCCTGCATCACTGGCTGCAGCAGGTCGAGCGGCTGCTGGTGATCGAAGTCGGCGCCGGCACGAACATCCCAACGGTGCGCCTGCTGGGCGAGCGCAGCCGGGGCAGGCTGATCCGCATCAACCCGGGCGAGCCGCAGCTCCCGCCCGGCAAGGGCGTTTCGATCGCCGCCGGAGGCCTCGCCGCACTGCGCGCCATCGACGCCTGCCTTGACTGACACCACCACCCGAAGCAACCGATTCACCTTGCAACCCGAGACCAGCAGACGCGAACCGACCATGCCAGCCCTGCCCCGCCCCCCCTCTGCGAACACCTCGCACCACCCGGTTGTGCTGCTGCTGGCGACACTCGGCCTGCTCGCCGGTTGCGCCACCCGGCCAGGCGGCGAATCCGCCACGCTCGGTCGCTGGACGCAACTCGGACCGGATGGCAGCATCAGTCTGCGCGCCATTGTCGGAGCCACCGCCGACTGTCCGATCGCCCGGGTCGACGGCAGCACCCGACCGCTCGTGCCGCGTGCCAGGGCGACGCCGGCCGGCCGGCCGGCCGACCCGGCGCACGACAATCGGGCCTTCCAGCCCGGGTTTGCGGTGACTTCCTGCGAACTGGGCCTGCCCGCGTCAACCCGTCAGGCGAGCATCGACGGACAGCCCGTCCCAATGCCGGGTGCCGACCCGCAACGCATCGTCGTGGTCGGCGACACCGGCTGCCGGATCAAGGTGCCGGCCAGCGGTCCGGCCGATCCGATCCAGGATTGCGCCAGCCCGGCCGACTGGCCGTGGCAACGGATCGCCACCGCCGCAGCGCACGCGCAGCCCGACCTGGTGATCCACCTCGGCGACTACCACTACCGCGAGTACTGCGACAACCCCGCCCTTTGCGCCTCCTTGAACGACAGGAAGGTGGTGATCGGCTACGGCTGGGACGGCTGGGACGCCGACTTCTTCACCCCGGCAGCGGTGCTGCTGACTGCCGCGCCGTGGATCGTCGTGCGCGGCAATCACGAGAACTGCGACCGCGGCGGCGAAGGCTGGATGCGCTTCCTGTCGCCGCTGCCCTACCAGCCCTGCCCCAACCAGACCTACAAAAGCCCGAGCCAGTCGGTGCTGGCCAACAATCTGACCGCCAACGCGTATCGCATCGACCTCGGCCAGCGGCTGACGCTGGTGGTGGCCGATAATGCTGCATTTCCCGATTATCTGCCGGCCAGCGCCACAGCGGGCGATGTCGCCATCTTCGAGCGTACGCTGGCCAGGCTGCACTCGCTGCCCGCCAGGCAGCCGGCCTGGCTGCTCATCCACAAACCGTTGTGGTATGACCTGCTGCCGGCCTCGGCGCCGCCGAACGCGCTGCAGAGTGCGCTGCACGGCAGGCTGCCGGCCGGCTTGCAGTTCGTCTTCGCCGGCCACGAGCATGCCTTCGAGACGATCAATTTCGCGCCTGCCGCCGATCCGGTCAACCACCCGGCGGGAAGACCGGCGCAACTGATCGTCGGCACCGGCGGCACCCAGCTCGAGGCCTTCGACCCGCTCTCGCCCTTCTACGAAGGCGGTGCCCCGGGCAGCAAGGAGAGCGCACAACCCGGCGGACGGCTCCACGAGGGCGTCGCCGCGAGCAGCGGCATCGTCCTCAACCGCTACGGCTTCCTGCTGCTCGAAAGGCACGGCGAGGCGTGGACCGGCCGCCTGATGGATGCCGACGGGCAGGAGATCAGCCACTGCCGGCTGAACGGCGAAGCCAGGGAGGCCGCCTGCACCTTCCCGGCGCGGCCCTAGACGGCCGGCATCAAGCCGGCCAGGGCGGCGCCAGGTCGCGGCGGAACGGCAGATGAGTGGCCGCCTCGTCGCGATAGTCGGCCACCGCTTCGCCCTGCAGTGCGAGATGGCGGGCCAGCATCCGGCGCATCGCGGGATCGGCGATCCAGTGCGCCGAATGAACGACGGTGGGCGTAAACCCGCGCGCCAGCTTGTGCTCGCCGCCCGCCCCCGGCTCGAAGCGGCGCAGCCCGGCACGCAGAGAATAGGCAATCCCCTGATAGAAGCAAAGTTCGAAATGCAGGCTCGGGTAGTCGCCGTCGCAACCCCAGTAGCGCCCGAAAAGCGCTTCGTCGCTGCGAAAACAGATCGCCACCGCGACCGCCTGCCCCTGTGCGCGAGCGATGAAAGCGACCATCCGGCGACCCAGCGCTGCCGCCAGGTCGGCGAAACAGGCGGCCGAGAAAGCCGCATGGTTGTTGAACCGGTCAAAGGTGCTGGCGTAGAGGGCGTGCAAGGCAGGCCACTCGGCCGGCTCGATCTCGTTCCCGTGCCGGGTCTCGATCGACAGCCCGCTCGCCGCCACCCGCCGCCGCTCGGCGCGGACCTTGCGGCGCTTGGCGGCGCTGAAGGTGGCAAGATAACCGTCGAAGTCGCCGCAGCCCGGATCGAGCCAGTGGAACTGAACATCGTGGCTGATCAGCAGACCCTCCTTGCGCAACAGATCGATCTCCTCGTCGCCGGGCAGAGCGACATGCCATGACGACGCAGCCGAGCGCCCGAGCAGCTCCTGGGCACCGGCCACGAGCGCCTGGCGAATCGCCGGAGCCTGTGGCCCCGCGGCGACCAGCAGACGGGGCCCGCCGACCGGCGTGTGCGGCAGGCAGCTCATCAGTTTCGGGTAGTACGGCCGACCGCACTGGCGATAAGCGGCGGCCCACGACCAGTCGTAGATGAAGTCGCCGTGCGAATGGCTCTTCAGGTACAGTGGCAACAAGCCGATGACGACACCGTTCTCGTCGCTCGCCACCAAGTGGCGCGCCAGCCAGCCGCTGTCCGCTCCTGCCGCGCCATGGCGCTCGAGAATCGGCAGATAATCGGCATTGAGAAACGGGTGGCCGGCCGGGCACAGCCGATCCCAGACCGGGCGCGGAACAGCCGCGGCCGAGGCGGCAATGCTGAGCGAAAGCTGAGGAAACAAGGTGAACTCCACGACTTGGGGCAGGCAGGTGTGCTTGCCGACGCTGCTGCAGGCGGTGGATGTTGCCACAACCCGCCGCAAAAAGGAGCCACCGACAAACGGTGAGCAACCACGAGCCACCCATCGATCGCTGCGATCCGCGGCGAGACTGGAAGCGGCCGCCACTTTTGCGTATCCTGCCCGCCACGCAGGAACGCCCACCTTCCGGACCCGTCAAGAATGAGCAGCACAAGCCAGGCAATGATCGACCCCGTCTTCGCCGACCTCCAGCCGGCCGCCGTGTGGACCCATTTCGCCACCCTCTGTCGCATTCCCCGTCAACCCAAGGCCGAAGGGCCACTGCGCGATCACCTCCGCGCCTGGGCACTGGCCGGAGGCCTGGCCGCCACCGTCGACGCAGCCGGCAATCTGCTCATCCGCAAGCCGGCCAGCGCCGGCCGGGAGCAGGCACCCGGCGTCGTGTTGCAAGCGCATCTCGACATGGTCTGCCAGAAAAATCCGGACAGCCCCCATGACTTTTCGCGTGACCCGATCCGGCCGCTGCAGCGGGAGGGCTGGCTGTTCGCCGAGCACACCACGCTGGGCGCCGACAACGGCATCGGCGTCGCGCTGATCCTCGCTGCGCTGGCCGACAGCACGCTGCCGCATGGACCGCTCGAAGCGCTGCTGACCGTCGATGAAGAAGCCGGCATGGGTGGTGCGCACGGCCTCGCGGCGGGCGTGCTGCAAGGTCGCCTGTTGCTCAACCTGGACACCGAGGAATGGGGCGAATTCTTCGTTGGCAGCGCCGGTGGTCTCGATGTCGATGTCGCCCGCCCGGGTCACGCGCAGACCGTGCCGGCCGGCTGCGAGGTCTGGCGGATCGACCTGCACGGCCTGCGCGGCGGGCATTCGGGCGTAGACATCCACGCCGAGCGAGGCAACGCGATCAAACTGCTGGTGCGCGTGCTGCGTGACCTGGAAAACCGCTTGCCCTTGCGCCTCTGCACGTTGACCGGTGGCTCGGCGCGCAACTCCCTGCCACGCGAGGCGGTCGCCAGGCTCGCCCTGCCGAACGGACAGGGGAAGGCCCTGAGCGCCAGCCTGCAAACCTGGCAGTCTCTGCTGCGCCAGGAGCTGCTGGGTGTCGATGAGGGGGTAAGCATTACCTGCACCGCCGCCAGCGCCGGACAGGTCATGTCGGCGCGCGACCAGACGGTCTGGCTCGCTTCGCTGCACGCCGCCCCGCACGGCGTCCACCACTGGAGCCAGCGGCTCCGCGGGGTGGTCGAAACCTCCAGCAACCTCGGCATGGTCGCCGTCGGGCCGGAGCAAGGGAACTGCAACTTCATGATCCGCTCACTGCTCGAGAGCCGCAGTGACGCCCTGGCTGACGAGATCGTCAGCCTCTTTGCCCTGTCGGACACCACCGTCGACAAGTCAGGTCATTATCCGGGCTGGGCGCCGAATGCCGCTTCGCCGCTGCTTGCGCGCTGCCGGGAAGTGTACCGGCACGAGTTCGGTGCAGAAGCGAAGGTGCAGGTGATCCACGCCGGTCTCGAATGTGGCCTGATCGCCGCCCGCTACCCGGAGCTGGACATGGTCTCCTTCGGACCGACGATTCGTGGCGCGCACGCGCCCGGCGAACGCGTCGACATCGCCTCGGTGGGGCAGTGCTGGCAACTGCTGCAGGCCATCCTCGCCGCCATCGCTTCGCCCACGGCACCAGCCGTGCCTGCCGCCGAGCAGTGAGGCGGCGTGAACAGCGAAGACCTGCAACTGCTGCCGACCGACACCATGCCCTCCGGCAAGCAGCAGAGGCGTGCGATCGCCGACCTGCCCGGCAACCGGGCTTCCCCCGGTTTTTCGTCGGTCAGAGGGCAGAGCGACCGGAATCTTTGATTGATTGGGGCCGAGGAACAACTTGACCTTGAATGGACCATCCTTGAGCAGGCCGAGACCTTCGCTGCATAGTCGCCGGATTGACAAAAGGCACCGCAACCGCAAATGGCGGGCTGCGCGGCCACGTGCCCGCTCGCCCCGGAAGCATCACGCCTCATCTCCGGTTTTTGTTCATCGTCCCGCCGCTTTGGATTGGGCTTCCTCCAGACCACGCCTCACGGTGCGGCGCGCGTCAAGGTAGTTGTCGCCTGAGTCAAGCAGCCTGCTGCTGAGTATGTGCGGTGTTGGCAGCGAGGATGACGGCGGCGTCGCGCTCCGGGTTGAGTGCCACCTCTGCGATGTGCGACCAGTCTCTCGTGGAGC
>NZ_JAEUOL010000213.1 GCF_016789985.1 Accumulibacter sp.
ATTGCCGAATCGCATCAGCGCATCCCGGTCTATTCGAGCAACCCCGAGGAAATCACCGGCGTTGTCACGCTGCAGAGCATTCTCGGCGAGGTGGCACTGGGCCATCTGGACAAGACGCTCAACGAGGCCGGCAGCGAACCGTTGTTCGTTCCGCCCAACCAACCGGTCGACGGTCTGCTGGAAGTGCTGCGCGGCAACAAGGACCACCTCATCGTAGTGGTGAACGAGTTTGGCGGCCTGCTCGGCATCTTCACCCTCGAAGACATTCTCGAAGAACTGGTCGGCGAGATCTATGACCACGAGGAAGCCCCCGAGGACGACCAGATGCTGCTGATGAAACCGGACGGCAGCGAACTGGTGGTGGACGGGAGCACCGAGCTGCGCATCCTCGAAGCTCATTTCAGCCAGGATCTTGCCGGCAAACCATACGACTCGGCAAACCTGTGGATCATCAGCCATCTGGAACGGATCCCGGCACCCGGCGAGAGCTGCGTCATCGACGGACTGGAGGTCAGAATAGAGCGGGCATCGCGGCGCAGGATTCACGAAATCAGGATCAGTCGACCGCACGGCCCCGGCCCGGAACCCGCAACGATGAATGCCGATACCGAGCGCACGGTCGACTAGCAGGCGCCACTTGCTCTTCCCACCGCTACGCTCGCTCCTTCCCCGACGCGCGCTGGTCATGCCGCTGTCTTGTCTGCCGGATCACGCCACGCTATCCTGCGCCGCCCATCCCGAACACGGCGTGCTCACATGGAGAAGCCGACATGCAGCTTGCTCAAGCCTGCTGCACAGGACAGAGAATGCGGTTGACGAGTTGACCCCATTCGGCAGTCGACAACCGATCTGCTGCTGGTCTTCGGTACCGGCCGTTTGCTGCTGCGCGTACTGGCAGAACCGCTGAAGGGCGATCTTTCCCGGCACGCGACGCGTTGGCTGATCGGGCGCCGGCGAGACATGGGTAATGGACGACAGCGACGCCAGCAACGACACGGTCGTCGCCATCGGCTCACTGCGCTCCACCGTTGCCAGGCTGCTCGATACCAACGGTGGCCCATTACGGCAGCCGGTTGATGACGACCTCGAATCGCTCTCGGCCCTGCTGGCCGGTCTGGTACGCCGCCGCGAGGAGAGTCAGCGGGAACTACAGAACGACCGATCTCTGTGGCAACATTGCCGGTGCAAGATCGGCGGTTATGCGCGTCACGAACTGCCTGGCAACAACCCACCGGATCATGAAATCCGATGCGCACCCGCCAGTGGTCCACGATGACGGATGGACGACGATCGCCGCTGGCCGGACATGGCATGGGGAACTTTGGGACCGCAACAAGTCGGGCCAACCCTTCTAATTCCGGGCGACGATCGTCCCGTTCTGCAATACTGCCGGGCAGCCGAGAAAATACATCGCCATTCGCACCGACAGCAGCGATTACAAGCGAATCGAGGCCGAACTGGCGGAAAGCGAGCAGCGGCTATCGCACGCTCGTCGAGAGCCTCAAGGAGATCGCCTTCCGGATCGATTGCCGAAGGCTGCCGGATCTATCTCGACCCGGCGTGGCACGAAGTCACCGGACGATCGGGGACTCACTCGACCAGATCTCGCTGCAGTCGCTCCCCCACGAGGATCGGGCCCAGGTTGCCGCGGTCGACCTGGTCTTTCTCGACGCCGTCCTGCCGAACATCGACCCCTGCGACCTGCTGCACAAGCTGCCCGACGTCATCGACAGTTGCTCCCCCTCACTGTTCCTGCTCGATTCGCTTCGCCACAAGGACAATGCGGAGCGGTCAGCAGCCACCCACCGTCCGCGCACCGATAGGCGTCGGAGGCGGACAACCAGGTGCTCGACATCCTGGTGGTCAAGGACAACGAGGTCAACCAACTGGTAGCGATCAGTCCTGGAGTCCCGGGCCATCGGGTGACGCTCACCGGGAACGGCCTGGACTGGTCGTTGACCGGATACGTGACTGCCGCTTCGACATCGTGCAGATGGACCTGATGATGCCGATCATGGATGGTTTCGATGCGACGCGCACGATTTGCACGAAAGGACGCGCGACCGGCCGTGCACCCCGATCGTCGCGATGACCACCAACGCCACGCCGGACGACCGGGACAACTGCCTCGCCGCCGAGCATGGACGACTACCTCGCCAAGCCAATCAGGAACGAGCAACTGGCGCAAGTGTTGCAATACCACGCACCACACGCCACCCCCGGCGTTAGGCGGGCGCTACTTGGCTACTTGTTTTGCGGCGTTTCCTGAGGAGGAGTCGCTTCGCCAGACTTCGGCGCATCGCCGAGCACGGTCTTCAGGGGACAGATGGAGAACGCCGGGCATTTCTTGCAGCCGGCGACAATGGCGATCGGGCACAGCGTCATGGCGCTTCTCCTCGATGATCGGAAAGTATTCAGGATACAGCGATTTGCCTGACGCCGCGCGCCTCCCTGCCGGCGGCGCGTGGCCCACCCCGGTGCTGTGCCGCCACAGGCTACAGCATGTGTTCGAGGAAGGCGCGCGTACGCGGGTGCTGCGGGCACACAAAGACCTCGTCCGGCGAACCTGTTTCGACGATCTCGCCATCGTCCATGAACACGACCCGGGTCGACACCTCGCGCGCGAAGGCCATCTCGTGCGTCACCACGAGCATGGTCATACGCTCGTCGGCGAGCTGGCGCATGCTGCGCAGGACCTCGCCGGTCAGTTCCGGATCGAGCGCCGAAGTCGGCTCGTCGAAGAGCATGATGTCCGGCTGCATGGCCAGCGCGCGGGCGATCGCCACACGCTGCTTCTGACCACCGGAAAGCCGTGCCGGGTAACTGTCGCGTTTGTCGAGCAGGCCGACCTTGCGCAGCAGCTCCTCGGCCTGCGGAACGGCCTCGGCACGCGACAGCCCCTTGACCGTGATCGGTGCTTCGATGATGTTCTGCAGTACGCTGAGATGGGGAAACAGGTTGAACTGCTGGAAGACCATGCCCATCTTGCGACAGATGCGACGCAATTCGGCCTCCGCTGCATAATGGCAGACGCCGGCAACATCGGTGCTGACCAGCGTTTCACCCTCGATCACCACCTCGCCAGAATCGACCGTTTCCAGGTGATTGAGGCAGCGCAGAAGGGTGCTCTTGCCCGACCCCGAGGGACCGATGACGGCAACCACGTCACCCTTGTCGATACTCAGCGAAACGCTCTTGAGAACCTGCAGAGCGGCAAAGCGCTTGCAGATGTCGCGCGCCAGAATCACCGGCACCTCGCCCGCCGCATCACTCGTCATAAACCGCATGTCGCCTTTCCAGGTAGTTGAAGCCCCAGGTCAACACCAGCGTCATGATCAGGTAGAAAGCAGCCGCAACGACGAAAGGCATGGTGGTGAAGTCGCGCTGGACGATGCCGCGCGCCGCGCGCAGCAGGTCGTTCATGGCCAGTACGTAGATCAGCGAGGTGTCCTTGACCAGGGTGATCGTCTCGTTGCTCATCGGCGGCAGGATCCGCTTGATCACCTGCGGCAGCACGATTCGCCGCATGGTCTGGCCGTAACCCAGGCCAAGCACCCTGGCTGCCTCGTACTGCCCACGCTCGATCGACTGGATGCCGGCGCGGAAAATCTCGGCGAAATAGGCCGCGTAATTGAGCACGAAGGCGACGATCGCCGCCGGGAAGTCGGGCAGGCGCACGCCGATCAGCGGCACGAAGGGCAAGGCGAAATAGATGAACAGCATCTGCAGCATCAGCGGTGTGCCGCGCATCAGCCAGATGTAGCCATTGACGATGCCGCTCGCGACACGAAAGTGCGACACGCGCAGCAGCGCCAGGGCGAGACCGAGCGGCGCGGCCAGGAGCAGCGTGAGCAGGAAGACCTGCAGCGTCACCGCCGTCCCGGCGAGCAGCGGCCCGAGGATTTCGATCAGGTAGTTCATGCCGCCAATCACCACCCGGGGCGCCGCATGGTGGACTGCAACGCCGAAACCCGGCCGAGCAGCCGGTGGCAGCGCTTCACCTGCCGTCGGCCGCCGGCTCGCCCGGGGGGCACGCCGAACCGCCTACTTGACGATATCCTTGCCAAACCACTCGTTCGAAATGCGGGCGGCGGACCCGTCCTTCTTCATCTCGTCCATCGTCTTCTGCAGTCTGGCGAGCAGCTCGGCATCGTCCTTGCGGACTCCGACACCGTACTCCTCGCTGCCAAAATTGTCTTCGAGGACGAGATATTCCCCCGGTTTCTTGGCCAGGTAGTAGCGGCCGACCACCTCGTCAACCACCAGCGCGTCGAGACGGCCGGTCGACAGATCCATCAAGGCAGTGACATTGTCGCCGTACTTCTTGAGTTCCTTGATCGACTTGGCGACATCGTCCTTCTCGACCGCATCGATCGCACTACTGCCCTCCTGCAGACCGACCACCTTGCCGGCCAGGTCCGCCTTGCTCCTGACCGTCGACCTGGCGATTACCACGACGATCTGCCGGTTCTCTAGGTAGGGTGTGGTGAAGGCGATGTTCTCCTTGCGTTTCTCGGTGATCGTCAGGCCGTTCCAGAGCGCGTCGACGCGCTTGCCGTTGAGTTCGGCCTCCTTGGCATTCCAGTCGATCGGCTTGAACTCGACTTGGGCGCCCAGGCGCCGGGCCGCTTCGCGCGCCAGGTCGATGTCGAAACCGACGAGTTTGTTCTGCTGATCACGGAAACCCATCGGCGGGAAATTGTCGTCGAGGCCAACGACGATCCTGCTCGGCGCGGCCGCTTTGCCTGACGCCGGGGTTTGCCCGGCCTCCTGCCTGCCGCAGCCGAGCAGCACGACGCCGGCGGCCAACCCGGCAAGCAGCAATGAGATACGTTTATTCATAGGTGATTGACCCCGATTGACGGAAGACGATGGACCACGCGCCTCCTCACACTGGGTGGCGCGTGTCCTTGTTAAACACGAAAGCCGCGATTATCCCGGAAAAGGAAGCAACTCGAGCGAAAACTGGCGGATTCCGACTGGCGCGCCACCGCACCCGCTCGCTGCCAGCACGTCGGAAGTCGCCGCCAGCTCAAGGCGGGAAGTCTGATGAGAGAGGTGCAAAGTGCCGCAGCTCCTGCCCGGTGTTGATATTGGCGAAAGCCTCGGGCTGGTCGTCGAACCGCACCTCCACGACAGGCATGGACGCCTGCCAGCGGTCGATCCGCCGCCCGCCGCCGGCCAGGTATTCGCCGAGACTCGGCAAGACCGCGCGGTGACACAGGCAGAAGACCGGCTGCACCCGAGCGCCGCAGTGCGCCACGGCGAGCTGGGCTCCGCTGGCGGCGAGGGCAGACAGGAGGCGCGCCACCAGATCAGTTGGCAGAAAGGGCGAGTCACAAGGCACGCTGGCGACCAGCGGATGCCTGGCAACCGACAAGGCGGCGTGCAGCCCGGCCAGCGGCCCGGCGAAGTCGGGGATCCGGTCAGGCACCAGCGCATGACCGAAGGCAGCATAGCGCGCGCCGTTCCGGTTAGCGTTGATCAGCAGCTCGCCAACCTGGGGTGCCAGACGTTCGATGACCCAGGCGACCAGCGGCCTGCCCTGCAGCATCTGCAGCCCCTTGTCGACACCACCCATGCGGCGGCCAAGCCCACCAGCCAGAATGACGCCGCTTACCGTCTTGCCGTTCATCCGGGGAATTGTACGTCAGCACCGGCAACAATTCGCCCGGCGCACGACAGAAGGAAGCGTGCGCAGCTACAATGACGAGCGCTGCGCTTGCCGCCGGTTGCGTGGTCCGGCACCTTCCTCGTCCGGCAGCCCGCCATTCGCCCGCCCACACCCACGACCCGAAAGCCCACCGCCATGCGACCCCTTCCCCTCACCGGCCTGCGCGTGCTCGACCTGACACGCCTGTTGCCGGGACCACTCGCCAGCATGCACCTTGCCGACCTCGGTGCCGACGTGATCAAGATCGAAGACACCGGCGCCGGCGACTATGCGCGCAGCGCCGGTGCGGTGCATGGCACGGTCAGCTATTTCGAACTGGTTAACCGCAACAAGCGCAGCCTCACCCTCGATCTGAAACAGGCGGCCGGGGTCGCTGCATTCAGGCGCCTGGCGGCAACGGCCGACGTCATCCTGGAGGGCTTTCGCCCGGGCGTGGTGGACAAACTGGGTATCGGTTACGCGGCCATGACGGCGATCAATCCGCGCATCGCCTACTGCGCGATCACTGGCTACGGGCAGAACGGCCCCTATCGCGACCGTGCCGGCCACGACCTCAACTACCTGGGCTACTGCGGCCTGCTCGACCAGATCGGCACGCCGGGCAGTGCACCGGCCATTCCCAATTTCCAGATCGGCGATCTCCTCGGTGGCTCGCTGAGCGCGCTGGTCGGCGTCCTCGCCGCGGTGATCGACGCGCGCAGCAGCGGCCGCGGACGCTATGTGGACGTGGCGATGACCGACGCCGTCTTCGCACATACCCTCTTTCCGCTACTTGCCGTGCTCGGCCTCGGCCAGGCACTGCCCCGCGGCGAGGACCTGCTCTCCGGCGGCATGCCGAGCTACGGCGTCTATGCCACCAGTGACGGTCGTCACTTGGCGGTCAGCGCGATGGAGCCGAAGTTCTGGCAGATGCTGTGCGCAGCGATCGACCGCCCGGATCTCGCGCCCTTGGCCTTCGCCACCGGCGCCGAAGGCCAGCGCATCCGGCGCGAACTGGAGGCGGTGTTCGCCGGGCGCAGCTTTGCCGAATGGAGCGCCCTCTTCGAGAAAGTCGATTGCTGCGTGACGCCAGTATTGCGCTTCGAGGAAAGCATGCAGAACGAGCACCTGCTGGCCCGTGCCATGCTCGTCGAGGTGGCCGGCGTCCGGCAGTTTGCGCCACCATTCAAGGTCAGCGAAATGGCTTTCGCAGCCCGCCTGCCGCCACCCGCCGCTGGCCAGCACAGCGAGGAGATCCTCCGCGAGGGTGGCTTCACTGCCGACGAGATCGCCTGCCTGCGCGAGCAGAAAGTCATCTGAGGCCGCCACAGCGCAGGAGCGGCCGCTCGGGTCGACACCGAATGCCCGGTTTCAACCGGCGGCGTCGCTGACTGCGGGTGGTTCCGACGCTGGATCGTGATCTACGGCGGCAGGCTCGATACTGACGATGGCGAGCGAGATGTTGTCGCTGCCGTCGCGTTCGAGCGCCAGCTCGACCAGCCGCCGACAGGCCATGGCCGGCGCTTGCCGTCCGACGATGGCGGCCATCTCTTCGCCATCGACGCTTTCCCACAGGCCGTCGGAACAGAGTACGAAACGCTCGCCGATGACCGGCGGTGCGCAGTGCTGCGCCACCACCCGCAGTCTGTGCGCCGTGCCGAGCGACGACAGGAGGACGTTGCGTGCCGGATGATGACGGGCCTGCGCGACGCTGAGCAAGCCGCTCCGGACCATCTCCGCGGCCACCGTTTGGTCCTCGCTCAGTTGCGAACATCGGCCATCGAGACAACGGTACAGACGGCTGTCGCCGACATGTGCGAACACAACCAGTTCGCCGACCAGAACCAGAGCCGTCGCGGTCGTGCCCATCCCGGCCAGAGCCGGCTCGGCTTCGGTCGCCCGAATGATCGTCCGGTTGGCTTCGCGCATGGCAGCGACCAGAGCAGTGCCGGGATCGTCGCCCGGAGTGGCAAAGTAGTTCTGGCAGATGGTCTCGACGGCCAGCGCACTCGCCACCTCGCCGCCGTTGTGCCCGCCCATGCCATCGGCGATGACCGTCAGTACCCCACGCCGCTGGCGTTGTAGCAGGTCGCCCGGGCAGATGAAGGCAAACGAATCCTGGTTGCTGCTGCGTTGCCGACCGATGTCGCTGAGCATCCGGGTCTCGACGCGGTAGTGCACGGCACCACCCGTCTGGTGCACAATCGATTCCTGGTGGCCGGCACGGCCCAACCGGCCGCCCGGCAATGACCCCTTCCAGCGCACGCCCCATTGCCTCATCCTGCGCTCCCTGCAACCGGGTGACCGCACTGCCGGAGCGGCGACTCCGCCCCGGCCCGATGCAGCCGCCATTGTGCCAGTCTGCCTGCCGCCCGGGGTGGCGTCGTAGCCACCTGGCCATCCCCCGGCTGGTGAACCGTTTCGCTTGCCGCTCGCGCAAAGTGCGAGATGACTGCTATCCTGCGCCGATGCTCAGCTTTCCCGACTGCACCGGACGGTGCAGCGATCTCCCGCCGAACCGCGGCAACCACCTGTGGCGGCCGGCCGCAGAGCGCCCGACCAAGGCACCGGCACTGTATGGCGCACGCCACTGCTGCCCATCCAGCCTCGCCACCAGCCCACGGCTGCCCGCAACGGAGTGCAACAGCCATGACCTATACCTACACCTTTGCCTCGGCAACCATCCTGCTGATCCTGATCACCGACCCGATCGGCAACATCCCCATCTTCGCCAATGCGCTGCGCAATGTGGCACCAGCGCGCCGACCGTCGGTGATCCTGCGCGAGGTGCTGATTGCCTTCGTACTGCTGCTGACCTTCATGTTCGTCGGAGAGAGCTTTCTGCGCCTGATGAATCTCAGCGAATTATCGCTGCAAATCGGTGGCGGGGTGATCCTTTTTCTGATCGCGCTGCGCATGATCTTTCCGCCGCCACGCACCGACACGGCCGAAGCGGCTGGCGAGCCGTTGATCGTACCGCTGGCCATCCCGGCGATTGCCGGGCCGTCGGCCCTCGCCACCGTGCTGCTGCTGGTCTCGCAGGCGCCCGACCGGCGGCTGGAATGGATTGGCGCGCTGTGCATCACGATGGCGGTGAGCGCCATCATCCTGGTTCTTGCCGAGCGCATCCAGCGCGTTGCCGGCGATCGTTTTGTCGTCGCGCTGGAACGTCTGATGGGCCTGGTGCTGGTCGCCATGTCGATCGAAATGATGCTGCGCGGGATCAAAGCATTCGCCCTGCAGATCGCGCACGCTTAGGCGCCACGCGCCGGGTCTGACGGAGAGCGGCGCAGCCGCCCCGCCGCCTCAGCCAGGCATCTTGCGACGCCGCCAGACCCTGAGCAGATAGAGGCGCCAGACGGCCCGGGTCGCGCCGTAACCAAGCCCGGCGAGGCTGGCGGCCAGGGCGATCAGTCCGATGCCCAGTGGTTTGCCGGCGGCCAGCATCCAGTCCAGCATTGCGTCCACCCAGGCGCCGAAAGCGACGACAGAGAACTCCGGCGGAGCGACGAAGCCACTGCTGTCGCCGGTCAGCAGGCAGCCGAGCTGATATGCCAGCAGGTAGAGCGGGACAATGGTCAATGGATTGGAGTATAGCGTCACGAGCAGTGCCAGCGGCAGATTGACGCGCCAGATCAGGGCACCGATCGCCGCACCGATCATCTGCAGCGGCCCGGGGATCAACCCGCAGAACAGGCCGGCGGCGACCGCACCGGCCGCCGAGTGGCGATTGATGTGCCATAAGCGCGGATGCAGCAGGGAGGACCGAAACGGCCGTAACCAGCGGTTGCCACAAATCGACTCGTGGCCTGGGAGATACTTTTTCAGGTAACGACGCATGCCGCGTATTATCGCAGGCAAAACGCCATGAGGAACGCACCACCGAACGGCGCCCGCGTGGCGGCTGTGGGTATTGCCGGGCCAGATCAAAGACAGGCTGGCAAACAGCGGGCAGGATCCGGCTCCGCCAACCACCCATCGCCCACGGAGAACGCCATGCATGCTTGCGACCAGCCAACCCTCGAAGCCATCTATCCTTTCGACGCGCGCGGCGTCGCCAAGCGTTTTCGCCACGCAGCGATTTTCGGTGCACTCGATGCGCTGACCCCCGGTGAAACGATGCGTTTCTGCAATGATCACGACCCCCTGCCGCTGCTTGCACAACTACAGAATCGTTACGGCGCGACCGTGCAGATCAATTACGTGCAACGCGAACCGGGCGCCATCGTCATCGACTTCACCCGACAGGGCTGACGCCTGCCGCGCGTCACTCCGCGCTACCAGACACACGGCATCGAGTAGGCAAAGCGCTTGCTGATCTACCTGGGTCTTTCGGCGCTGGCGACGTTCGTGGCGGCACTGATCCTGGCGCTCATCGGGCAGCCACCGCTGCCGGCCATCGCGCATCTGGTATTCGCCGTCGGCATCCTGCCGCTGATCGTCGGCGCCATGACCCATTTTGTTCCGGTGCTGACCCGCAGCAGCCGTGCGCCGCGCCATCTGCTGCTCGCACCGCTCCTGCTGCAACTGGCCGGCTGGCTGGTCTTCCTCGATTTCTGTGGGGATGCGCCGGTCGGCAGCACCCTGGCCGCCGCCGCAGGCACCCTGCTCATCGCCGGCTGGCTGGCCGGATGGATGGTGGAACGCGCCAGGCGAACCCTGGGCAGACC
Source organism: Accumulibacter sp. (assembly GCF_016789985.1). Classification (GTDB taxonomy): domain Bacteria; phylum Pseudomonadota; class Gammaproteobacteria; order Burkholderiales; family Rhodocyclaceae; genus Accumulibacter. Next base: position 10,324 of record NZ_JAEUOL010000213.1, read on the forward strand.
GCATCCGGGATGGCGCTGGTATCTGGCGGCGATCATCCTGCTCGGCATGGCGCTGATGCTGGTGCCGGCGATGACCTGGTGGCCGGAAATGCGACCGCAACTGCGGCTGCTGCACCTGCACCTGAATACGCTCGGTTTCATCGGCCTGAGCGCACTGGGGACGCTGCAGGTGCTGCTGCCGACGGCGCTGAACAGCCCCGACGCCGATGCGGCGCGGCGCTTGCGGCAACACCTGCCGGTGGCCTGCAGCGCAGTGCTGATGATCGCCGTCGGTGCCGTCACCTGGCTGCCACTGGCGCTGGCCGGCGCCGTCCTGCTCACCGGCCTCGTGCTGACCATCGTGCGCGCTTTCCTGCAGCGCTATGGCTGGCGAGCGCTATGGGATGATGGTGCGGCGGCAGCGCTGAGCGGAGCGCTGTTTGGTTTCCTGCTGCTCGCCGGTCTGGGTGCCGCGCATGGCCTGGGGACGCTCGACGGCCGCGACGCAGTGCCGGCTTTCGTCGTTGCCTGCCTCCTGCCATTGGTCACCGGTGCACTGACCCAGTTGCTCCCGGTCTGGCTCCTGCGCGGCAAGCGTACGCCGCGACGCGACCGGCTGCATGCGGCGCTCCGCCGCGGGGGAGCGCCACGCGCGCTCCTCTTTGTCTGCGGAGGCTTCCTCCTCGGGCTGGGACTGACCGGCGGGATCTGGCCAGCACTGCTGGGAATACTCCACTTCGTTCTCGTCCTGCTCCACTCGCTCGCCACAATGAGCCGCTTGGCGCATCACGGTGAAAATATTTTTAAATAAAACCATAGTCTTATAAGATTTTCGTGAAATAAGTCTCAAGATTCCCGGCGGTCGGCCGTTGCTCAGGACATGATCCACCCTGACAGACTTCTGCAACGGAGTGAACGATGATCTTCAAGCATGACCATCTGGCCCCGGTACACTCATCCCGCGCCGCCTCCCGCCGCCTGCATCGGCGTCCGGCTTTCGCCGCCGGCGCGGCAGCGGCCCAGGCCCCGGCGGACTGCCTGACGCAACACGCGCGCCGCCGCCAGGCGGTGGTCGAACCCAAGGCGACACTGCTGGCGCTGCTGGCAGCCGAGACACGAATCGCCGACCTCGAACAGGCATTGGACGAAGCGCGTGCCGCCGCTCTTACCGACACGCTGACCGGCGCACTGAATCGCCGTGGCTTTGATCAGGCTTACCAGCGCGAAGTGGCGCGCGCGCGCCGGAATGACAGCCATCTCGCGCTGGCGCTGATCGATCTCGATGACTTCAAGTGCCTGAACGACACTTTTGGACATCAGGTGGGCGACCAGGCGCTGGTCCATCTGGTCACCGTTCTGCGT
>NZ_JAEUOL010000250.1 GCF_016789985.1 Accumulibacter sp.
TCTGCCCGGCACCCCTGGCGCCTGCCTTTCTCCCCGGCCGCCGCCCGCGTCATGGCAGAGCGGAATTCCGCTCTGCCATGACGCGCCTACCGGACATTTCTGCTTGGCAGGAAAGCGGACATCTGTGCTTTGGATTGACATCGGGAATCATTGCCGGTTCGTCTGCCGGTGCCTGCCGTGGGCCAGTCGATCGAACGTCCGGGTCGCTCGGGTGTCTGGCAGCGGAGGGACGGGCGAGACTCGTGCCTTCCCGAGAGGCGGTCAGTGTCGGAAAATTTTACAGTGGTGTCCCGGTTGTGGTTCGAACGAAGCCCGGCAATCACTGCAGACCTCGCCATGCAGAAATCAATATATTTATAAACCAGTGTGTTAGGCGTACATGTCGCCCCCCGGAAATCCCCTGGCACACCGATTGCTTACTGTTGGGTGCGGTTGCTGTAAGGGTGCCCTAGAGGTTTCGGGCGGCAGAACTCCCAGCACCCAAAGCCTTAAACTTAACTTGGGAGCAAATTATTATGACCATTCGCAAAACAGCCTTGGCGGCGGCCCTCCTGGGTGCCCTGAGCCTTCCTGCAGCAGCCAGCACGGTCACGGTGCTCGGCATCACCTTCCCGGTCGGCTCGGTCTTCGAGACCAGCGATCTGTTCGAGTCAAACGCGGCTGGCGGCCCGATTACGGCGGCAGGCGATGAGCTGATCGGTATCGGCAAGGTAAACAACATCTACGACTCGGCCAACAACGTCGTCTGGTCAAGTGGAGATAACGGCCGCGAGCTGACCTTTTATTTCCACAACTACATCGCCCAGGATCTGATTCCGGGTGGAGCTGCTCCGGATGTCGACAAAATCTTGTTCTCTGGTGGCGTGATCGAGATCTATTCCGACCCCAGCCAGAACTTCTCGGCTGCAGGGACCCTTGCGGATGGTATCGCCACCGCCACGAACGGTGACCTCTTCCTGAAACTTGCCGGATCACCGATCGGCGGAACTGGCAGCTTTGACGGCTCGGCGATCACGCTGCAGTCCACCGGCTTCCGGCTCGCCGGACCGCCCTTCGACACAGCCGTCAGCCTGCTCGGTTCGGGCCTGCTTGACGTCACCGGTGGCGCTGCCGAATTCTATTTCGACACCAACAAGTTCGAATGTGTGGCGGCTGATGGCGCACCTTGCCCGGACAAAGCCGACAAGCAGTTCTCGTCTTCCGGCCAGCTGGGTCAGCCGCTGGGTTCTTGGGCCTTCCGTGGCACCGGCGAGATTTCGGACTTTGCGGTTCCCGAGCCTGGTAGTCTGGCGCTGCTCGGACTGGGTTTGGCCGGCCTCGGTTATCGCGCCCGCCGCGAAGTCAAGAAGGCCTGACGGTCACGCAGCCCGTCTCCCGGATAGTCTCCGGGAAAAAGTTTGATGAAAACCCCGCCTAGGCGGGGTTTTCATTTGCATCCCCAGGAATCGAGTCAGCGTCACGCGTGCTTAAGGCGCACACAGCTTCCGGGTGGTTTGCTGCGCCGCGCCGATGGCGCGCTGAGCGCACCGGGCTTGGCGTGTCGATCTGGCTGGAACCACTGGCGGTGACGCACGGGAAATTCTGCCGGAAGCTTCTACTTGGTGGCGATGATTGCCGTGTGCTCTCGCGGGAGCTCGACCCGCTCGACCCTGCTGAATCCGGCTTGGCGGCACAGATCCTCGTACTCCTTCTTCATGTAGATCATCCCGCCTCCGGTCGCCAGTGCAATGAAGTACGGCGATCCCATGGCCGCTGCCAATGGACCATCTCCGGAATCCTTTTCCATGATGTCGAAAACGATCACCCGGCCACCTGCCCCAAGCTTGTCGCAAGCCTTGCGCAGAAACTCAAGGTTCTGCGCCTTCGACCAGATACACAGAAAATGGCAGAACATGAAGGCATCCGCCCCGACTGGAAAATCGTCGGTGAAGACATTGCCCGGCACGGCAGACAGGCGATCCGCCAGGTTCTCGCGTGCAAAATGCTCGGTCGCCTTGCTGCAGATGCTGGGCAGGTCAAACACGCGACCCTGCAAATGCCGGTGCCTGTGGGCCACTGCGAGAAGGTTGGTACCATTGCCGCCACCGACATCGACCAGCATGCGTGTAGCGCTGAAATCCACGTAGCGCGCCAGCAAATCGTTCGCTTGAATGGAGATCTCCTGCATCGAATCCTGGAAGATCTTTTCCAGCCACGGATGTGCTTCGAGGCGCTCGTAAAGAGTCTGTCCGCTCCCCGGAATTTCCTCCAGCCCAACGTTCCGGTATTCCTGCAGAGATTCCAGGAAACGCGACATCGGCTTGTAAACAATGTACTTCTGCCAGAGGATGGTGGCCTTCAGGTTACGCGGGTCCTGCGCCGAGAAGGCGATGCGCGACATGATGGTGTTCGCGTAGCGGTCGCCCCGTTTCCTCAGTACGCCGTTGGCGGTCAGAGCCTGCACCAGTATGCGGCAGGGTTGTTCCTGGAGGCCCAGCCGATGTGCCAGTTCGGCAATGGTCATCGCTCCTTCGGCGCGCAGGATGGTGAATAGATCCAGTTCGACCGCGGCCGCCAGTGCCTGAAAGTAGATATGGCCGGCGGCCATTCGGTAGAATTTTCTGATCGACGATGCCAGGACGACACGATCGACGAAATACACCAGGTAAACCCGCTCGAACCACAACCAGAATCGACGCAAGACGCTTGGGATCATCGACTGTCTCCTTGCCAACGTCCAACTGCAAACTCGAACCATCAGCGGCATCCACCGCTACGCTCGCTGGCCCTGACTGCGCCAGGCCCGCCACATTCTTCTGCAGAAACCGTTATGCGCCAGCCATGGTCCGCTCGTCACTATAGACCATTCCGACCTCGCCGATTTCTCCTGCTCAAGAACCAGCGCCGACATGCCTCCTTCCCGGCCCGGCAGATCTCTGGCCTCTGGCAGGACACAGGGTCAGCCGCTGTCGAGCCGCAGTACCCGCTCAGCCGATCACTCCTCCGCCAAGACAGACTCGACTCTCGTACAGCACGACGGATTGCCCCGGTGTAACCGCCCACTGTGGCTCGGCAAACCGGATCTGACAGGCGTCGGAGCCCAGCCGCTCGACTTCGCAGGGAGCATCGGCCTGCCGGTAACGGGTCCTTGCCGTATAAACCCAGTGCGTGTGCGGCGGCTCACCGGAGATCCACGACAGGTCCCAGGCGCTCAACTCGTCGCTCAACAGGGCGGGGTGCGTGTGCCCCTGCACGACGTAGAGGACATTGCTGGCGACATCCTTGCGCGCCACGAACCAGGCGTCGTGGTCACCGCTGGCGCCCGTCCTGCCGCCCTTGACGCCGCCGACATGCAGCCCCTTGCGCTGGCCGATGGTGTGATAGGCGACGCCATCGTGCTCGCCAACCACCCGGTCGTCGTCGAGACAGCGAATCTCGCCCTTCCGGGGCGGCAGATAACGCATCAGGAACTCCTTGAACGGTCGCTCGCCGATGAAGCAGATGCCGGTCGAATCCTTCTTGAGCGCCACATGCAGACCGGCCGCCTCGGCCATCCGGCGCACCTCGCGCTTGTACAGGCCGGCCAGCGGGAAGAGCGTCTGCGCCAGTTGCGGCTGCTTGAGGCGATGCAGGAAGTAGCTCTGATCCTTGGTGCCGTCTTCGGCCTTGAGCAACTGCCAGACACCCTGGAATTCACGCACGCCGGCGTAATGACCGGTGGCAATGCAATCGGCACCGATCTTCAGCGCGTAGTCGAGAAAGGCGCTGAACTTGATCTCCGAGTTGCACAGCACGTCCGGATTGGGTGTGCGCCCCGCTGCGTACTCCTTGAGGAAATGGGCAAAGACACGCTCCCGGTATTCGGCCGCGAAATTCACCACGTCGACCTCGATGCCCAGGGTATCGGCCACGCTCATCACGTCGATCAGATCCTGCCGCGACGCGCAATACTCCTCGCTATCGTCATCCTCCCAGTTCTTCATGAACAGTCCGACCACCCGCCATCCCTGCTGCTTGAGCAGCCAGGCGGCCACCGCCGAATCGACGCCGCCCGACAGGCCGACGACCACTGTCTTTCCCTCGTTCATCCTTGTGCCCCTGCCTGCTCTGGATTCATGGGCCATCGACCGGCCCGCTGGCAACCACCGTCCCCTGTGCGCTTTCCTCCTCGCCCGCACCATCGAGCCAGTCGGTCAGCGCCAGCACCACCGCCGGTTGGCCATTGTCGCGAAACCAGCTATCGACGACAAAGCGGTCCGGCCCGGCGGCCTCCGCCGGCGCCGCAACCGGCGGTACGACCTCCTCGATCTGTGCCGAAAAATGCATGGCAAGCAGATAACGCACACGCAGCACCGGCTGCGTGACCTGGTGGAAGCGCAACCAGTGACGTTCCTCGAGCAGGCGCAGCAGGCGTGTGGTGGTCGTCGCGTGGTCGATGCAGTCCATCCGCCCGAAGACGCCGTCGTCGGCCTGATTGCCGCCACGATCGGCAGCAATCGGCGTCTGCTCGCCGGCCCAGCCAAGCAGCCAGCCAACCGCCAGGGCCAGCCTTGCGCGCTCGTCGGCCGGGTCGGTGGCAGAGCCGAGCAGGGCGCGCACCTGCGCCAACTGCAGCTCGCTGTAGCGCACCTCGGCCTCTGCCGCGCAGCCGTAGTTGTAACAGACGCGAATGGTTTCCGCCGGCACGGCAGCGGCCAGGCCGCACAGCAGCACGGCCGTCAGCCAGCGCATGTGCTGTGGCTCAGGAGTTGCAGCGGGTAACGCCAGCCGGCCAGCCAGTCCTCGATGCAGCGCAGGACCAGCGGACTGCGATGCTGCGTCTGGAGAGCGCGAATCTCTTCGAGGGTCAGCCAGTGGGCCGCCAGGATTCCCTCGTCGAGCGACCGCCCGGGATCGTGCGTGACGATCTCTCCGCCAAAGGCGAAACGCAGATAGGTCACGTCCCTCGCTTCGTTGCGGTGGTTGTAGATCCCGACCAGGTATTGCGGGGTAAAGCCATGGGCCGTCTCTTCGAGGGTTTCCCGGACGACCGCATCGACCAGCGATTCGCCGCACTCCAGGTGGCCGGCCGGCTGGTTGTAGCAGATGCCGTATTCGGTATTCTCTTCGACGAGCAGGAAGCGACCGTCACGTTCGAGTACCGAGGCGACGGTAACGTTGGGTTTCCAGACCATTGCAGCAGCCTTGCAGGGAGCCGAAAGCGCCATTTTACCGCCAACCGGGGGGCGAAATCGGCTAGAATTTCCGCTTCAGGAATTCCGGCAAAGGGAGAGAAGAAGATGTCCATGGCGGATCGCGACGGCTTCATCTGGTACGATGGCGAGCTGGTGCCATGGCGCCAGGCGACCACCCACGTGCTGACCCACACGCTGCATTACGGCATGGGTGTCTTTGAAGGGATACGCGCCTACAAGGCGGCAAAAGGCACCGCCATCTTCCGGCTCGAGGAACACACCGACCGCTTGTTCAGCTCGGCCTACATCTTCCAGATGAAGATGCCCTACGACAAGGAAACCCTGCTCGAAGCGCAGAAGGAAGTGGTGCGCGCCAACCAGCTCGAGTCCTGCTACATTCGGCCGATCGTCTTCTACGGTTCGGAAGCAATGGGCATCGCCGCCACGTCGATCAGCACGCACGTCGCCATCGCCGCCTGGCCCTGGGGAGCCTATCTGGGCGCCGAGGGAATGGAAAAGGGCATCCGGGTCAAGACCTCTTCCTTCACCCGTCATCACGTGAACATCAACATGTGCCGCTCGAAGTCGGTCGGCACCTACACCAACTCCATCCTCGCCCACCAGGAGGTGGCGCACAACGGCTACGACGAGGCGCTGCTGCTCGATGTCGATGGCTATGTCGCCGAAGGCGCCGGCGAGAACATCTTCATCGTCAAGAAGGGCAAGCTGTACACCCCGGACCTCACCTCCTGCCTCGAGGGGATCACCCGCGCCTCGGTGCTGCAGCTCGCCGACGAACTCGACATCCCGGTGATCGAGAAGCGCATCACGCGTGACGAGGTCTATTGCGCCGACGAAGCCTTTTTCACCGGCACCGCCGCCGAGGTGACACCCATCCGCGAACTCGACAACCGCCAGATCGGCGCCGGCCACCGCGGTCCGCTCACGACCAGGATCCAGAGCCTGTTTTTCGACTGTGTGAACGGCCGCGTGCCGGCGCATGCCGACTGGCTCGCCTACGTCTAACCGTTGTTGCTTGCAAGGTTGCCCTAAACATGTCTCAGAACGCCCAGCAGAAGCCCATCGAGGTCACCGCGCACGACCTGCCACTGCACTGCCCGACCAAGGACTCGCCCTTGTGGGCCAGGCATCCACGCGTCTTTCTCGACCTCACGCATACCGGCCAAGTCGTCTGCCCCTACTGCAGCGCCCACTACGTGCTGAAGGGCGAACTGCCGAAAGGCCACCACTGACCGCCGGCTACCCGCCACGGGTAGCCGAGTGAGCAACCCTCGATGAAAGCTCTGATCGTCGCCCCTTCGTGGATCGGCGACACGGTTCTGGCGCAACCGCTTTTCATGCGATTGCACGCGCAAATCCCCGGCCTGCAGCTCGACGCTCTGGCACCGCGTTGGGTGGCACCAGTTCTCGAACGCATGCCGGAAATCGGCAGCATCGTCGACAGCCCGTTCACGCATGGCGAACTGTCGCTGAAAGCCCGCCATCGGGTGGCGCGCCGCCTGGCACAGCAGGGTTATCAGCGTGCCTACGTGCTGCCCAATTCGATCAAGTCGGCCCTGATTCCCTTCCTGGCCGATATCCCCGAACGAATCGGCTTCGTCGGCGAAAGCCGTTACGGGCTGATCAACCACCGTCACAACTTGAACAAGAGCGTGTTGCCGCAAATGGCTGAACGCTTCGCGCAACTCGCCGAGGCGCCGGGCGCCGCCCTGCCGCGTCCGCTCCCGCAACCGCGGCTGGAAGCCAACCCGGCGCAACGCAGCGAGACGCTGGCGGCACTCGGCGTCAAGCTCCCGCAGCAACTGGCGGTCTTCTGCCCGGGTGCCGAGTACGGTCCGGCCAAGCGCTGGCCGTCCGTGCATTTCGCCGCACTGGCCGATGCCCTGGCCAGCCGAGGCTATGCGGTATGGCTGCTCGGTTCGGCCAAGGACCGGGCGATCGGGGAAGAAATCGTCGACCGCGCCAACCCCGGCAGCCTGCCGCTCAATCTCTGCGGCGCCACCTCGCTGACGCAGGCCATCGATCTCCTGAGCGCCGCATCCTTCGTCGTCTGCAATGATTCGGGATTGATGCACGTCGCCGCTGCCCTCGGACGACCGCTGGTCGCGATCTATGGTTCGTCGTCGCCCGGCTTCACCCCGCCCTTGTCGGACAGGGCGAGGATCATCAGCCTGAATCTGCCGTGCAGCCCCTGTTTCAAGCGCCAATGCCCACTCGGCCATCTCGACTGCCTGAACCGGCTCGAATCGCAGCGCGTGCTCGACGCCTGCCTGACCGGAGCAGCGGCATGATCGTCGTCTTTGCCACGCCGGAAGATGTCGAGGCGGCCTTCTACGAGGCCATCGCCCGCGCGGATCTGGGCGCCCTGATGAGCGTCTGGGCCGACGACGAGGAAATCGTGTGCATTCACCCCACCGGCCAGCGTCTGGTCGGCGCCGAGGCGATCCGTGACAGTTGGCGCAGCATCTTCGCCAACAACCCGCGCCTCTCTGTGCGCCTGACACGCGGCCTGCGCTGGAGCGGCATGCTGCTGTCGGTGCACAACGTCGTCGAAACGCTGTACATCGGCGACGAACGCAAGCCGCACGGGCCGATGCTGGCAACCAATGTCTTCCAGCGCGGGGCCAGTGGCTGGCGACTCCTCGCGCATCACTCCTCCACGGCGGCCGACCGCGATGTTGCGGAAGGCGGCGGCGCCAGCGAACGCGGCAAACCGCGGACTTTGCATTGAGCGATTATCGCGCGCCCGGCTGGCTACCCGGCGGCCACCTGCAAACCATCTATCCGCTGTTCATCCGGCCCGACCCCCTGCCCTATCTCCGGCAACGCTGGGAGACGCCGGATGGCGATTTCATCGACCTCGACTGGGTCGATCCTCCAGCCGCCCCGCCGACCGCCGACCGCCGGCCGCTGTTCGTCCTCTTTCATGGTCTCGAAGGGAACTCCAGCAGTCACTATGCGATCACCCTGCTGCGCAGCGCGGCGACCATCGGCTGGAGCGCAGTGGTGGTCAATTTTCGTGGCTGTTCGGGCGAGAGCAATCGCCTACCACGCGCCTACCATTCGGGCGACAGCGACGAGATCGACTGGATCCTGCGCCGCCTGCGGCAGAGCTTCCCGGCACGCCCGCACTACGCGGTCGGTGTTTCGCTGGGCGGCAACGCGCTGCTCAAGTGGCTGGGCGAGCGCGAGGCCAGCGCCGCCAGTTGCGTGCAGGCCGCCGCCGCGATCAGTGCCCCGCTCGATCTGGCGGCCTGTGGTCACCACCTGGCGCGCGGCTTCAACCGCGTTTACACCCGGCACTTCCTGCACACCCTGAAGCGTCATGCCGCCGCCAAGCTGCGCCGCTATCCCGGTCTGTTCGACGAACGACGGATGTGCGCGGCCAGCAACCTCTACGAGTTCGACGACGTCGTCACCGCCCCGCTGCACGGCTTCAGCGGCGCCGACGACTATTGGCGACGTGCCTCGAGCAAACCCTGGCTGGCCGGCATCCAGTTGCCGACCCTGGTCCTCAACGCCATCAATGATCCCTTCCTGCCGGCACACGCGCTGCCCACCGCCAGCCAGGTGGCGCGCAGCGTCCGGCTCGAATTGCCGCGCCAAGGCGGACACGTCGGCTTCGTCACCGGCAACCTGCCGGGCCGGCTGGACTGGCTGCCGCAACGCATCTTCCACTATTTCCAGCACGAGGTTTGAGATGAACGCCCCCCTGCCCCAAGAGATCTTCAAGGCCTACGACATTCGCGGCATCGTCGGCCGGACACTGACCGCCGACATCATCCGCCGCATCGGCCATGGCCTGGGTTCGTTGGCGCTGGAGCGCGGGCAACGCGCAATCGCGGTCGGCCGCGACGGACGCCTGTCAGGACCGGAACTGGCCGTGGCGCTGATGCAAGGGATCCGCCAGGCGGGCATCGACACCATCGACGTTGGCTGCGTGCCAACCCCGGTGGTCTACTTCGCGGCGCACGAACTGGGCTGCCTGAGCTGCGTCGCCGTCACCGGCAGCCACAACCCACCCGACTACAACGGGTTAAAGATGGTGATTGGTGGCGAGACGCTGGCCGGCGAAACGATTCAGGCAATCCGCCGCCGCGTGGACGCCGACCAGCTCGCGCATGGCAGCGGCCAGGCGAGCAGCGTCGACGTGCAGCCGGCCTACCTGGCGCGTATCGGCAACGACATCCATCTGGCGCGCCCGATGAAGATCGCCATCGACTGCGGCAACGGCGTCGCTGGCGGCATCGCTCCGCAGCTTTTCCGGGCTTTGGGCTGCGACCTGGTCGAACTGTTCTGTGCCGTGGACGGAAACTTTCCGCACCACCACCCCGATCCATCCAGACCCGAGAACCTGCGGGATCTGATCCGGGCACTGCGCGACACCGACGCCGAAATCGGACTGGCCTTCGACGGCGACGGCGACCGTCTGGGCGTGGTCACCAAGGACGGGGAAATCATCTACCCGGATCGTCAGTTGATGCTCTTTGCCGCCGATGTCCTGCGTCGCTGTCCCGGACAGCCGATCATCTACGACGTCAAGTGCACCCGCCGGCTGGCACCCTGGATTCGCCAGCATGGCGGCGAACCGATGATGTGGAAGACCGGTCACGCCCTGGTCAAGGCCAAGCTCAAGGAAACCGGTGCGCCGCTGGCCGGCGAGATGAGCGGCCACGTGTTCTTCAAGGAACGCTGGTTCGGCTTCGATGACGGCCTCTATGCCGGTGCGCGTCTGCTGGAAATCGTATCTCAGGCGGCCGATGCGAACCGCCTGCTGAAAGCACTGCCGGACAGCAGCTCGACCCCCGAGCTGAACATCGGCATGCGCGAAGGCGAGCCTTTTGCGCTGATCGAACAACTGCAGCAGCAGGCGAGCTTCATCGGGGCGCGCGAGATCATCACCATCGACGGCCTGCGCGTCGAATACGCTGATGGCTTCGGACTGGCACGCCCGTCGAACACCACGCCGGTGGTGGTGCTAAGATTCGAAGCCGACAACGCCGAGGCGCTGGCACGCATCCAGGCCGATTTCCGCCGTGTGCTGCACGCCGCCCGCCCTGGCATGGCCTTGCCATTCTGATACGCCCCGAGACTCCCGCCCGAACTGCAGCGATGACCGAGCAATCCCTGAAGAGCGCCTTTCTCTTCCGCCAGCCGATCCTTGACCGGAAACAGGAACTCGCCGGCTATCATCTCTCATTGCGCCGCAGCGAGCAGGCGGCCGACGACATGGGCGAGGCGACGGCAGCCGCCGCGGTCTGCGCCGCGTACTCGGAGCTGGGCATGCAGAGCGCTCTGGGCAACGCCTGCGCCTACATCGGCATAGACACCGGCTTCCTGCAGCAGGCGGCACTCGAGTTGCTGCCCGCCGCCGGTGTCGTCCTCGAACTGCTGCTCGACGGCGCACCGGACAGGGAGATCCTGACGCGTTGCCGTGGTCTGCGCGAACGCGGCTATGCGCTGGCCATCACCGACTACCGCGGTATCGACGAACGCAGCCGGCCTCTGCTGTCGATGGTCGATGTGATCAAGATCGACGTCGCCCTGGCTGATCACGAGCAGTTGGGGAACCTGGCCGGCTCCCTGCGCAAACTGCCGATCAAGCTGCTGGCGCAGGGCATCGGCAGCCGCGAACAGATGGAACGCTGTCGCAGCCTCGGCTTCTCCCTGTTCCAGGGCCGCTACTTCGCCCAAGCCGAAATCGTTTCCGGCCGCCGCCTTTCCGCCTCACAGGCGGCCCTGGTTCGCCTGATCAACCTCGTCGGGCGGGACGTCGATACGGCGGTGATCGAGGACGCCTTCAAGCATGAGCCGGCACTCACCCTGAACCTGCTGCGGGTGGTCAATTCGGTGGGACACCGCGGCGGCCGCCTCGCCCAGCCGGTAACCACCTTGCGCCATGCCATCACCCTCTTCGGACGACGACAGTTGCAGCGCTGGCTGTCGCTGCTCCTGCTCGCGCCGAACCACGAAACGGCCGATCCGGCCCGCTCGCCGCTGCTCCAGGTAGCGGCCCTGCGCGGCCGCATGATGGAACTGTTGATCGAAATCGGCCTGCCAGCCAATCAGCGCAAACTGGCCGACCTGGCCTTCATGAGCGGCATTCTGTCAATGATGCCGGCCGCGCTGGGCCTGCCAATCGAGGAAATCCTCGATCAGATTGCCGTCGATGAAGAGGTCCGCGCCGCGCTTTGCCGACGCGCGGGCCTGCTCGGCAGTATCCTGGCGCTGCTCGAATGCTTCGACGACAACGATGCGGCCGGCTGCGACCGACTGTTGACCGAACTGCCCGGCGGCCTCGACCGACAGACCCTCAACGTCTGCCTGAGCGTCGCGTTGCGCTGGTTGAACGGCAGCAGCGAGTAGCTTGTCGCCCATGCAAAGCATTCCGGCGGCACGCGACTGAAGACTGGTTGCAGCCTGTGAAAAATGAGAAACGGCGACCCGAAGTCGCCGTTTCTCACTCGACGCCTGGCAAGACTGACTGCAGATTATTTGCCGGCGCGACGGCGACGAGTCCAACCCAGACCAGCCAGACCGAGGCCAGCGAGCAAGAGGGAGGCAGGCTCGGGGGCAAAGGTGGGCTGACCCAGGAAGACATTGGGACCCCAGAACCCATCGGGCTCAATCTCGTTGTAGTTCACGTAGTTGAGGAACTTGGGCCCCTGACCGTTCTCGAGCTCCCAGCGGGTCGTGCCGACCCCAACCCCGTCACCGACCAGCACGATGTTCGGATCAGTGGCGAAGCCCGGATCGTTCCACGTGTAGTTATCGCCGAAGCTGACGCCGACCACTTCGTAAGAGTGCCCTGCCTGCAGCAGAATCGGAGCAATGGTGACATAGCGGAAGTGGCCGGTCAGCGGATAAGTGTTATCCACGGTGGCGCTGGCGAGCAGGTTGCCGGTACCGGTGCAGTTCACGTTGCTGCATTCATACAACGCCACGTGGTTGGCATTGACGAATCCATTATTCGGGTCGGCATAATAGCCAAGACCCGATGCCGTCACGTCGGAAAGCACGTTGAAGGCAGAAGCAAAGATCCAGTTGTTGTTGTTGAAGCTGTTTCCAGCCGAAGTGAACTCCCACGCCGGACCGGCACTGGCAGTGGCTGAAACCAGCACGCCAATCGTAGCGAGCAGGGCCGAAGAAAGTTTGGACAAGCGCATGGCAGTCTCCAGAAATAATAGATGAAAAGGGCGTCAAACCTTTAACTGCGTCGACAAACAGCCTAAAGCATTTTTTGTGCCTGATCACAGATCACTAATTTAGTGTCACTTTTTTTTGACCTTTGAAACACATGTAAAACTTTTCGACACTGATGTCCGGAGCACGCTCGCACCCACGCGGGGTGAATGGGTGGCCGTCGGGCTCAGGAGTCTTGCCTGACGAAGCCTTGCCCTCTGCAGGTTGAACGGACACGACGCTGCGCTGCCGACCCTCGACTCGCCGTCCGAGGGTGGCCACTTTGTCAGGCACCGAGGGTTCGCTCCAGCGCCGTCAGACCAAGGGCACCGAATACCCGGCTTCTCGCCGACGCTCAGGTGCAGATCGGGTTCGGGCGCGCCGTTCCGGGCAATGGCTGATCTTGTACGGCCTGGTCTGCCTCTGGCCGAGAATCCGCCAGACGATACTCTGGCCCGCTTGCGCCAAACCCGGCTGCCCGGCCTTCTCGGCATGACTCGAGACAAATTCTGCCAAGGCCGAAATCGACCATACTTCCGCCGCCGTCAATACCGGCGGCCCATGCAGGCGCTCCGGGTGTCGAAATTTCTTACATCCCCCCCCACACCAAGCATCGCACAATTCGCCAGAAGGCAATAAAACAATATAAATCAATTTATTGAAATTATTTTTATAAACTGGAATGGTTTATGCTTGGGGATGTGCGCTGGTCATGGGGACCGGAACAAAACATTTGGCACACCAAGGAGTTAACAACATGAAAGCTACACACAAGATCCTGGCTGCACTCGTCGCCTCGGTTGGCATCGCGTCATCGGCCAACGCTGGCGCGCTTTGGGAATTTGCAACGGCTGGGAACAGCTTTACCAACAACACCTGGGACTTTGCCACCTCTTTCAGGGTGGGTGCCTCGGACCTGACGGCAACGGGCCTCGGTTACTATGCCGACCCGCAGACCGGTCAGGTGCATGCCAACCCGGTGGCCCTGTACAAGTGCGACAACGCCGACTGCACCGGAACGGGCACCCTGATCGCCTCCGCCATCGTTGACAACACCTACCCGATCACTGGTCACTTCCGCTACGTGACCATCGCGCCGGTCACCCTGGAAGCAGGACAATCCTATCAGGTGGCAGGTGTCAGCAGTGGCGACAACTACACGTGGAACGACCCGGGATTTGCCACCGATCCCGGTATCAGCCTGATCGCCCTTGGTAACCAGGTTGGTCGGTGGCTGGCCATCGGCACCCCGGACTTTCTGAATTTCGGCCGCAGCGACATCCCAAATCAGGACGGCTTCTGGGGTCCCAACGTTTTCATTGGCCAGCCGACGTTTGCACCTGAACCGGCTTCGCTCGCCCTGATGGGTCTCGGGCTGGCTGGTCTGCTGGGCGCCCGCCGCCGGCAACGTAGTTAAGACTCCCTTCCGGAGACAGACGACGGCGGCTTCGGTCGCCGTCGTTCTTGCCTCCATCTCGGGTACCGCCGCCACGCCGGATGATGGGAAAACGACCGCGCCGCTGCCCACCAGGTCCACAGATCATCGGCCACGCAATCTCTGTCCCCGGCGGCGACGTTCACGTACTTGCCGCAAGAAGACCGCTCAGCCGTTCGACAGTCCGCCAGCCGTGCGTGATCATTGCCCAGATCGGCCGGCTGACCGACCCACGCATACTCGATCACCCGGCCCGAGATAACCCCGGCCAGCCCGCTGGTACCGCAAATCATCTCCTCAGATGCCGGGCGAGGAGAATCAACGAGGCGGCGGACGGGTTCATCTTCTCCGACCGGCCCGAGACAAGGCTGACCTGGCCGCCGCATCGTCAAGACTCTCGACCCGCTCAACCCGGCCGCTCTGCTGCTGCGAAACACCGGCCAACCTCGAGTGCCTTGCCGGCTTTGACCGCCTCGTACTTCTCCAGGAATGAGGCGTCGATGTCCCGCAGATCGGCTCGTTGTTGCGGCTTGCGGTGACGCATCAGATGACCGGGCCCGCCGTTGTATACCGAGTAGGTGCCACGGGCAAGATCGTCCGCATCGCTGCCGCCGGAGTGGTCGCTTCTGGCAATGGCGTAGTCGCGCAGGTAATGGTGCAGGATCTCGGCCCCGGCGCGACCGTTGTAGCCGACGTCCGACTGCAAACCGGCAACGTCGTAGAAACCCCGCCAGACCCGCGGGTAGACCTGCATCAGGCCGACCGCGCCAACGCCCGACTGGATCACCTGCACCTTGCCTTTCCGGCGCACGAACTGGCGCCAGCAGCTTTCCTGCCACGCCGTGGCGAGCACC
>NZ_JAEUOL010000263.1 GCF_016789985.1 Accumulibacter sp.
CCAGAACATGGCGCAACCGATGTCGTCGAACTTCCACACCTTGCCTTGCGGATCGCGAATCTGCACGGCAAAGCGCTTGTCGCTGATCACCATGCCACAGCGCGGGTCGGCGTCGCGGTCCCACTTGATCTCCACCGGACCGCTGGTCGGCTCGCCCCGGCAACCGGCGAGCAGCGCGCCGAGGCTGCAGCCCAGCGCAGCCCGGCAGCATGGGCCGAACGCGAGCGCCGGCGCGCTGGCAAGAAAACGGCGTCGCATCATCGCGCTGCAGGGCTCACTGCAGAACGACCGCCGGGTCGACTTCGTGCATCTCGATGCGCGACAACAGGCCGATATAGCGCGAAACCATGCCCAGAAAGCGCAGGCGATCGGGTCCGGCAACCGTCCCGTGCCACTCGATTCCGGCCCGTCGATCCGCGAACTGCCAGCTGGCGAGCGTCCTGGCGATTGCGTCGTCGGTGCGTGCCAGCGTCAGGTGAACCTGGAACAGGGTCAAGAACTTCGATTCTTCAGCGACGCGATCGTCGAGCACGATGCGACCCATGTCCATTTCGACCACCCGATTGACCAGCGGGGCGACTTCGTCGAGCCGGTGGCTGGAGATCAGCATGGTCGTGTTGTCGAGCCGCTCGGCGAGCAGGTTGAAGAAGATGTGGCGCGCCTCGGGATCGAGGTTGGCCGCCGGTTCGTCCATCACCAGCACCTGCGTATCGCGGCCGAGCGCGATGGCGATCAGGAGCTTCTGCTTCATCCCGCCGGACAGGCGATTGAACGGTCGCGCCAGGATGTCGTCGAGCTGGAGACCGAGGCGACGCGCCACCGTGTGCATGCGCGCACCTTCCGAACAGCAGACGGCAGCCGCGAAGTTGAGCAGTTGCCCGACCGGCATCTTGAGCGGTGGCGGCAGCTGCGGCACGAAGCCGATCTTGCCGAGTACATGCGTGCGCTCGCTGCGCGGGCAATGGCCAGCGATGGTCACCCGCCCCTGATGGGTATACTCGCCCAGCAGGCAGCGGATGAGCGTCGTCTTGCCGGCTCCGTTCGATCCGATCAGGGCAATTCGCTCGCCGAGTTCGAGTTCCAGATTGACCCCGTCGAGGACACGATGTCTCCGGAAATCCTTGCCGACGTTTTCGAAACGGATCATGTGCAACCTTGTTCAGAGCAGCCTGTTCAGGCCTTTGACATCAAACACCAGTGCCCCGCTCGGGCAGACATCGACGCACAGCCCGCAACGCGTGCAGTCGGGTCCGATCGGGGTTTTCAGGTCGGCGGCACGTCCCTTGATCACCACGTCGAGAACGTGCGGTACGAGACAGACCTTGCGGCAATCGCCTTCATGAAAGCAGTGCTCGAGCCGGTACTGGACGCGCACTGGCGAAACGGCGCCCACCATACCATAGGTCAGACCGATCGGGCAGACGTAGCGGCACCAGGCGCGGCGCGAATAGACCACCTCGAAAACCAGCAGCAGCAGTACCCAGCCGAGCGCCAGCGACGGCCCATAGATCAGGGCGCGTGACAGGATGCCGGTCGGCGAGATCGTTTCGAAGACGGTATAACCGGTGACTACGGCGAGCAACGAGAAAACGACCCAGAAAACGGTGCGCGTTCCGCGGTGGAACTCGTGATCGCTGACCAGTTTCTTCGCCGCCAGCCTGAGATGCAGCCACTCGAACCACTCGGCGACCAGATGGTAGGGGCAAACCCAGGAACAGAAGGAACGACCGCCGAGAACCACCCAGAGGACGAAAACCGTTGCCGTGCCGATGAACAGATTGACGATGATGTGCTTGTGCGCCAGCATCACCTGCAAGGCCGAATTCAGGTCGATCAGGTGGAAGCCGACGAAGCGCGACGCAGTGAGCGAGCCTTCGAGTATCTGGATGTCGAGCCAGAAGGACAGGGTAAACAGCAGGTTGACCGCAATCAGCACCACCCAGCGGCGATTCCGCCACTTGTGGTTGACCAGTTCGTGGTCGCGCGCATGCTGCTTCAGTGCCTCGAAGTCGGCCTTGGTCATGCGCTTGAGTTTATGCACCTGCTGCACTTCCGGAGCGATGACCTGCGGCCTTTGCGGCGCCGCACCGAACATCACGCGCAGACGTTCAAACGATCTCATCAGCCTCTCCACGGCGCGCGTTGCTCGACGACAATCGCTGCCGGCTCGGCCGGGCAGACCATCTCGCAGACGCCGCAGCCGACGCATTGCTCGAGCACCTGTGGCCGGTACTCCTTGCGGCCATCGGCCGCCACCGTTTCCGCCATCCGGATGGCGTCACCGATCGGACATTCGGTCACGCAGAGATTGCACAGGTCGCGGTCGTAGGGATGCTCCCGTACCGCCACCGGTTTCCAGCGGTCGACGTCCATGTAGCGCAGTCGCCCCTTGAAGTCGGCCCCGCGCGTCTGACCGTTGAAGCCCTTGCCCTGCACTGCCAGACATGCCTGCGGCCGCGCCAGGTGCGCAACACCGATACGCTCCGCGAGATTCAGGGTCGGCTCGGCGTCCTTCTCCTTGGCCTTGAGCAACGGCGCCCGGGCCAGCGGCATGCCGCTGCGCGTTGCCAGCGACATCGGCTTGCGATAGGTCAGCGAACCGGTCGGGCAGGCAAGGATGCATTGCACGGCATCGCAGGAAAAGTCGCAAGCCTGCGCCCGCGCGTCGATATAGGGCACACCCAGGCCGAAGCCGCTTTCGACGTCGTCGAGCTTGATTGCCGCCACCGGGCAGACCTGCACACACTGTCCGCACTTGATGCACGAGGACAGGAAATCGGCCTCCTCGAGCGCACCGGGCGGCCGCAGCCGCGCCCGGTGGGCGCCGGCCACCGGGATATAGCCGAGCATGGCCAGGCCAAGAACGCCACCGATCATCAGCGCCGAGCGGATGAAGCGGCGCCGGTTGGCCTGCCTGCGCACCGGCGCCGACGGGCGCTTGCCCGCGCCAGGAGTGGCTTGTCCGACCGCCGCCGGCAGTGCTTCGGCGAGCTTGGCGGCGGGGTCATCGCTTTTCTGATCGTTCATTCAGGTAACCTCTGCTGGCTGATCTGCGACTTGTCGAACACCGGCTGCTGGTCGCGCAGCAACAGCACCGGTGTCGAAAAGGGCGCCAGGCGCTCGAGGAAGTCGAGCATTTCCATGACCGGGGCGTTGCGGAAGAAGCGTGCGTAAGGGATGGCCATCCACAGTTGATCGGCGTAGGCGTAGAGTTCATGGGGACGATCGCCGACCTGGTCGTGGTCGCGGTCGAAGCCCTGGTAGTCGTCCCAGTAGTTGCTGCGCCAGACGTTGTTGCGGGCACTACCGGCATCGCCCATCGCCACCTGCGAGAGATTCCCCTCGAAGAGGTTGTGCTCGACCAGGGTACCATCCTTGTCGGCCAGGAAGCTGACCCCGATTCCATTATAGGCAATACGGTTGCCGCGAATGGTGATCGAGCTGTCCGGCTCGAAGGGCGACATGTCGAGACCGACACCGATCGCGCAGTAGATGATCTCGTTCCCCTCGACCAGAACGTCGGAGGCTTCCTTGAAACCGACCGCCATGCCGGTCGGCCCGTTGGCGCGCGAGAACAGGTTGTTGCGAATCGCCCCGCCACCCGAATACATGACGTACACGCCGACCGCGTTGTCGTAGAAGCGATTGCCCTCGACCAGGTTGCCAGCGGCAAACATGAAGTGAATCGAGTAACGGCTGCGCCTCGCCACATTGTCGAGATAGCGGTTCTCGTTCGAGTACCAGGCGACCATGTCGCGTGAGTCCTCGATCGTGTTGCCGGCAACCAGGTTGCGGTGGCTGTACCACAAGCGGATGCTGTCACCACGCGTGCCGAGGTCGAAAGGTTTTGACCTGATACGGTTGCCGCGCAGGACGTTCTCGTTGGCTTTCTTCAGGTCGATGCCGAACAGGCAGTTGTCGATGCGCAGGTCTTCGATGCGATTGCGGTCACCGCGAACATTCAGACAGGCGTCATCCGAATCGTGCGAGACGCCCGAATTGGTGAGCTGCAGACCGCGCAGCACGGCGTCACTGGCTTCGAGGACGAAGACCGTTCCCTTGCCGCCACCGTCGACCGTGACGGCCCCGCCCCCGTCGATGGTCAGTGTCTTGTTGACCACCACCGGTCCCGAGTAGCTGCCGGGCGCCAACCTGAGCAGCGAGCCTGCCGGAGCGGCATTGACCAGGTCCTGCAGGAAGGGCAGATCGGGTACCCGGGGTACGGTCGGAATCGCCGCTCTTTCGTCGATGCTGCCCCAACCCGCGGCGGCCGGCGCACCCATGCCGCCGAAGCGTTTTTCGTCAACCTCGCGCGGTTGCCTGCCACCGCCGGCGCCACTGCGCTGCAGCGCGGTCAGCGCGTCTTCCGCGCCGCCGGGGGTGGGCAGGACGACCACCATGGCAAGCCCGCAGACCAGGCCGGCCGCGAGCAGACGTCCGAACATGTGGCTACTCCGCCGTTCCCTCACGGAGCTGCTGACGCCGAATCAACAGCGCCAGCAACAGGCAGACCATGACTCCGAGCAGCAGCGCATAGCCCCAGTAAGGATAGGAATAGGTCGAGAACTGTGCCACCTTGCCCTCGCCAAAAACGGTAGGCATGAAGGGCTTAACCGTGAAAGCCCCCCAGGGGTGCATGTTGTGCCCGAAGAACCACAGCCAGCCGGCGTAGGTGATGACAAAAAAGACCGGCAGCAGCGCCGGGACGAGCGCCAGCAAGAGCGAAAACCCCCTGATCCGGGCAACGCCGAAGACCACTACCACCATCGCGACGAGGGTCCCGGCGATGACCAGATGGGTGATTCGCGTCACGTTGTCGCCCCAGCCCTTGATCTTCTCGGGTTCGTTGAAGAAGGTCGCCGTTTCGCTGACGTAGTATGCGACGTGCGCCTCGAGCGAACCCAGCAGGTACTGGTCCACCAGCATCCAGACGGCCACCATGGCGAAACCGGCCGCCAGCAGCAGCACGCGCGGCTTGCGTTTGGGCACCATGAAGCCGAGCAGCATTACCGTGAAGAAAGCGAAGAAGAATTTGGCCAGCGGCTTCTCGACCGGCGCCCCGGTAGCGATCGGGAACATCCCCACGTAGTGGTTGATGGTGTTCATTTCATGTACGCAGTCGAGGCCCTGCGCCCCCTTGTCCACGTCCTTTCCTTTATCGGTGATCGGGTTGTAGCGCTCGTCCTCGTGCGAGATGTCCTTCTGGATGATCTCGCCTGCCATACGCGTTCCCTTGCCGGCGGCCTTGCAGCCGTTGAACACGCCGTTGAAGTGGAAATGGATGCGAATGCCATCGGGAAAGGCATCCGGCGGATAGTTCGGTGCGGTCAGCGAGACCCACCAGATCGGCGCGAAATACGCGATGATCATCAATACGGTTGCCAGCGCGGTCAGCGCGGCGACAGTCAGATTCTGTTTGTTGTCCGTTACTGCCGACATTTCTCAATCCTTGTCCGGAGCGCTGGTCCTGGCTGCTGCCGGCCCGTGACACGCCGTACTCCCCTGCAGCATATTATTCATTACTGATCTGCCTGGGGAAGCGAAGCCCGCCGCAGGAACTGTCGGCGGGCTTCGCGACAGTGCCGGAACGCTCGTCGTGTTCGCAGCCTCTACCTACTTCTTCTTCGCTGGCGCTGCTGCCTTGGCCTTGCACATGTTGCCCGGCATCACCAGGCTCGACTGGTAGGCCGAGATGGCGACGAGCTGGTCATTGTTGTACTTCTTGATGATCTTGACCATGTCGGGGTTGGCGTTGCGCCGGTGACCATCGCGGATCTCGGTCATCTGACGCAGCAGATACTTGTAGTGCTGGCCGGCGATCACCGGATAGAACTTGTCCTTGACCCCTTCGCCGTTCACGCCGTGGCACTCCTTGCACTCCTTCTCATAGAGTTCCTTGCCGCTCGCCAGTTGCTTGTCGAGGTCCTTGCCGTCGTATTTGCCGTGTTCGATCGGAATGCAGAGCTGTTCGATGTATGCGGCGACGTCGGCCAGTTCCTGCGGATCGGTCAGGGTCGCGGCAAACGGGTACATCGTCGGGTTGTCGCGCAGCCCGGCCCGGATGTCGGCCATCTGTTTGATCAGCACGGTCGTGTGCTGTCCGGCGAGTTGCGGGAAGGTTCCATCGGGACGACCGGCACCGGACGGCAGATGGCAGGCACCGCACACTTCGTAGGCTTCCTCGCCGCGCTTCTTGTCGCCCTTGAGCTTGAGCGCCTCGATCTTCTCGCCCTCCTGGGCATTCCACTTGTAGTCCTTGGCTTCGATGCCCTGCGCCTTGGGTGCCGGCGGGCCGGCCTGGGCGGCCCCCGTGGCGACCATCGCCAGCGACACCGCCAGAATCAGTCTCTTCATTGCGAACTCCCTGCTGGTTGCGAATCGATGAACTCCAATCTAACAATCTGTCCGGTGTTGCGCGTTGACAATTGTCAACTCCGGCTTGTCCGGTAGATCAGGGCTTGAGCTTCGAAAGGTAGTCGGCGAGCACCTTGATCTCGTCGTCGCTGACCAGATGCATGACGCCCTTCATGGCCGCCGAGTTGCCATTGGAGCGCGCGCCACTCTTGATGTCGAGCATCTGCCGTTCGATGTATTTGGCATTCTGCCCGGCGATCTTCGGGTAGTCCGGCATCAGCGCCTTGTTGCCTGCCGGGCCGTGACAGGCGTTGCACGTCTTCTCGGTGTACAGTTTGGCGCCATCGGCAGCCAGGACGGGCGAGGCGGCGAGAGCGCCCAGCGCGAGCAAAGCCATCAGGTGTTTCATGGATTTTTCCTTCGTCATAAGAAAACGGGGAACAGAGTAAGCCTGCTCCCCGTCGAGTTGCCTTGAGTCAGATCAACATCGCGAACTACTTGACCTTCTTGGCTCCGTTCTGCTCGAGATAGGTCTTGGCGCGCAGTCCGAGGTCGGCTGCCTTGACCTGGTACTGCCAGATCTGCTCGGTCCACAGCGCGGCGTTGTTCCAGTCCTTCTTGCCGGCCGCCTCATCGGCCTTGGCCTTGGCGTCCTTGATCTTGCCCAGTTGATCGACCGCGTCATCCATCATCGCGACGACATCCGGGAAGTCCTTGTAGTTGACACTGGTGATGTAGCCGACCACCGAGTCGATCACCGCCTGCGTATCGGCAACCTTCTTGAGCTGCGTCTTGTAATCCGCCTCGGTGTAGTTCGAGCCTGCCGCGCCGGCCGTCTTGGTCGGTTTCCAGCCCTTCGGCTTGACCAGCAGGTAGCCCTGCATCTCGAGGTGCAGCGCCGAGCAGAATTCGGTGCAGTAATACGGATAGACGCCTTCCTTGTCGGCCTTGAACCTGACCTGAACGGTCTTGCCCGGTTCGACCGAGGCATGGACGTTGTAGGTCGATACCGTGAAGCCGTGGGTTTCGTCCTGCGCCCGCTCGAGGTTGGTCAGGTTGATGATCACCTCGTCGCCGACCTCGGCCTCGATCGTTTCCGGTGTGATATGCGAACGGATCAGCGTACCGAAGACCTCGACCTTGTTACCCTTCTTGACGATCTTTTCCTCGCCGGCGCGGACGGCCCCCGGATGCGGTTTGTCGGTGCGACTGTCGGTACCCACCTTGTAACGCACGCCCGGCTTCAGCTTGTTCGCTTCGATGGCCACCACGTAGTGGGGTTCACCGAGTGGCAGCGGCATGTCGTAGAGCAGTTGCATCTTGTCGTCGCTGATGTCGATCAGTTGGTGATTCTGCGGATGGAGCGGCCCCACCGGCACGAAGCGATCGATCGCCAGCTTGTTCAGGGCGACCAGATAACGCCCCTTCGGATCGACCGAATCACCTTCCATGGTCACCAGGTGACCGATGTTGTAGTGCACGCTGATCTTGTCGAGCACCTTGCCTTCGCAGAAATTCCACTTGACGACCTGCGAGTCGACGTAGAGTGAAGTGTAGGCGACGCAGGGCTTGGCGTCATACTGCGTGTGCAGCGGGCCAAGGCCGAGTTGCACCTGCGTATGCAGCGCGTCCTTCATGTTGATCACCGGAATCCCGTAGGGATCCTTGGATTCGAACTTGCCGGCCTTGATCGCCGCCTGGATCTTCTCGAAGGAATAGACCGAGACGTGCGTGTCGAGCTTGCCGGAAACGGTGATGTACTTGCCATCCGGGGTGACATCGACGCCATGCGGCGATTTGGGTTCGGGAACCAGGAAGAGAACGCCTTCGCTGACAGCCGTGTCGATCGACAGGACATTATGTCCATTGATCTTCTTCGCCTTGCCGGCCGCCACCAGTTCGGCCGCCTTCTTCCAGTTGATCACGTGCAGATAGTCGGTATCCTTGGCCGAACAACCCGCTTCGTACGGCGGCCGGCC
>NZ_JAEUOL010000270.1 GCF_016789985.1 Accumulibacter sp.
ACACTGATTCGCCGCTGAACACCTGGGGTCGGGCCCAGCGGCTGTTCAAACAATGCTGCTTGTCGGCAGGCATGGTCACGTCACTTCAGCGATGGGCTTTCACGGTAACGTCCGAGTTAACGGGCGGCCGAAGGCCGTCCCGTTGAACGAGATGTTAGGCCACGGTGGTTAAGCGGCATGGTCTGTTGATACGTGAATGAGCAGCGCATCATTGTTTCGAACAAGGTTGTAGGACTCTCTCCACGCACTGATGAGCAATTTGCTTTCAGCCAACAGCTCCCAAGTGACCGATGCGAGGACCGCATTCCGACCAAGAGGAACGACATTGAGTTCTTTGAATTGGCAAGAGCGGCAACCTTGTTGGTGATACCGCGAGACGATTTCCTGAAAATACTGACCGATCGCGGAGGGTGAGCTAAACAATTGGCTGGAGCCATCCGAGTGGATTGACAAGTAGGGTGACGCATAACGCCGGGCAATGACGTGCCCATCAAACTCGGAAAAGGCTTGAGAGAACGCTTCAAAAAACTGAGTGCACTCTGCTTCCAATGTTGACGCAACGCTCTTCGGTGTTTCTGGCATAGGGGCCTAACGCAGAGTTAACGGGCTGCCGAAGGCAGTCCCGTTGAACGACGGGTTATGCCAGCGGGAGTGAAAGAGCGAGCCGGCCGCACGATTTTGGCCGCACGCTCGAACGAAGCGGGATTTGATTGCAGCCAACATTGAACCGAGCGCGAAGAAACAAGCCCGGATTTCAGGCTTGAAGCGATCAAGCAAACGAACCGCACGGACAAGGCACTTTGACCTTGGCCCCGCATCGTGCCCAAGCCAGCAAGCAAAAGAACCGAAAGCGAATTCATCAAACCCCGCCTCGCAGACAGAAGTCGCAGCACCAACCGTGCACAAGCCTGAAAGACAAAGGCCTTGGTTTTTCCGAACCAAGACCAAGCTACGAAACCCGAACTGACTTCATGCACAGCGCCCGCATCGTGCTCTGCCACGCAAACCAAAGAACGGCCTTCAAACATCACGTGTACTCGCTTTGGTTTCGTTCGACGGGGCATAACGTTCGAATTAACGGGCGCCGCTAGGCGTCCCGTTGAATGAGGGGTTAGATGCCCGGCGGACCAATCGCTCGCTTTCCGGAACACCAGCCATTAGTTTTCTGAGTGCCGCCAAAGAGACTTGGTGTTGGCCGTTCTTGGGGCGAGGCTTGTGGCTTACGAGCGACCAGACGCGATGCCCGGCTCCGTTGTATTCCTCAGAGAATGAACCATCAGGATGCAAGCGAAGAACCAACAAAAACTCTGGCTCAGAAGTTATTGCGATTCGACCGCCTTGCGTGGCTTTGACCTGTACGTTCTTTCCACAACACGTTCCATCGTGGCACTCAAACGAGGCTCCATGAAGTGTGACGCCGTAGTGATGAGCGGCCAGTGCTTCGCCAAGGCTACCAACCATATGCCCATCGGGAGTGAACTTGCGCCCAGGGAACATTGCCTCAAGTTCAGCTACCGCTGCATAGATGGACCGGACAATTTCTGGAAAGCGCAACTCGTTCATATGAGGGCATCTAACGCTGAGGTAACCGGCGCATGACAGCAAGCGAAGCGCCGCTGGCAGGCGTCCGTGTTGACCGCCGTGTTATGCCGCACGGCCAATACGGGTGCATCTTGGCTGACCCGCCCTGGGCGCTGTCTATGGCCGGGCAGAGGAAGCGGGCGAGGGAAGGCGCGAAGCCTAAGGCGCTACCGTACCCGACCATGACGATTGAGGAGATTTGCGCCATGCCGGTGGCCGACTTTGCGGCGGAAGACTGCCACCTTTGGCTCTGGACGACGAACCAGCACCTGGAAGCTGGATTTCGCGTGATGCGGGCGTGGGGGTTCAAGTATCTGGCCCCGGTTCATTGGGTGAAGCCGACCGGCATGGGGAATTGGTTTGTGCATCGGTCGCAGACGATGCTTTTCGGCTACCGCCAGAAATGCCGGTTCCCGCTGGCGCGTTACCAGCCCAACGTGTTTCAGACCGGCGACCCGAAGCGCACAGCGAGAAGCCGGACGCGAGTTACGAACTGATAGAAGCGGTAAGCCCTGGTCCGCGACTGGAGCTTTTCGCCCGCCGCAAGCGCGGTGACTGGCACACATGGGGCAACGAGGTTCCGTGCGACGTGAGCATGGGGCATAACGTTCAGTCGACACCAAATCCGGTGTAGACCCCGCCACCCTACGGTGGCATCCGCCGGTGCAGATCCCCCCTGCATCCGGTGTATACTCCGTTCATGTTCGCGCATCGTACTGTTCTTTAAGGACCCGCCCGGCATGAACCCCCCCCATCGATCCGGGAAAACAACCGCCTCCGGCGGAATATGCACCCGCGCAGCCCGAGGTTGACCCCTCGCAACCCAGGCTGCTGGACCAGGTTCGCGCGCAGATCCGCTTGCGCCACTACAGCATAAGGACCGAGACACAGTATGTCCAGTGGGTCCGGCGCTTCGTGCTATTCCATCACAAGCGCCACCCGCGCGAGATGGGGGCAGCGGAGGTCGAGGCATTTCTCACCCATCTCGCGGTGGCGGGACAGGTCGCCTCGGCAACACAGAACCAGGCGCTGTCGGCATTGCTGTTTCTCTACCGCCAGGTGCTCGGCGTCGAGCTTCCCTGGCTGGACGACGTGGTGCGCGCCAAGCGGCCCGAGCGTTTGCCGGTGGTGCTGACCCGCCGTGAAGTGCAGCGGGTGCTGGAGCGGATGGAAGGGGTCCATGGCCTGCTGGCGCGCCTGCTCTACGGCACCGGGATGCGCCTGATGGAAGTGATTCGCCTGCGGGTGAAGGACGTCGATTTCGCGCAGGGCGAGATTCTGATCCGTGACGGCAAGGGTGCCAAGGACCGGGTGACGATGCTGCCGGAAGCTGTGGCTGGCGACCTGCGTGAGCACCTGCGGCGGCGGAAGCTGATTTTCGAGGACGATTTGCGGCTGGGCAAAGCCACGGTCTACTTGCCCGACGCACTGGAGCGCAAGTATCCGGACGCGAGCACGGCCTGGCCCTGGCAGTATGTCTTCGCTGCCGGGAGTTACTCGGTCGATCCGCGTAGCGGGGTCGAACGTCGCCATCACCTTGATGAAAAGCAGTTGCAGCGGGCGATGAAGAAGGCCGTTGCCGCCGCCAGCATCGACAAGCCGGCGACGCCGCACACGCTGCGCCATTCCTTCGCCACGCATCTGCTCGACAGCGGCTACGACATTCGCACCGTGCAGGAATTGCTGGGCCATGCCGACGTGGCGACGACGATGATCTACACGCACGTGCTCAAGCGTGGCGGGCGCGGCGTTCGCAGCCCGCTCGACGTGCTGCTCTGAGCACGCATCGGCCCAATGTCATCAAGCTTCGAGTCGTCGCATTCGCGGCGCGCCTGCACCGCCCGCAGACGAGACCATGACCTTCGATTTCCCGTGTCGCGATGAGCGCGCCTCCCGTTCCCGCCCCGACCCGGGCGCTTGGCGCACCCGCCAACCCCTTCGCCGACTGCCTGGCCAGCGATCGGCGTCGCCTGCGTTCGCTGGCGCGTGACCTGCGCCACCTGTTCGGCGGCAAGCGCGCGGCGCTGCAGGCCGAGAGCGAGTGCCTGCTCGAACGGTCGCGCGCGCTGGTGGCAGCCCGCCGGGCGCGCCTGCCGAAGCCGCAGTTTGCCGACGATCTGCCGGTCAATGCGCGGCGCGACGAGATCGCCGCGCTGATCGCCCGACATCCGGTGGTGATCGTCTGCGGCGAAACCGGCTCGGGCAAAACGACGCAGATTCCCAAGATCTGCCTCGCACTGGGGCGCGGCACGACCGGCCTGATCGGCCACACCCAGCCGCGGCGCATCGCGGCGCGTGCCACGGCGGCGCGCCTTGCGCAGGAACTGCAGAGCGAACCGGGGCGCCTGGTCGGTTACAAGATTCGCTTCAGCGACCGCAGCTCGCCTGATGCCTTCATCAAGCTGATGACCGACGGCATCCTGCTCGCCGAGACGCAGGGCGACCCCTGGCTGGAGCAGTATGACACACTGATCATCGACGAGGCGCACGAGCGCAGCCTGAACATCGATTTCCTGCTCGGCTACCTGAAGCAGCTGCTGGCCAAGCGGCGCGACCTGAAGCTGATCATCACTTCGGCGACGATCGACGCCGAGCGCTTCGCGCAGCACTTCGACGGCGCGCCGGTGATCGAGGTGTCGGGCCGGCTGTATCCGGTCGAGCTGCGCTATCGGCCGCTGCAGTCCGGGGACGACAAGGCTGACGCCGGGACGGCGCCGGACGACGAACGCGATCTCTACGACGCCATCGCCGACGCCTGCGACGAGCTGCATCGCGCCGGGCCGGGCGACGTGCTGGTCTTTCTGCCCGGCGAGCGCGAGATTCGCGAGGCGGCCGAGACGCTGCGCAAGCATCACCCGCCGCACACCGAGATCCTGCCGCTGTTCGCGCGCCTGTCGGCCGAGGAGCAGAGCCGCATCTTCAAGCCGCATGTCGGCCGGCGCATCGTGCTGGCGACCAATGTCGCGGAAACCTCGCTCACCGTGCCGGGCATCCGCTACGTGGTCGATTCGGGTCTGGCGCGCGTCAAGCGCTACTCGTACCGCAACAAGGTGGAGCAGTTGCAGATCGAGAAGATCGCGCAGGCCTCGGCCAACCAGCGCGCCGGGCGTTGCGGCCGGGTGGCGGCGGGTGTCTGCATCCGTCTCTACGAGGAGCAGGACTTCGCCCGGCGGCCGGTCTATGCCGACCCGGAGATCCTGCGCTCGTCGCTGGCCGGAGTGATCCTGCGCATGAAGGCGCTGCGCCTCGGAGACGTGGAGGATTTCCCGTTTCTCGAGGCGCCGCCGCGCAAGGCGATCAGCGACGGTTACCAGTTGTTGATCGAACTCGGCGCGGTGACCGCCGAGCGGGCGCTGACGCCGGTCGGCCAGGAGCTCGCCCGGATGCCGCTCGATCCGCGACTGGCGCGCATGATCGTCGCCGCGCGCGACGAGGGCTGTCTGCGCGAGGTGCTGGTGATCGCCGCCGCGCTGTCGGTGCAGGACCCGCGCGAGCGGCCGCAGGAGCGACAGGGAATGGCCGACGCGGCGCATCGCAGGTTCGCCGACGAGAAGTCGGAGTTCCTTGCCTGGCTACGCCTCTGGGAGTGGTATCAGGACGAGCTCGGGCACCGCAAGTCGCAGCGCAAGCTGGTCGAGGCCTGCCACGAGAACTTTCTCTCGGCGCTGCGCATGCGCGAGTGGCGCGACATCCACAGCCAGTTGCACGCACTGGCCGCCGAGCAGCACTGGCAGGAGAACGCCTTGCCGGCAACCTACGAGGCGATCCACCGCGCGCTGCTCGCCGGCCTGCTCGGCAACATCGGCTGCCGATCCGAGGAGTCGGCGCATTACCTCGGGGCGCGCGGCATCAGGTTCCTCATCCATCCGGGGTCGGCGCTGCAGAAGAAGGCCGGCAAATGGGTCGTCGCCGCCGAGATCAGCGAGACGACGCGCCTGTTTGCACGTTGTGTGGCGCGCCTCGAACCGACCTGGCTGGAGCGGGTCGGCGCGCACCTGCTGAAGCGTAGCTGGTTCGACCCGCACTGGGAGAAGAAGGCGATGCAGGCGGTGGCTTTCGAGCGCATCACGCTCTACGGCATCGTCGTCGATCCACGCCGACGGGTGAACTTCGGGCCGATCGACCCGTCGGCGGCGCGCGAAATCTTCATCCGCCAGGCGCTGGTCGGCGGCGAGGTGAGCGATGAGTTCGAGCGGCGCTGGGGTTTCTACACGCACAACCAGCAACTGATGCTGGACATCGAAACGCTCGAACACAAATCGCGCCGACCCGACGTGCTGGTCGACGACGAGCTGATCTTCGCCTTCTATGACCGGCTGATTCCGCCGGACGTCCATAGCGGCGCCGCCTTCGACCACTGGCGGCGCGAGGCCGAGCGCGCGACGCCGCAACTGCTCTACCTGCAACGCGCGGATCTGATGCGGCACGCGGCTGCCGGAGTGACCAGCGAGGCCTTCCCGCAGCAGCTGCGGCTGGCCGGCGTCGATTACGAGCTGGCCTACCACTTCGAGCCGGGCAGCCCGCGCGACGGCGTGACCCTGAGCGTGCCGCTGGCGCAACTCAACCAGATTCCGGCGGCGCGCTGCGAATGGCTGGTACCCGGGCTGCTCAAGGAGAAGGTGGGGCAACTGGTGAAGACGCTGCCGCAACGGCTGCGCGCAAAACTGGTGCCGGTGCCCGACTTTGCCGCCGAGTTCGTGGCGCAGGTGCCGCCGACCGACAAGCCGCTGCTGCTGGCGCTGGTGCACTTCATCCGGCAGTCGCGCGGGCTCAACGCGCGTGGCTGGGAGATCACGCCCGACGCCTTTCGTCCGGATGCCCTGCCGGCACACCTGTCGTTCAATTTCCGCCTGTTCGACGAGCACGGGCGGCAGCTCGGAATGAGCCGCCACCTGCACGAACTGCGCGCCGAATGGGGCCGCGAGGCGAAACAGGAATTCTCCGGGTTGCACGAGACGCCAAGCGAATACTCGGGGCTGCGCGACTGGACCTTTGGCGAACTGCCCGAGCTGATGGAGGTG
>NZ_JAEUOL010000279.1 GCF_016789985.1 Accumulibacter sp.
GCCGATTACCAATGTCTCCTGGCGGTTGTTGATCCGGTAGTTGTAACGGAATGAAACCGTTCCGGTGGTCAGGACAGTGACGTAGAGCCCGTCGCGGTCAGCAACCTTGTACGCCTTGGGGGCAGGCTTGAGACTCCGTAGTTTCGTGTCGGTCAGCATTTCCTTCACCCAGACTTGATACCATCACTGCAAAATCCTATTTTGATGAGATTTTGCATCTACGAATCAATGAGTTGCAAAATATAATACCATCATTGCACCTCAATAAAGGCGATGGTATTTCATAAGATCGATGGTACAGTGGAAATCAGATACCATCAAGTATGCCATCAATAGGACTTGCTCGAAGCTGCCGGGTGCTGCCAGTCGTTGCCAGAATCCGGTCTATAAAACAAGCCAAATCATGATGTTAAGACGATGGCCTAGCCAGTCATTGCCTGAGGTTGCCGAACCTGCGGCTATTCCCACTCGATCGTCGCCGGAGGCTTGCCAGAGATATCGTAGACCACCCGGTTGATCCCCCGCACTTCGTTGATGATCCGGTTGGAGACTTTGCCGAGCAGGCTGTGCGGCAGTTCGGTCCAGTGCGCGGTCATGAAGTCCTGGGTTTCCACGGCGCGCAGCGCGACGACGTATTCGTAGGTCCTGCCGTCACCCATGACACCGACCGAGCGGACCGGCAGGAAGACGGCGAAGGCCTGGCTGATCTTGGCGTACCAGCCGGCGGCGTGCAGCTCGTCGATGAAGATGGCGTCGGCCCGGCGCAGCAGGTCGGCGAACTCGGGTCGCACTTCGCCGAGAATGCGCACACCCAGGCCGGGTCCCGGGAAGGGATGGCGGTAGACCATGTCATGCGGCAGGCCAAGCGCGATGCCAAGTTCGCGCACCTCATCCTTGAACAGCTCGCGCAGCGGTTCGAGCAACTTGAGGTTGAGTTTCTCGGGCAGACCGCCAACGTTGTGGTGACTCTTGATCGTGTGTGCCTTCTTGGTCTTGGCGTCGGCGGATTCGATCACATCCGGGTAGATCGTGCCTTGCGCCAGCCATCTGGCCTTGCTGAGGCGGGCTGCCTCTCCCTGGAAAACCTCGACAAACTCGCGGCCGATAATCTTGCGCTTCTCTTCCGGGTCGCAGACTCCCTGCAGGTGGCTCATGAACTGTGCTGCCGCGTCGACATGCACGACGCGCACACCGAGATTGCGGGCGAAGGTCTGCATGACCTGTGCCGCTTCGTTGAGCCGCAGCAGACCGTTGTCGACGAAAACGCAGGTCAGCCGGTCGCCGATGGCGCGGTGAATCAGCGCGGCGGCGACCGACGAATCGACGCCGCCCGAGAGGCCGAGGATGACCTCGTCGGTGCCCACCTGCGAACGAATCCTGTCCACGGCCTCGGCGACGTAGTCCGGCATGTTCCAGTCGTGGCCGCAGCCGCAGATCTCGCGCACGAAGCGCCCGATGATCTCCTTTCCCTTGAGGGTGTGCGTGACTTCCGGATGAAATTGCACGGCGTAGAACCGGCGTGCCTCGTCGGCCATCGCCGCGATCGGTGTCGACTCGTTGCTGCCGATCACGCTGAAGCCGGGTGGCAATGTGGTGACCTTGTCACCATGGCTCATCCACACGTCGAGCAGTCCATGGCCCTGTGCATTGCGCCGATCCTCGATCCCCTCGAGCAAGGTGGAGTGGCCATGAGCGCGCATTTCGGCATAGCCGAATTCACGCCGTGGCGCGCTTTCAACGCAGCCGCCCAACTGCGTGGCCATGGTCTGCATGCCGTAGCAGATGCCGAGTACGGGCACGCCGAGCTGGAAGACCACTTCCGGCGCCTTGAAGTCTTCCACTGCATAGACCGAATTCGGGCCACCGGAGAGAATGATTCCCTGCGGTGCAAAGTCGCGAATGAACGGCTCGGCAACATCGTAGGGATGAAGCTCGCAGTAGACCTGCTGCTCGCGTACCCGGCGAGCAATCAGTTGTGCGACCTGCGAGCCGAAGTCGAGGATCAGGATTTTCTGGTGGGACATGCTGGTGCCTCAAATGACAAGGGCGGCTCGCCGCCGCCCGCTGGTCGTCGATCGCTGTTCAATCGACGTGGTAATTCGGAGCTTCCTTGGTGATCTGGACATCGTGTACGTGCGATTCGCGGACGCCCGCCGAGGTGATCTCGACGAATCTCGCCTTTTCATGCATTTCGGCGATCGTGCGGCAGCCCAGGTAGCCCATCGAGGAGCGCAGTCCGCCCATCAACTGATGGATGACGGCCAGCACCGAACCCTTGTACGGGACGCGGCCTTCGATACCTTCCGGCACCAGCTTGTCGAGGTTGGCCGTGTCCTGGAAATAACGGTCTGCCGCACCGGCGGCCATGGCACCGATCGAGCCCATGCCGCGGTAGGATTTGTACGAACGACCCTGGAAAAGTTCGACCTCGCCGGGTGCCTCCTCGGTACCGGCGAAAAGTCCGCCGAGCATGACCGCGTCGCCACCCGCGGCGATCGCTTTCGAGATGTCGCCGGAATAGCGTATGCCGCCGTCGGCGATCATCGGCACGTCGCTGCCGTCGAGGACTTCATGCACCATCTGGATGGCGGTGATCTGAGGTACGCCGACCCCCGCCACGATGCGTGTCGTGCAGATCGACCCGGGACCGATTCCTACCTGGACGCCGTCCGCTCCATGGTCGAGCATGGCGCGCGCAGCATCGGCGGTGGCGATGTTGCCGCCGATCACCTCGACCGCCGGAAAAGTCCTCTTGACCCAGAGGACGCGGTCGAGCACGCCTTGTGAATGCCCGTGCGCGGTGTCCACGACCAGCACGTCCACTCCGGCTTCGGCCAGCAGTTCGGCACGTTCCTCGGTGCCCGGGCCGACCCCGAGGGCGGCTCCGACACGCAGGCGGCCAGCCGCATCCTTGCTGGCGTGCGGGTGTTCGGTGGTCTTGATGATGTCCTTGACGGTGATCAGGCCGCGCAGTTCGAAGGCGTCGTTGACGACCAGGACGCGCTCGAGGCGGTGTTTGTGGATCAGCGCCTTGCCTTCTTCGACGGTCGCTCCCTCATGCACCGTCACCAGGCGATCACGCGGTGTCATGATATTGCGCACCGGTTGGTCGAGTCGCGTCTCGAAGCGCAGGTCGCGGTTGGTCACGATGCCGACCACGACCTGACCGTCGACCACCGGCACGCCGGAGATCTTGTGCAGGCGGGTCAGGGCCAGGACGTCACGCACCGACATGCTCGGCGGGACGGTGATCGGATCCTTGAGGATGCCCGATTCGAAACGCTTCACCTTGGCGACTTCGGATGCCTGTGCCTTGGGGTTGAGGTTCTTGTGTACGATCCCGATACCGCCTTCCTGCGCCAGGGCGATCGCCAGGCGACTCTCGGTAACCGTGTCCATCGCGGCGGAGACCAGCGGCAGGTTGAGGCTGATGTTGCGGGTCAGGCGCGTCCTGAGCGTGACATCGCGCGGCATGATCGATGAGTGAGCGGGAAGCAGGAGGACGTCGTCGAACGTCAGCGCCCTTTGGATTACACGCATGGCCTTTGATCCGGGGTCACAAAAACGTATTATACAGCGTGCTCTCCTGAGGCTGAATCCGCATGAAACGCTTTATCCTCGCGGCCGCCACCTTGTCTGCCGTCATCGCGGCACAGGCACAGATTTACCAGTGGCAGGACGAAAACAACAAGACGGTGATCTCCGACCGGCCGCCGCCGGGCACGGTGCGACCGCAGCGCAAGATCGAGGCGGCCGCGCCGCCGGCCACAGCGTCCGGCAAGACGCTGGCCGATCGTGAGATGGAGTTTCGCAAGCGGCAGAAGGAGTCGCGCGAAGCCGCCGAGAAAGCTGACCAGGAAGCGCGCGAGAGCACGAAGAGACGGCAGAACTGCGACTCTGCGCGCAACACGCTGCGGGCTCTGGAGAATGGAGAAAGGGTCGTGCTGCGTGACAGCAAGGGGGAAGCCTTCTATCCGGACGACAAGCAGCGGGCGGAACAGATCGCGCGCAGGCGCGAGGAGATAAAGAACGATTGCCGCTGAGCGCGCCGCCTACTCGGCCTCATTGTCGCCGGCGCCTTTTTTCATCACCTTGCCGGCGGCAGCCCGCTGCTTGCGCACTTCCTTCGGGTCGGCGATCAGCGGCCGGTAGATTTCCACCCGGTCGTGATCGCGCAGCAGGGCGTCCGGCTTGGTGAGTTTGGCGAAAACACCGATCCTGTTCTTGCTCAGGTCGATCTCGGGATGCTTCAGCAGCAGCCCGGAAGCGTCGATTGCCTGCCGCACCGTGCTGCCCGGGGGCAGCTTCAGGCTGATCAGTTGCTGCTTGGTCGGTAGCGCGTAGATCACCTCTATGGTCAGCGGTTCAGGCATTGGCTGCTCCATGCACTTCGTTGGCGCGTTTTACGAAGGCCTCGACAAAGGTGTTGGCAATCTGGCTGAAGACGGGGCCGATCGCCTTTTCGAACATCCGGCTGGAGAACTCGTAGGAGAGCTGGAATTCGATCTTGCAGGCATCGGCGCTGAGTGGTTTGAAGCGCCACAAGCCGTCAAGCCGGCGAAACGGGCCATCGACCAGGGTGATTTTCATCCACAGCGGCGACTCCTTGTCGTTGGCTGTGGTGAAGTGCGATTTGACGCTGCGATAGTTGATGTGCAGGGTGGCGACGGTTTTCCGCTCGTCGCGATATTCGCAGTGGGTGTGGCTGCACCACGGCAGGAATTGCGGATAGTCCTCGACGCGGTCGACCAGATCGAACATCTGCTGCGATGAACGTTCGATCAGCACCGATTTCTTGACCATGGCCATCGTCTGCCATATCCCGTGAATCCTGTAGAATCGTGGATTTTAGCACTCCCGAACCCCGATTACCCGAGAAATGGTTCCATGAGCATTGTCGCCAACAAGAAGGCTTTTCATGATTACTTCATAGAAGAGAAGCTCGAAGCCGGGATCGCTCTCGAAGGCTGGGAGGTGAAGGCCATCCGTGCCGGCCGGGCGAGCATCAAGGAGTCGTATGTCGTGGTCCGCGACGGCGAGGTCTTTCTCTTCGGCATGCACATCACGCCACTCGTCGAGGCGTCGTCGCATGTCAAGCCGGACGCACTGCGCACCCGCAAGTTGCTGCTGCAGAGCAGGCAGATCGGCAAGCTGATCGGTCAGGTTGAACGCGCCGGCTACACTTTGTTGCCGCTCGATCTGCATTTCCAGCGCGGCCGCATCAAGGTGGAGATCGGCCTCGCCAAGGGCAAGAAGCAATACGACAAGCGCGAGGCGGAGAAGGAGCGCGACTGGGTGCGCGAGAAGGCGCGCCTGATGCGGGTCAAGGTTTAATGCGGCCTGGCGAGGGCCTTGGCGGTTGATCAGCTCAGGTGGCGCAGGGACCGCTGCTGCCTTTTCTCGGATCGGCTGGCTTCGCTGATCCGCTGCCGGACATAGTTGATGTGTGTTTGCGCAGCGAGCCGCGCGGCGTCGGCCTGGCGGTTGACTATTGCGTCGCGGATCGCCTGGTGCTGGCGCATCAGTTGCTGGCCACTTTCCGGGCTGACCGACAGGTCGCGCAGGCTGCGCCGTACATGTTCGTGCAACAGGCGCAGGAGGCTGGACATCAGATGACCGAAGAGGGCGTTGTGCGCCGATTCGGCGATGGTCAGATGGAAAGCCACCTCGGCGGCGACCTGGATACTGCGATCCTCACCCTGGTAGGCCAGGTCCAGCCGCGTATAAGCCTGCTCGAGACGTTGCAGGTCGGCCTCTGTCGCCCGCTGTGCGGCGAGTTCGGCGGCTGACGCTTCGAGCAGATGGCGGAATTCCAGCATGTCGTCCTGAAGAAACGGGTGTTGATCGATCAACTGTTGCCACGGATCACTGAAGCTTGTGGCAAGCCGGTCAGTGACGTAGGTACCGCCGCCGTGGCGACTGACCAGCAGTTGGCGCGACACGAGCTGCTTGATCGCTTCGCGCAGTGACGGGCGCGAAACGCCAAGTTCAAGCGCCAGTTCGCGTTCCGCGGGCAGTCGGTCGCCGGGTTTCAATGAGCCCTCGATGATCCGCGTCTCAAGCTGATGTGCGATGGCGTCCGGGATGCGTGGCAGATTCAGCTTGCTGTAGGTCATGCTTTTTTTCGAGGGGCGCAGGAGGTGGTGGATTATTGCAGGAAAGCGGTGGTCTTACCAGTTGGCTGTTGCGGGCAGCCGGACTCGCCGGAGTGGTTGGCGCAGCCGTAGGGCTTGGCAAGATCGAAGGTGGAGCCGATTGACAAAGTTTTCGGACGGCCGTATCGTAGTCAAAAGTGGTCTTACCACTTTTTTCTTTGACCGAGACATCAGGAGTGTGCCATGGACGACACAGGCGGCCGCCGATACCCAGCCAAGCCGGCCCGGGTTTATCTTTTTGGGACCTGTCTGATCGATCTGTTCTGTCCGGAGGCCGGTATGGACGCCGTCCGTCTGCTCGAGCGCGAAGGGATCGAGGTTGATTTTCCACCCGACCAGACCTGTTGTGGGCAGCCGGCGCACAGCAGTGGCTTTCCCGATCAGACGCGGGCCGTGGCGCTCGCGCAACTGCGCCTTTTCCCGGAACCATGGCCGGTGGTCGTTCCCTCCGGGTCCTGCGCCGGAATGATGCGTCATCATTACCCGAAAGTATTCGCCGATGACCCGGCGTTGCTGGCTGAAGCGCAGGCGCTTGCCGAACGAGTTTTCGAACTCTCCGAGTTTCTCCTCGAGGTTGCCCGTGTCCGCTTCTCCGACCAGGGGCCACCCGCCCGCGTCGCCTTGCATACGTCGTGCGCGGCGCGGCGCGAAATGGGCACGCAGGTGCATGCCCGGGCACTGCTCGACCAGTTGCCGGCGGTTGAGGTGGCGATGCACGGGCACGAATCCGAATGCTGCGGCTTTGGCGGAACCTTCTCGCTCAAGCACCCGGCGATCTCTTCGGCAATGGCCGGAGACAAGGTGGAAGCGCTCAAGGAAACCGGTGCCGAGACCTTCCTGTCGGCCGACTGCGGTTGCATGCTCAACCTGAACCATACGCTGCAGAAGCGGGGCGAATCGTTGCAGGGTCAGCATCTGGCTTCTTTCCTCTGGCAGCGCACGGGCGGCCAAGGAGGGCGGCGATGAGCGATCGTGACGACATCCTGCAACGCCTGCGTGCAGCACCCCGGGGCAAGGCGCCGCTGCTGCCCGATGTGTCCGCCTTCCATGCTGCCCTGGCAGCAGGCATGCCGGCCAGCACGCCTGCCGCGCGCCGCACACTGTTCTGCGAGAAGATGGCCTTCTGGCATGGCGAAGTCGTCCGCGTGACGCATGATAGCTGGCCGGAGAAGCTGCGCGAGCTTTGCCTGGCGAAGGGCGTGCGCTCGCTGCTCTGCGGCGAGCGACATGCGGTGGCGCTGCGTGGTGCCGGCATCGAAGGCCTGAAGACTTACGACCGGCCGCTCGAAGAGTGGAAGGCGGAGCTTTTCCAGAACATCGAAGCAGGCCTGACCTCGACACGCGGCGGCATTGCCGAGACCGGTACGCTGATCATCTGGCCGGACGCCAGCGAGCCGCGCCTGCTGTCGCTGGTGCCGCCGATCCATTTCGCGCTGCTCGATGCCAGGCAGATCTACGATAACCTGTTCACGGCGATGAGCGAGCAGGGGTGGAGCGCCGGCATGCCGACCAATGCGCTACTCGTTTCGGGACCGTCGAAGACGGCCGACATCCAGGTCACCCTGGCCTATGGCGCGCATGGCCCGAAGGAGTTGATCGTCCTGCTGCTGGTCGACGAAGAGGAGCTGGCATGAATACACAGGCACTCAGGTTCGTTCCGGCCAGCGAGTTCAAGGAGCGCGCGGCGGCGGCCGTGGCCGACGAGCACCTGCGCCACAGTTTTCGCGGCGCGATGGATTTCCTGATCGGTAAACGGGCGGCGCAATTTCCCGATCCGGTGGCGCTCGAACAGCAGCGGGCGCTGGCCGAACACATCCGAAAGTACAGCCTGGCCCGGCTGCCGGACTTGCTCGAGCAGCTCGAACGCAAGCTGACCGAGAATGGCATCCAGGTGCATTGGGCGGCAGACCCGGAGCAGGCCAACCGCATCATCATCGACATCGCCCGTCGCCACTCGACCCGCTTGATGGTCAAGGGCAAGTCGATGGTCAGCGAAGAGATCGAGCTCAATCATGCGATGGCGGATGCCGGCATGGAGGCGCTGGAGAGCGATATGGGCGAGTACATCGTCCAGCTCGACGGCGAGAAGCCCTCGCACATCATCATGCCGGCAATCCACAAGACCAAACAGGAGATTGCCCGCCTGTTCGCCGAGAGGGTTCCGGGCGCCGGTTACACCGAGTCGGTCGATGAGCTGATCGGCATCGGCCGTGCCGTGTTGCGCGAGAAGTTCATGAGCGCCGACATCGGTCTCTCGGGTGTCAATTTCGCCGTCGCGGAGACCGGCACACTGTGCCTGGTCGAGAACGAGGGCAATGGCCGCATGTGCACCACGGTGCCGGATGTGCACATCGCGATCACCGGGATCGAGAAGGTGGTCGAGAAGCTCGAGCACGTGCCCCCACTCTTCGGTTTGCTGACGCGCTCGGCCACCGGTCAGGCGATCACCACCTATTTCAACATGATCAGCGGTCCGCGCAGGCCGGGCGAAAAGGACGGGCCGCGTGAAATGCATCTGGTTCTGGTCGACAACGGCCGCACCCAGGCGTACAGCGACGAGCAGTTGCGGTCGACCCTGCAGTGCATCCGCTGCGGTGCCTGCATGAACCATTGCCCGGTGTATACCCGCATCGGCGGCCATGCCTATGGTACGACCTACCCGGGTCCGATCGGCGAGATCATCTCGCCGCACATGCTGGGGCTGGCCGCGACGCATGTTCTGCCGACCGCGTCCAGCCTGTGTGGTGCCTGCGGCGAGGTTTGTCCGGTCCGCATTCCGATTCCCGATCTGCTGATCCGGTTGCGTGGTGAGGCGCAGCACGACGAACGGCCGGGACATTTCCCCATGCTTGGCCAGGGCGCGGCGAAGAGCAGGGTGATCGATGCCATCTGGGCGGGCTGGGCGGCACTGTATACCCGTCCGGCGCTCTACCGCGCGTTCGGCTGGCTGGCGACGCGCTTCCGGGCGTTGACACCACCCATGCAGTCGGGCTGGACGGTCAGCCGTACCCCGCTGAAGCCGGCGGGGCAGACACTGCACGAGCGGATGGCGGCGCGCAAGCGGCCCTGACCGGCTGCCCCAGCCTGTACGTTTGATCAGTCAGCCGGTCCGCCGAGCAGGAAGTCGATCGCCTGCCGCCACCAGGTGTCGTCGATCCGGTCGAACCAGTCGTTGTGGTCGGCACCGGCGATCACCGAGAGGCGCTTGGGGGCCGGGAGTTCATCGTAGAGGGCGCGTCCGAAGTGGGCGGGAACGATGCGATCTTCGCTGGCGATGGCCACCAGCACGGGCTTGCCCAGGGTGGCCAGGTGGCGGGTGCTGTCGTAGCGGTCGCGCAGCAGCCATTTCACGGGTAGCAAGGGGTAGTGGTGGCTGGCAACGTTGGCTAGCCGGTCCCAGGGAGTGAGCAACAGCAGGCCGGCGATTGCCTCGCGTTGACCCACCGAGGCGGCTGCTGCCACCCCGGCGCCGAGCGATTCGCCAATGATCAGCAGTGGCCCGCCGTAACGGGAATGCGCCAGGGCGATCGTCCGTTCGGCATCGGTCACCAGGCTCGATTCGCCGAGTTCGCCTGTGCGCGGCCCGTAAGCCGGATACTCGGCTAGGATGACGCGCAGGCCGAGCGGGGCAAGCGCGTCGACGTAGAACTGGCGGTGTCCCGCGTGGCCCGCATTGCCGTGAAAAACGATGGCCGTGGCGCGTGCCGGCAGCGGTGGTTCGGCCAGCAGGCCACGCAACTCCTGTCCGCTTGGCCACGGTGAAAGGCCGCCCGCGGTCATTTCGCCAACACTGGCGCGCTGCGGGAAGTAGAGCAGATGATTCTGAAACATGGCGATTCCGGTGCAGGCGAGCAGATAAGCGAGGACGCAAAGGGCGAGGATTCTCAGGGTCGGGGTGGCGAGGGTCGCCTCCCTACGGCGGGCAGTCGCCGTGTCCATTGCATGCCGGCTTGCGCTTGAAGAAACGTGCGTCTTCGAAGAGGGAGTCGATTTCAACCTTGCAGATCTCGGGATTGTCCGGGATCAGGTAGAGAATCGGCGTGATCAGTTCCTCGAAGATGCCACGCAGGCTGCGGGCGCCCGTCTTGTACTCCATGGCGATCTCGGCAATCTGTTCGAAAACGCGTCGGCCAATGTTGAGTTCCACCCCTTCACCGCGGAAGATCTCGATGTATTGGTGATAGATCGAGTTCTTCGCCACGCTCATGATGCTGACCAGCATGGGTTTGCTCAGGTCGTGCAGCTTGGCGATCACCGGTAGGCGCCCCGTGAATTCGGGAATCAGCCCGAACTCGAAGAGATCGGTGGGCTTCACCCGCTTGTTGAGGCGGTCGAGTATGTTCTGGTTGTCGTCGGCGGACGTCGCGATGAAGCCGAAACCATGGGTTTTTGCCATGATGTTCTCGAGGCCGACGAAGGCGCCGCCGCAGATGAACAGGATGTTGCCGGTATCGATGTACTGGTTGCCCGTGAGCTTGACCGGCGAACCTTCCATGATCTTGAGCAGCGCGTGCTGCACGCTCTCGCCCGAACTGGTCCCCGACTGGGCGTTCGTTGCCTTCAGTTTGTCGATCTCGTCAATGAAGATGATCCCGTGCTGGGCATTTGCGACGTCGCCGTCGGCCTTGTCCAGCAAGCGCTGGAGGGCGGCCTCGATCTCTTCGTTGACGTATTTGGTCTGTGCCAGCGAGGTTGCATCGGCCGTCACGAACGGGACGTTCAACATTCTCGACAAGGTGTCGCAGAGCAGGGTCTTGCCGGTTCCCGACGGTCCGACCAACAGCACGTTGCTCTTGCCGATCAACCCTTGCTCGTTCCGCAAGGTGGCGATCTTGCGGTAATGCGAGTAGACCGCCACGGCCAGGACCTTCTTGGCTTCATCCTGGCCAATGACATACTGATCGAGATAGCGCACGATGGCGCTGGGCGTGGTTTCTCTGGCGAGCAAGGCGTACCCCGCGATCGGCAAGTGGTTGGGGGAAGGTTTGCGGATCGCTCGCACTGCCGCTTTGCTGCGACTGCTTGATCCGAGCTCCTATGTTAAGCCGAAACCGCCTGTCGCGCAGGGTGGTAGCGTTCTTATCGGCGGCGGCGTCCGATCAGGATCAGGTGGGCCAGGGGGGCGAGCCCCGTGCAGGTCGCCACCGCTATCGCAAGGGCCGAGCCACCGCCGGAAAGCGCGTGCCCGACGACAATTCCGACCAGAGCAGCGATCGCCATCTGGACGAAACCCATGAGGGCCGATGCCGATCCGGCCATCGCCGGGTAGGGAGCCAGCGCCCGGGCAATGGCGTTCGGCATCACCAGCCCGGTGGCCACGGTACAGAAGAACATCGGTCCGAGGATGGCGGCGAGGTGGTGAACTCCCGACAGTTCCAGCGTCAGCATGGCCAGTCCGGCGATGGCCCCCAGCCACGCACCGTGGGTCAGCAGATGGTCACTGCCCAGACGCCTCACCAGGCGGCCGGAGGCCAGTGAGCCGAGCAGGTAGCCGGCAACGACGATGCCGAAACACATTCCATAGACCTGTGGTGTCAGCGCGTAACGGTCGGCCAGCACGAAGGACGATGCGGAGATGAACGCGAACAGCGCACTGTAGGAGAAAGAGAAGGTGAGCAGATAGCCCAGATAGTGGCGGTCGGTCAGCAAACGGGCAAAATTGACCCCCATCTGGTGCGGATGGGTCGCCCCCGGATTACACAGCAGATTGCTTTCGCCCAGGGTGCGCGCCACGACGACGAGTTGTCCCGCTCCGAGCAGCAGCAGGAGCACGAAATTGGACTGCCAGCCGAAAAGAACGGTGAGGAAGCCACCGAGGGTTGGCCCGAACAGCGGCGCAATCGCCATCGCGCCTCCCATGTAAGCGATGATGCGGGCAGATTCGCTGGCGCCCCAAAGGTCGCGAACGATCGCGCGCCCGATGACCGGACCGGCGCAGGCGCCGAGCGCCTGCACGAAGCGCGCGGCAATCAGCAGTTCGATGCTGGGGGCAAGGACGCAGCCCAGTGAGCCGATGCAGTAGAGCACCAAGCCGCCGAGCAGGGCAGGTCGCCTCCCGAAGCGATCAGACAGCGGACCATAGACGATCTGCCCGCAGGCAAAGCCGGCGAGAAATACCGACAAGGTCAGTTGTACGCCGGCTGCGTCGCTGGCAAATACCCTGGCAAGGGTTGGCAGTGCCGGCAGGTAGAGGTCGGTGGACAGCGGACCGAGGGCGACCAGGGTCGTCAGCAGTGCCGCCAGACTTCCGGAAGGGCGGGGCGCGCTCAACGCGTCGAGCGCAGCATGCGGCTGGTCGCCTTCATCGGCTCACCGGCAGTCCCGGACTGCGCTAGGGGTGTTTGAAGTCGAGAAACATCTTGAAGCAGCGCGCGAAGGCAAGCGGTGTTTCGCAATGCTCGGCCCAGAGGTCGTTGGTCACCGAGAAGGAAACATTGCCGTCGGCTTCCCGATCCTTCACCCAGACCAGGCGGCGATCGCTGTATACGCCGGTTGGCAGGTGGCTGCCGATGAATTTCCACACCCCGTCCAGATTGTCGAAATTGGCCAGATCCCCGGCACCATCGGCGCCTTCCTCTTCTTCCATGAAAACCTGGTAGCGCATGACGAACCTCAGCGAAGAAATGATCCGGCACACGAGCGCCGGGCAGAGGGTCGATTATTGGTCAACACGGCGGAATAGTCCATCCGGCCGGCCGCTCAGCCAGTCTGCAGGGCAGCCAGTTCCTGTTCGTCGAAGCCGGCTGCCCGCCGCGCTTCGATATTGAACGGGCCACGCAGGCGCGGGGCGCAATGGCGTCGGGCAAGTTCGGCATGGGCCGCCACGGGGTCCAGTCCGCGTTGTGCGCAGAGCCAGGGGTACCAGCGGTTGCCAATCGCGACATGACCGATTTCGTCGCGCAGGATGACCTCGAGCAAGGCCGCGCCCGGCAGGTCGCCGACGCGCCACAACTTGTCGCGAATCAGTGGTGCCGCGTCAAGACCGCGTGCTTCGAGTGTCCGTGGCACGAGCGCAAGGCGTGCCAGGAGGTCTTGACTCGTTTTCTCGGCCATTTCCCACAGGCCGTTGTGGGCAGGAAAGTCGCCATAGGCGAAGCCCAGGGTCTGCAGGTGTCGGCACAGCAGACGGAAATGGTGGGTCTCTTCCCGGGCGACACCCAGCCAGTCACGGTAGAAGTCGCCGGGCAGGTCGTTGAAACGCCAGACGATATCGAGTGCCAGATTGATAGTTTATAATGAATGTAACTTACAGGCTAAGTCCATGAAATGACAAAAGCTTTTAGCTACATTCGGTTCTCCAGCCCACAGCAGGAGATGGGGGACTCGG
This sequence comes from Accumulibacter sp., assembly GCF_016789985.1. Classification (GTDB taxonomy): domain Bacteria; phylum Pseudomonadota; class Gammaproteobacteria; order Burkholderiales; family Rhodocyclaceae; genus Accumulibacter. The sequence goes on from NZ_JAEUOL010000279.1 coordinate 13,483, forward strand.
TTCGGCGTCAAGAAAAAAAGGCTGTTGAGTATGCTGCGCAGCACAACTTGACTCTCGATACACGTAGCTATAGAGACCTTGGTATTTCCGCCTGGGATAAAACAAATGTCACCAAGGGAAGCTTCGGAAAGTTTCTCCTTGCTGTTGAAAAAGGGAAAATTCCGAAGGGCTCTTGTCTTCTCGTCGAAAGCCTTGATCGGATATCTCGTGCTGACGTAGGTGATGCACTTGAGCTACTTCTATCTATCGTTAGAAAAGGAATTATTGTCGTTACCCTGGACGACAGGCAGGAGTATTCCAAGTAGCGAATTAAGCAAGATCACGGTATTTCTCTGATTATTTCGATTGCTCGTATGAGTCGAGCCAACGAGGAAAGTGCCAGAAAATCAGATCGGGTTCACGAGGCATGGGAAGGGCGACGTGCAGCTGGCGTGATACTGACTGGAGTGGGGCCTGCTTGGCTAAAACTATCAGAAGACCGCAAACGCTGGATCATCCTCGAAGATAAAGCGGAGGTTGTGCGAGAAATTTTCCGATTGGCATTAGCGGGTAATGGCTCCCCGTCTATTGCGAGAATGCTCAATAGTCGAGGGGTTCCGACAATGTTGCGCGCGGCACATTGGACTTTCGCCACCGTTGCTGCATTGCTTAAAAATCAGTCCGTATTTGGTCTTTACACTCCAAAGATAGCCCTAAGCCGGCGAAGCCGGAACCAAACAGGTCAAGGTTTTTGTCATAGCCAAAGTGAGTAAGCGGAGGCGGCCATGACACAGATGCTGACGGATCGATATCACGATCGGCTTGTTGGAATGCTCTCCTGCTAC
>NZ_JAEUOL010000008.1 GCF_016789985.1 Accumulibacter sp.
AAAGGAGGGATACCAAGCGCAGCACGCTCGGCAACATGGGCACGGTACGATTCCAGCACGGCGACGTCCTTTCTCAAAGGTAGTACAGCAGCGAAAGCAACATTGTACTGCAAGGGTGCCGGGCCGGCAGCCGCAAGCCGGTGCCCGACAAGCAGCGGTCTGAACCGGAAGAGCTGACATTGGCCGGCCCGCTTGTCTATAATGCAGCGATGGATATCCCCACCAGCATTCTGTATTCCGTGATCAGCGCCATTGCCGAAGCGGCATTGACGCCGGCGCCCGAACCGCAGATCGTGCACGAAGCGGCGGCGCTGCCGCGTGCACTGCCTGAAGAAGCCCGCCAAGGCTTGATGCAACCGCCCGCCGGAGACGGTTTTCTGACGATCAATGGGCAGCAATGGCCACTCGCTCCGGCGGCCCAGTTCCGCAACCGGCAGAACCTGATCGTCATGCCGATGCGGATTCAAAGCCCGGTCGAGGTGGTCTATCTCACCAACGGCGACGGCGCGATTCATCGCGTCTGGATGCTGACCCCAGGCGAAGCAGCCGTGTCGCGCCCACGTTAGATCAAATCAGACAAGCAATGGCCAAAAAACTGTTCATCCGCACCTTCGGGTGCCAGATGAACGAGTACGATTCGGACAAGATGGCCGACGTGCTCGCTGCATCCGAAGAAATCGTCAAGACCGAAACGCCCGACGACGCCGATATCATCCTGTTCAACACCTGCTCGGTGCGCGAAAAGGCACAGGAACGCGTTTTCCACGACCTCGGCCGGGTCCGCCAGATGAAGCTCGCCAGGCCCGATCTGGTGATCGGTGTCGGCGGCTGCGTGGCAAGCCAGGAAGGCGCGGCGATCATTGCCAGGGCACCCTACGTCGATGTCGTCTTCGGCCCCCAGACCCTGCACCGGCTGCCGCAACTGATCGCCGAGCGCCGTCGCCTGGGCAAGTCGCAGGTCGATATCTCCTTCCCCGAGATCGAGAAATTCGACCATCTGCCACCGGCCCGCGTCGAGGGTGCCGCCGCTTTCGTCTCGATCATGGAAGGTTGCAGCAAGTTCTGCTCCTTCTGCATCGTCCCCTACACCCGCGGCGCGGAAGTCTCGCGCCCGTTCGACGACGTACTGACCGAAGTTGCCGATCTGGCGGCGCAGGGCGTCAGGGAAGTGACGCTGCTCGGGCAGAACGTCAACGCCTACCGCGGCGCGCTGGCCGGCCGCGGTCAGGCGCTGACCGGGGAGACGGCCGCCGATCTGGCGCTGCTGATCGAATACATTGCCGAGTTCCCCGGAATCGAGCGCATCCGTTACACCACCTCGCATCCGCGTGAGGTGTCGGCACGGCTGATCGACGTCTATGCCCGGGTGCCCAAGCTCGTCTCGCACCTGCACCTACCGCTCCAGTCCGGCTCCGACCGCGTACTGGCGGCGATGAAGCGCGGCTACACGGCGCTCGAGTACAAGAGCCTGGTGCGCAAGCTGCGGGCCGCCCGCCCCGACCTGTCGCTCTCCTCGGACTTCATCATCGGCTTTCCTGGCGAAAGCGACAGCGATTTCGAAAAGACGATGAAGCTGATCGACGAAATCGGCTTCGATGCCTCCTTCTCGTTCATCTACAGTGCGCGGCCGGGCACCCCGGCCGCCGAACTGGCCGACGACACGCCGCAGCCGGTCAAGCTCGCACGCCTGTTGCGCCTGCAGAAGCGCATCGACGAACTGGCGCAGGAGGTGTCGCAGGCAATGGTCGGCAGCGTGCAACGCGTACTGGTCGAAGGCGTCTCGAAAAAGGACCGCAACGAACTGGCCGGCCGCACCGACAACAACCGCGTGGTCAATTTTGCCGGCGATGCCAGTGCGATGCTCGACCGCTTCCTCGACGTGCGCATCACCGCCGCCATGCCGCACTCACTACGTGGCGAGCTCGCCAACTGACACCCGATGCCTGTGAATTCAAACGCTACCAAGAGCCGAGCCACCGAACTGCTGCTCTCGCCGATCAACAACAAGCAACTCGCCAATCTCTGTGGCGCCCTGGACGAAAACCTGCGCCAGATCGAGACCGCCCTCGATGTATCGATCGCCCGCCGGGGCGAACGTTTCACGCTGCGCGGCGAAGCCGCGCAGACTGCACGCGCCAGCGAAGCACTGCAGCAGTTCTACGCGCAGGCCAAGGATACGCTGTCGGTTGACGAGATCCAGCTCGGCCTGATCGAGCTGCTCAACCGACCGGTGCGCAACATCTCGTCCGGCGGCGGCGTCGCGCCGGCCCTGATGACCCGCAAGAGCGAATTGCACGGCCGCACGCCGCGGCAGATCGAATACCTGAAGAAAATCCAGGAACACGACATCACGTTCGGCACCGGTCCGGCCGGTACCGGCAAGACCTATCTCGCCGTCGCCTCCGCGGTCGACGCCTTCGAGCGCGAACTGGTGCAGCGTATCGTGCTCACACGGCCGGCCGTCGAGGCGGGCGAACGCCTCGGCTTCCTGCCCGGCGACCTGGCACAGAAGGTCGATCCCTATCTGCGCCCACTGTACGACGCGCTCTACGACCTGATGGGCTTCGAGCGCGTCGGCAAGCTGTTCGAACGCGGCTCTATCGAGATTGCTCCGCTGGCTTACATGCGCGGGCGCACCCTCAACCACGCCTTCATCATTCTCGACGAGGCACAGAACACCACCCCCGAGCAGATGAAGATGTTCCTGACGCGCATCGGCATCGGCGCCAAAGCCGTGGTCACCGGCGACGTGACGCAGATCGACCTGCAGCGCGGCCAGAAAAGCGGCCTGATCGAAGCGCGCCAGATCCTGCGGGAAGTCCGCGGCATCGCATTCACCGAATTCCTGAAGGAAGACGTGGTCCGCCACCCGCTGGTGGCGCGCATCGTCTCGGCCTACGAGGCACACACCGCGGCACTCGAGGCCGGGTCAGCCGCAACGGCGGGCAATGGCGAAAAAAAGTGAGCGCTGGCAGCTTGCCGTGCAGTACGCCGGCCGGCCGGCCGGCCGGCCGGCCAAGCGCGAGGTGCGTCGCTGGGTACGCGCCGCCTTGCCGGCAAAGGGCAAGACCGGCGGACGGATCACCGTGCGTTTCGTCGACGCCGAAGAAGGACTCCGCCTCAACAGCAGCTATCGCGGCAAGGAGCGGGCGACCAACGTCCTCTCGTTCTCCTACGAAGTCAGGCCGCGCATCTGCGGCGACCTGGTTCTCTGCGCACCGGTGGTCGAGCGCGAGGCCAGCGAGCAGGGCAAATCGCTCAGCGCGCATTACGCCCATCTGATCGTGCATGGCCTGCTGCATCTGCAGGCCTACGACCACGAGGCGGACGAACGGCAGGCAGCTGAAATGGAAGCCGAGGAGCGCCGGATTCTCGCCGCCCTGGGTTATCCGGACCCCTATCGCGACGAGGGATGAAGCGTCAGCGGCGCTGACCGCGCAAGAGCGGACGCGTCGCCGCCATTGACGCATCATTCCTCACCGAGGTCAACATGGACAAGGACAACACCGGCAGCACAGGCAACAAGCCCGGTCTTCTCGAACGGATCTCTGCGTTCCTCGTGCACGAACCCGAGGACCGCGAACAGCTCATGCAACTGCTGCACTCTGCGCATCAGCGCGCGCTGCTCGATGCCGATGCCCTGAGCATCATCGAGGGCGCGCTCGCCGCATCGGAGGTGCGCGTGCGCGACGTCATGGTGCCACGTATGCTGATGGAAGTGGTTGATGCCAACGATTCGTTCGACGAGGTGATCGGGCGGGTCAACAGGACTGCCCATTCGCGCTTCCCGGTAATCAACGACAGTGCCGACAACGTGATCGGCATCCTGCTCGCCAAGGACCTGTTGCGCGTCGCGCGCGACGCCCCCTTCACGCTGCGCGACTGGATTCGCCCGGCGGTGTTCATCCCAGAGTTCAAACGCCTCGATGTGCTGCTGCGCGAATTTCGCGTCTCGCGCAATCACATGGCGATCGTCATCGACGAATACGCCGGCATCGCCGGCCTGATCACCATCGAGGACGTACTGGAGCAGATCGTCGGCGAAATCGAGGACGAGTACGATTTCGACGAAGCCGACGACAACATCCAGCTCGACCAGAACGGGCAGTACCGCGTCAAGGCGCACACCCCGGTGGCGGATTTCAACGCCGCTTTCGGCAGCAGTTTCAGTGACGAGAGCTTCCAGACCATCGGTGGACTGATTCTCCACCACTTCGGCCGGCTGCCGCAGTTCAACGAAACGGTCACCATCGACGGGCTCACTTTCCAGGTCCTGCGCGCCGACAACCGCCGCATCTACACCCTGGTGGTCGTGCGGCCAGAACAGGCAGGCACGCCTGAATAAGAACACGGGCGGGCGCTGCCTGGCCGCTTTCGTTCTCGGCGCCACGGGAGTCGCGGCCTTCGCGCCGCTCGGCTGGTTTGCCCTCAACTGGCTGAGCCTCGGCGGGCTGTTCGCCCTGCTCGTTGCCGAAGTCGACGGCGCGCGGCGCCCGTGCCAAGGTGCGCTGCTCGCCGCCAGTCATGGCTTCGGTTTCTTCCTGGCCGGTGTCTCCTGGATCTACGTCAGTCTCAGCATTTTCGGCGGCATGCCGGCGGCGCTGGCCGGCTTGGCGACCTTGCTCTTCTGTGCCGTCCTGGCGCTTCATGTCGCGCTGCTCGGGGCATTGTTCGTCCACCTGGCGACCGGCGGCTGGCTGCGCCGGGCACTGCTCTTCGCCGCCCTGTGGGTGCTTGTCGAGTGGCTGCGCAGTTGGCTGTTCACCGGTTTCCCCTGGCTTTCCGCCGGCTATTCGCAGACCCCGCCAAGCCCGTTGGCCGGCTATGCCCCCCTGCTCGGAGTGCACGGCGTTTCCCTGTTCTCGGCGCTGGCTGGCGCACTCGGCTTCGCAGTGCTCAGGCGCTGGTTGTCGACCGAAGCGTGCCGGGCGCGCGGCTGGCTGCGCTGGTGCCCAGCACTGCCCACCCTGGCTATCGCCCTGACCCTGGCGACCGGCCACCTGTTGCGCGAGCTGCGCTGGACCCAGGCGACCGGCGAGCCGCTGACGGTCGCCCTGCTGCAAGGCAACGTCGCGCAGGAGATAAAATGGCGACCCGAACGCTTCGCTGAATCGCTGCGCACCTACCACCGCCTGGCACTCGACCATCCGGCGCAACTGACGGTCCTGCCCGAAACCGCCCTGCCCTCTTTCCTGGACCAGGTTCCGGTCGACTACCTCGACGCGCTGCAGGCGCTTGCCTTGCGCCAACAGGGCGACCTGCTGCTGGGAGTCGCCGTCGGTGACGGCCGGCAGTACTTCAATGCCGCGCTGAGCCTCGGCGCATCGGGACAGCAGCGCTACAGCAAGGTGCACCTGGTACCCTTCGGCGAATTCGTCCCGTCGGGCTTTGCCTGGTTCATGGCGATGGCCAACATCCCGATGTCCGACTTCAGCCCCGGCGCGCCCGGCCAGCCGCCGCTGCGCCTCGCCGGCCAGCAGGTGGCGGTGAACATCTGCTACGAAGACGCCTTCGGCAACGAGATCAGTGCCAGCCTGCCGGGCGCCACGCTGCTGGCAAACATTTCCAACGTCGCCTGGTTCGGCGATTCGCTGGCACCCGCGCAACACCTGCAGATCGCCCAGATGCGCGCCCTGGAAACGGGCCGCATGATGCTGCGCGCGACCAATACCGGCATGACCGCCATCGTCGATGTCGACGGCCGCGTGCGCTCGGTGCTGCCACCCTTCAGGCGCGGCGCACTGCTCGGCGAAGTCCGCGGTCATACCGGGGCAACCCCATACGTGCGCTGGGGCAACTGGCCGGTCGTCGCTCTCGCACTCCTGCTCATCGCCTTGCACATGCGACGCGGGGTAGCCTTGCGCCACCCTGCCTGAGGGCTGCTTCACCCGGTTCCCGGCCGTCGACTGCGCGGCGGAGAGCAGCGCACGGTGCCCGGTCGCAGCGGAATCAACACTTGACCCGCTGGGTACCACCAACCATGCTAACCCGGCATGCTGTTCGATGCACCGTTACTAAAAAACGCCAGGAGGAGACAATCATGAAAAAAATGACCACCACTGTGGCTGCATGTGTCGCGCTACTCCCCGCACTCGCCTTGGCCCAGGCACTCGCCGAGAACAAGGATCAGTCGTGGAGCGCCGCCAACCCCGAAATGGTCCGGGTCATCAAGAAATACAACCCTGAACAGATGTTGGCCATCGCCGCCTATCAGGCGAGCCTGACCACTCCCAGCACGATGCTGATGGCACACGGTTCGATGTGCAAGCCTCTCGCAACCAGGGACGGCAAGGTGAAGTAAGGAACCCGCCACAAGTGGTGCGCGCGCCGTGACACGCCAGTCGCCTGGGTAATCAGGCGACCGGGCGCCCGCAACCGGTCGCCGGTCTCGCGCGTCGCCGAAGCAGGTTCTTGTTCGCCGAGAAACCAAGTAAAATCCGGGCTTCTCGTCCTGTCCGACCATCTCCCATGCCTACCTTCCAGGAAGTGATTCTGCGTCTCCAGGATTTCTGGGACAAACAGGGGTGCGCACTGCTCCAGCCATACGACATCGAAGTCGGTGCCGGCACCTTCCACACTGCCACCTTTCTGCGCGCCATCGGACCCGAACCCTGGAACGCGGCCTACGTGCAGCCATCACGGCGGCCCAAGGACGGACGCTATGGCGAGAACCCCAACCGCCTGCAGCATTACTACCAGTACCAGGTCGTGCTCAAACCCTCGCCAGCCAATATCCAGGACCTCTATCTCGACTCGCTGCGTGCGCTCGGCATAGACACCACCCAGCACGACATCCGCTTTGTCGAGGACGACTGGGAGAGTCCGACACTGGGCGCCTGGGGACTCGGCTGGGAGGTCTGGCTGGACGGCATGGAAGTGACCCAGTTCACCTATTTCCAGGAAGTCGGCTCGCTAGCCTGCAAACCGGTACTCGGCGAGATCACCTATGGCATCGAGCGCCTGGCGATGTACCTGCAGGGGGTGGAGAATGTCTTCGACCTGGTATGGGCCGAGGGACCGGGCTACCGGGTGACCTACGGCGACGTGTACCACCAGAACGAGGTCGAGCAATCGAAGTACAACTTTGAACACGCCAATGTCGAACTGCTCTTCCGCCACTTCGGCGAGCACGAGTCCGAAGCGCGGCGGCTGATCGCCGCCGGCCTCGCGCTACCGGGCTACGAAATGGTGATGAAGTGCTCGCATACCTTCAACCTGCTCGATGCCCGCGGCGCCATCTCGGTCACCGAGCGGGCGGCCTACATCGGCCGCGTACGCGCCCTGGCGCGCGAAGTCGCGCAGGCCTACCACGACTCCCGCCAGGCGCTCGGTTTCCCGATGTGCAAGGCGGGCACTGGCGGCGAGGTGGCATGAGATGAAAGAAACCGTCCTGATCGAACTGCGCACCGAAGAGCTGCCGCCGAAGTCACTGAAACCGCTCTCCGAGGCCTTTGCCGATACCGTCTTCGCCACCCTCAGAGCCGAGGAGTTTGCCGGAGCCGATAGCATCTGCACACCCTACGCCACGCCTCGCCGCCTGGCGCTGACCATCACCGGGGTGGCCGACCGGCAACCCGACCGCGTGCTGGAGAAGAAGGGCCCGGCGCTGGCCGGCGCGCTCGACGTGGCGGGCCGGCCGACCAAGGCGCTCGAAGGCTTCATGCGCGCCGCCGGTGTCAGCTTTGACCAACTCCACAAGGCGGCCGACGGCAAGGGCGAATACTTCGTTGCCCGACGCGAGAAGAAGGGCGAAGAACTGGCCACCCACCTGGCGGACATCGTCGCGCAGGCGGTGCGCAAGCTACCGATCCCGAAAGTCATGCGCTGGGGCGATTCCGAGCACCAGTTCGTCCGCCCGGTACACAGCCTGATCCTCCTGCACGGCAAGCGAGTCGTCCCCGGCGCAGTGCTCGGATTGCCGAGCGGCCGCACGACCATGGGGCACCGCTTCCTGTCGGCCGGCGAAATCGTCGTCGACACACCGGCGGACTACCCTGCCCGACTGGCCGACGGCAAGGTGATCGCCGCTTTCGGCGAACGCCGCGCGGCAATCGCCACCCAGCTCGAAGCGGCGGCACACCGGCTCGACGCCCGCATCAATCCGGCAGACGGCCTGCTCGACGAAGTGACGGCACTGGTCGAATGGCCGGTGGTCTACGTCGGCGAGTTTGAGGCCGAGTACCTGGAAGTACCGCAGGAATGCCTGATCCTGACCATGCAGCAGAACCAGAAATACTTCCCGCTGCTCGACCGCGCCGGCAAGCTGCTCAACAAGTTCCTGATCGTCGCCAACATGGCGGTCGACGACCCCAGCAACATCATCCGCGGCAACGAGCGCGTCGTCCGTCCACGCCTGTCGGACGCCCGCTTTTTTTACAATCAGGATCGCAAGGCCGGCTTTGCCAACCGCGTGCTTCGACTCGGCTCGGTGGTCTACCACAACAAGCTCGGCTCGCTCGGCGACCGCGCCCAGCGTCTGGGCCGTGTCGCGCGCAGCATCGCCGAGACGCTCGGCGCCGACGGCAATCTGGCGGAGCGCGCTGCACTGTTCGCCAAGATCGACCTGCTCACCGACATGGTCGGCGAGTTCCCGGAACTGCAGGGCATCATGGGCCGCTATTACCTGCTGCACGAAGGCGGTCTGCCGGTGGTGGCCGACGCCATCGAGCAGCATTACCGGCCGCGTTTCGCCGGCGATGCCCTGCCCGAGGGAAACATTGCCTGCGCCGCAGCGCTGGCCGACAAACTTGACGCGCTGGTCGGCTTCTTCGGCATCGGGCAACTGCCGACCGGCGACAAGGATCCCTTCGGTCTGCGCCGCGCCGCACTCGGGGTGCTGCGCATTCTGATGGAAACGCCGCTGCCGCTCGATCTCGGCGAACTGATCGGTAGCGCAAGCCAGGCGCTGCTGGCGCAGGGAGTCAAGCTCGCGCCGGTCGACGAAAACCTGCTGCTCTTCATGCTCGACCGCCTGCGCGGCATGCTGCGCGACGCCGGCCATGCGGTCGACGTCATCGAGGCGGTACTGGCGCAGCGGCCGACCCGCATCGATCTGGTCCCCGCCCGGCTGGCGGCGGTACGCGAATTCCAGATGCTTCCCGAATCGCTGGCGCTCGCCGCCGCCAACAAGCGCATTGGCAACATCCTGAAGAAAGCGCCCGAAGATCTGCCCGAGCCGGACATCGCGCTGCTCGAGGAGAAAGCCGAGAAGGCCCTGTTCCAGCGCGTCGTCCTGATGGCGCCACTGGTTCGCTCGCACGTCGCCAACGAGGACTATGCCGACGCACTCAAGGCGCTCGCCACGGTACGCAGCGAGGTGGACCGCTTCTTCGACGAGGTGATGGTGAACGTGCATGAACCACTGCTGCGCGGCAACCGTCTGGGCCTCCTGAAAGTGCTCTACGAGCAGTTGAACGCGGTCGCCGACATTTCCAGGCTGGCCGTATGAGACTCGTCATCCTCGATCGCGACGGGGTCATCAACTACGACTCCAAGCAGTTCATCAAGTCGCCAGCCGAGTGGCGCCCCATCCCGGGCAGCCTCGAAGCGATTGCCAAGCTCCATCAGGCCGGTTACCGGGTGGTGGTGGCCACCAACCAGTCGGGCGTCGGTCGCGGCCTGTTCGACATGGACACGCTCAATGCCATCCACGACAAGATGCACCGCGCCGTGCTGGCGGCCGGAGGACGCATCGACGCGATCTTCTTTTGCCCGCATCCGATCGAGGCCGGCTGCCATTGCCGCAAGCCGGCGATCGGCATGTTCGAGCGGATTGCCGGCTGTTTCAACATCGATCTGCCGGGCACCCCGGCGGTCGGCGATTCGCTGCGCGACCTGCAGGCGGCTACCGCAGTCGGTGCCCTGCCGTTGTTGGTGATGACCGGCAAGGGAACGCAGACGCAAACCGACGGTGGCCTGCCGGAAGGTACGCTGGTCTTTCCCGATCTGGCGGCGGCCGCCGAACACATCCTGCGCTCGTGATGGCCGCCCTGCGCACGGCGCTGTTCCTGTTGCTGGTCGGGCTGCTGACGATGCCGTTCGGCCTGCTCGTGACGCTGGCGATCGCCTTCCCGATGACCGTGCGCTACCGCATCATCGCGCTCTGGCGCAGCGGTTTCATGGGACTCTGCCGGCACGTCCTCGGCCTGCGCTACCGCGTGCTCGGGCGCGAGAACATTCCGCCCGAGCCATCGGTGGTCATGGCCAAACACCAGTCGGCCTGGGAAACGGTCGGTCTGCAGGACATCTTCCCGCCGCTGGTCTTCGTCCTCAAGAAGGAGTTGTTGCGTGTGCCCTTCTTCGGCTGGGGTCTGGCGGCGATGAAGATGATCTCGATCAACCGTGCGGCGGCCAAGGATGCGCTCAGGCAGGTCTTCGATCAGGGAGCCGAACGCCTGGCCGCCGGTTACTGGGTCGTGATTTTCCCCGAAGGAACCCGCGTCGAGCCGGGTCAGACCTCGCGCTACAAACCGGGCGGAGCACACCTCGCGGTGCGCAGCGACGCCAGGGTTGTGCCGGTGGCGCACGACGCCGGCGAATTCTGGCGCAAGAGCGTTTTCGCCATCTCGCCGGGAGTGATCACGGTGAGCATCGGACCAGCGATCGACCCGACTGGCAAGTCGGCCGCCAGAATCAATACGCTCGCCGCCGCCTGGATCGAATCCGAGATGCGCCGGATCTCACCGCACCGCTACCCGGCCACCGCCGATGCCGTGGCGGCCTGAAGCAGCGCGCTCGAGCACGCGGCCACCGCTGGCAACCAGCGAGACCTTGCGCACCATCGCACTCGGCGAACACAGCGTATCCTACGTCCTGCGGCGCGGCAGAAGGCACACCATTGGCCTGTCGATCGATCACCGCGGCCTGCGCGTCGGCGCTCCGCTGCATGCCTCGCTGCGCGAAGTCGAGTCGCTGATCGTGCAGCACGGCGAATGGATCGGCCGCAAGCTGGACGAGTGGCGCAACCGCCGTCCGCCGGAAAAGCTGTCCATCGTCGACGGCGTGCACCTGCCCTGGCTCGGCAATTCGCTCGCCATCCGCCTGGCGATCGGTGGCAATCGCTGCCTGTGGAATCTGCAGCCCCCGCAACCAACGCTCACCCTCTGTCTGCGCTCGCCGACCGAAGCGCCACGCGTCCTTGAGAAGGCCTGGCGCGAGTACGCCCGCCTGCTGTTCAGCCAGCGCCTGGCGCACTACGCGTCGCGGCTCGGGGTCGCCCTGCCACCGCTTGCCCTCTCGGCGGCACGCACGCGTTGGGGGAGCTGCAGCACGCGCAGCGGCATTCGCCTGAACTGGCGGCTGCTTCACTTTCCCCTGCCGGTGATCGACTACGTGGTGGCGCACGAACTGGCGCACCTGCGCGAAATGAACCACGGCCCGCGCTTCTGGTCCATCGTTGCGGATCTCTACCCTGATTACCCGGCGGCGCGCGCCGAATTGCGGCAGCGCGCCGCCCTTTGTCCACACTGGTGAGGAGAAGCATGAGAATCCTGCATACGATGCTGCGTGTCGGCGATCTCGACCGCTCGCTGGCCTTTTACACCGAAGTGCTCGGCATGCGCGAGTTGCGCCGCCAGGATTACCCGGCGGGCCGCTTCACACTGGCCTTTGTCGGCTACGGCCCGGAAGCGCAAGAAGCGGTGCTCGAACTGACACACAACTGGGATACCCCGTCCTACGAGCTTGGTGGCGGCTTCGGCCATGTGGCGATCGAAGTCCCCGACGCCTATGCCGCCTGCGAGCAGATCAAGGCGCGTGGCGGCAAGGTGGTGCGCGAGGCCGGCCCGATGAAACACGGCACGACGGTGATCGCCTTCGTCGAGGATCCCGACGGCTACAAGATCGAGTTGATCCAGAAGAGAAGCTGATCATTTGAACTTTCCGGCCTTTTTCTCGCAGGTGCCGACGATCGTCATGCGCGATCGCCTGGCCGCATTCCTTGGCGCGGCGCAAGGCGGGCTGATCGAGTACGGCTATGTCGATGCCGTCAGGCTGACCGGCCACTCCTGCCCGACCGTAGCGGGCGCCTACCTGCTCACCAGCCGTGTACTGCGGGCACTCTATCCGGACGAACTACCTGCCCGCGGCGAGATCGCGGTCGACTTCCGCGCGGCACTGGAAAGCGGCGTCAGCGGCGTGACGGCGGCGGTCGTCGGGTTGCTCACCGGGGCTGCCGGAAGCGGCGGCTTCAAGGGCCTGGCCGGCCGTTTCGCGCGGCGCGAACTACTCCACTTCGGAACGGATCTGCCGGGTCAGATCCGCTTTACCCGACTGGACAACGGGCAGAGCCTCAACGCCTCGCTGCAACTCGAAGAGGTTCCCGCAGATCCCCGCCTCCCGGGCCTCTTGCAGACGGTGCTGGCCGGCGACGCCGAGCCGGCGACGATTGAGCTCTTTGCCGGTCTGTGGCAGGATCGCGTACGGCGAATTCTGCTCGAACACTTCACCGATCCAGATCTGGTCAGTTTGGCGTAAGAGGCAGATCGCACAATCGCTTCCCGACCGATGCGCTGCCCAACAACAGCCGATAACCACAGGCAGGCGAGCCAGGCCGAGCGATCGGCTCGGCAAAAGCTGCCTGCTCTCGTTCCCAACCCGTTCCTGGCTGACACGATGCCCCACCACCGTCCCCCCGGAATCCTCCTGCGCACTGCACGATGCCTCGCCTTCATGCTGCTGCTTGGCGCTCACCCGGCCACCCAGGCCGGTCTGGCGATTGCCCTCAACTCGGCTGATGGGACGGTCAGTCTGATCGATACCGACAGTTACCAGGTGACCGGTAAGGTCAACGTATGCAAGGAACCGCACCACCTGATGCCGACGCCCGACGACAAGTCGCTGGTCGTCGCCTGCGCGGCCGCCAACCAACTGGTCTTCTTCGACCCGTTGACCGGGCAGGAGCAGAAGCGCGTACGCAACATCTCGGATCCGTATCAGTTGGGTTACTCGCCAAATCGCAAGTGGTTCGTCGCCACTTCGCTGCGCCTCGACCGGGTCGATATCTATGACCCGACGGACTTCAGCCTGATCGCCCGACTGCCCGCACCGAAAACTCCCTCACACCTCGCTTTCGACGACGCCAGCCAGTTCGTCTTCGTCACCCTCCAGGACTCCAACGAGGTCATGGCGATCAGCCTGCCGACGCAGAAGATTGCCTGGGTCATGCCGGTCGCGACAACCCCGGCGGGCATCGTCATGTCGCCGGACAACCGCTACCTGCTGGTCGCCAGCATGGGCGAGGGAGTGGTCGAAGTCATCGAATGGCGCAGCCGCCAGAGCATCAGGAAGGTCCCTACCGGGAAGGCAGCGCACAATCTGCAGCCGAAAGGCGACGGCCGCCACTTCTATGTCTCCAACCGCACGGTCGACGGCAGCATTTCGCTGCTCGACACGCAGACGATGACGGTGGTCGAACAGTACGAGGTGCCTGGCGGGCCGGACGACATGACGGTTCGTGCCGACGGCAAGGAGCTTTGGGCGACTGCCCGCTTCGCGCGCAAGGTGCAGGTCGTGGATCTGGTCAACAAACGACTCAAACTGTCGATCCCGGTCGGCAGCTCGCCGCACGGCGTCTTCTTCCTCAACCACGCCGGTCTGCGATGAGCCTCGGCCTTCGCCGCCTGTTCCTGGCGCCGGGTCTGGCGGCCATCAGCCTGGCGACTGCCGCACCCGCCGAGCCAGCCGCTGCCTGCAAGGGGACACTCTATCTCACCTTCGACACCGGCAACATGCGCCACGCCGAACTGATTGCCGAAACACTCTCCAGGCATGGGGTCAAGGCGACGTTCTTCCTGGCCCAGGAAAAAACCAGCCGCGGCGATCATGCCCTCGATGCCAGTTGGGCGTCCTACTGGCAAGCCCGCGTTGCCGAGGGGCATGCCTTCGGTAGCCACACCTGGCGACACGGCAGTTTCCGCGAAGACCACGGTACGCTGGTGCGCTACCGGCTGCCGGAGGGCGGCATCGAAAGCATGGACGCGGCGGCCGTCTGCGCCGAGTTGCAGCGCCCCGACACACGCTTTCAGGAACTCACCGGGCGCCGGCTCGACCCGCTCTGGCGGGCACCGGGCGGTCGCACGACGGCCAACACCCTGGCGGCGGCGCAGTCCTGCGGTTATCGTCACGTCGGCTGGGCGGCCGCCGGTTTCCTCGGTGACGAGCTGCCATCCACGACCTACCCCAATGCGCTGCTCTTGCAGCGCGCGCTCGATCACCTCAAGGATGGCGACATCATCATGGCGCATCTCGGCATCTGGTCGCGCCAGGACCCCTTCGCACCGATGCTCGATCCCCTGATCGCCGGCCTCAAGAGCAAGGGCTTCTGCTTCGCCACCCGGCGCGCACAGCCATGATCAACGCCCTGATCGAAGCCTTTGTGCAATTGCAGGGCTGGTTGCTCGATCGTGTCGTCCAGCCGCCACTGCTCGTCCTCGGGCTGGGCAGCTACATCGAGATGGCTTTCGACGGTGTCGAGCTCTTCCTCTGCGGCGTGCTGCAGATCAGTGCAGCCTATCTGCTGTTGCGCCCACTCGAGGCACTGCGACCGATCGAGGTCTGGCCGGACCGCAAGCCGGTGCGGGTGGACGTCACCTATTCACTGCTCGACCGGCTGGGCATCATCCCGCTCCTCGTCTTCGCGGTGCTGGCTCCGCTGTTCGGCAGTATCGACAGTTGGCTGCGCCTGAACGACATCATCCCGCCACAACTGGAAGATCTCTTTCCGGCGCTGGAAACGAAGCCCCTGGCGAGTTTCCTGATCTATCTCGCCCTCCTCGACTTTGCCGAATACTGGCGCCACCGCCTGTCGCACAGCTTCCGCTGGTGGTGGGCGCTGCACGCCATCCACCATAGCCAGCGTCAGATGACGCTGTGGACCGACAGCCGCAACCATGTGCTCGACGACCTGATCGGCGGCTTCTGGTTCGCCACCGTCGCACTGTTGATCGGCGTACCGCCGGGTCATTTCGTCGGTCTGCTGATCGCCGTCAAGACGATCGAGAACCTGTCGCACGTCAATGCACGTCTGTCTTTCGGACGGATCGGCGAACTGCTGCTGGTCAGCCCGCGCTACCACCGCTGGCACCATGCACTGCACCTGCCAACCGGCGAGCAATACCGCCATGGCTGCAATTTCGCCGTCCTCTTTCCGCTCTGGGACCAGTTGTTCGGCACCCAGTACCGCGGCCGGGCGATGCCCCCGTGCGGCCTCGCCGACGGCCCCCTGCCGGCCGATGCGGCACGCAGCGGATTCTGGCGCCAACAGTGGGAAGGCCTCGGCGCGCTACTGGCGGCTTGCCGCCCGGCTGCCGCCGAAGCGACGCAGCCGGGCGGCAGCACGGCCAGCGACCTGCGGCAGGAAAAACCCCATGCTCGCTGAGGCGCGCGCCTTCGCCCTCAGCGCGCACGGCGAACAAAGGTATGGCAACCGCCCTTACGCCTATCATCTCGAGGCGGTCGTCGCCTTGCTCTCGCCCTATGGTCCGGACGCGCAGGTCATCGGCTACCTGCATGACGTGGTCGAAGACACCACCGTCACCGAAGGTGAGGTACGCGAGCACTTCGGGCCACTGGTCGGCGAATGCGTCAGCCTGCTCACCGACGCGCCGGGGGCCAGCCGTGCCGAGCGCAAGGCGGGCACCTACGCCCGCCTGTCCAGGGTCACAGGACCAGCCGAGCTGGCGCTGGTGGTCAAGGTCGCCGATCGCCTGGCCAACGTCAGCAGCTGCCTGGCGGACCAACGACACGCGTTGTGGGAGGTGTACCGGCAGGAACACCCCGCCTTCCGCAGCGCGGCCTACCGCGCGGGCCTTTGCGAACCACTCTGGCGCGAACTCGACACCCTGCTCGACACCCAGCCAGGCCGCATCGGCTGAAGGTCGCCGAACCCGCAGGCGACTGCCTGGCCGGAACGGCGGGATGGCATCCGGCAGCGTTTTCGGTCACACTCCAGCCCTGGTTGTGATCAGCCATCAGGAGAGTACTCTGTGTTCATGACAAGGATCCCGCTACCAGCCTCGCTGCTCTGTGCCGTGCTCATGCTGGCCGGCTGCTTCCCGCCGCCCGAACAAGCCGGGGAACTCGCCCGCACCTCGATGCAGAAGTATTTTCGTACCCACCCGGAGTACAAGGATCAGGCCATCGAGGTCGTCAGCGTCCGGGTCACCGGCAGCGAGGACAAGAAGGTCGATGCCATCGCCACCATAGTGCAGGCCGGCAGGACCTTCGAGGTGCCGGTGGTGATCGTGATCGACGGCGTCAATCTCGAATGGTTTGCCGACCCGACCGCTCTCACCTTCCTCGCCCGGCCCAAACCAGGCACTGCGCAGCAGATCCCCAGGTAGGCCGCCGGCAGGCACGGCGACGGCCCCTGGGGTACAATGACACCCTTTTGCAACCTGATGATTTCACCGAGGTTTCTTCGTGCTCGTCGCCAACAACATCACCATGCAGTTCGGGGCCAAGCCCCTCTTCGAAAATGTCTCGGTCAAGTTCGGCGAAGCTTATCGCTACGGACTGATCGGCGCCAATGGCTCCGGCAAGTCGACCTTCATGAAGATACTCGCCGGGGAACTCGACCCGACGGCCGGCAACATCTCGAAAGACACGCACGAACGGATGGCCTACCTGCGTCAGGACCAGTTCGCGTTCGAGCAGCAGCGGGTGATCGATGTGGTGATGATGGGGCATGAGGAGATGTGGGCCTGCATGCTCGAGAAGGACGCCATCTACGCCAATCCCGAGGCCAGCGAAGAGGATTACATGCACGCCGCCGACCTCGAAGCCCGCTTTGCCGAGTATGGCGGCTACACCGCCGAGGCGCGCGCCGGCGAACTGCTGCTCGGCGTCGGCATCCCGGCCGGACAGCACTTTGGCCCGATGAGCGACGTTGCACCCGGCTGGAAACTGCGCGTGCTGCTCATCCAGGCGCTGTTTGCCGACCCGGACATCCTGCTGCTCGACGAACCGACCAACAACCTCGACATCTCCACCATCCGCTGGCTCGAGAACGTGATCAACGAGCGCAACAGCACGATGGTGATCATTTCACACGACCGGCACTTCCTCAATCAGGTCTGCACGCACATGGCCGACCTCGATTATGGACGAATCACCGTCTACCCGGGCAACTACGACGACTTCATGGAAGCCTCGACACAGGCCCGCGAGCGACAGCAGAGCGCCAATGCCAAAGCCAAGGAACGGATCGCCGAGTTGCAGAGCTTCGTGCGCCGCTTTTCGGCCAATGCCTCCAAGGCCAGGCAGGCCACCTCCCGCCTGAAACTGATCGACAAGCTCAAACCCGAGGACGTCAAGCCGTCGTCGCGTCAGTACCCGTGGATCCGTTTCGAGTTCGACGAGAAGGAGAAGCTGCATCGGCAGGCGGTGGAAATACAGAACGTCGGCTTCGGCTACCATGGCGCCGGGCGGCAGATCTTCAACAAGCTGGACCTGACGCTCAACGGCGGCGAACGCCTGGCGATCATCGGCGAGAACGGGGTCGGCAAGACGACCTTGCTGAAGCTGCTGATGGGCGAGCTGCAATCCCAGCGGGGCAGCATCAAGTGGGCCGAAAAAGCACGTCCCGGCTATTACGCGCAGGACCACGCCCGCGACTTCAACAGCGACATCAGCCTGAGCGACTGGATCGCCGGTTACGCGCGCAGCAATGCGAACGACGGCGACGACCTGGCGACCCTGATCCGCGGCACGCTCGGCCGCCTGCTCTTCTCGGGCAATGAGGTGCACAAGGCGGTGAAGGTGATCTCGGGCGGCGAACAGGGGCGGATGATCTTCGGCAAGCTGATGCTCATGCGGCCAAACGTGCTGGTGATGGACGAACCGACCAACCACCTCGACATGGAATCGATCGAGTCGCTCAATACCGCGCTCGACAAGTTCAAGGGAACGCTGATCTTCGTCTCGCACGACCGCGAGTTCGTCTCCTCGCTCGCCACGCGCATTCTCGAAATCCGCAGCGACGGAAAGGTGATCAACTACCTCGGCAACTACGAAGAATACCTCGCCAGCCAAGGCATCGCCTGAGACCAAGCGGCAGCGCGACGGGCGCCCGGCAAGCCGCGCGTCGAACCGGATTCAGTTGAGCGAACTGGCCGCCGGCTTGTCGCCTTGCGGCGTTACCTTCTTGGCTGCACGCTCGGCATCGGCCCGCGCACGCTTTTCCAGTTTGGCCTGCCGGCGCGCCTGCTCGGCGGCCGTCTTCTGGCGGCCCTCTTCCGCCTGCCTGGCCTTGTCGGCCAGTTTGCGCTCGCGCTCGGCCGCCTTGGCGGCCTGCTCGGCGCGGTAGCGCTCGCCGCGCTCGCGCTGCTCGGCCTCGCGCTGCGGCTGATCGGCCAGCCCCTGCTTCTCCCTGGCCTCGAGTTCCTGGTGTCGCGCCTGCCGCTCGAAGTCGCGGGCCGGTTGCTCGAGCTGGCGCGCCTCGACGATGGCTGCCGTGCGCCGCTTCCTGGCTGCTTCGAGGCAATCATTGACCAGAAACTTGCCATAACAGCGATTCTCCTCAGCCTTGTATTCCCGCTCGGCCGCCGTGCGCATCGACTCGGCCCGCGCCCGCTGCGCCTTCGCCTCCTCCAGCGTTTGCGGCACTTCAAGCGGCGACGCAGGCGTTTCGGCCCGAGCCATGTCCCCCATCAGCAGGACAACCAACAGCAAACCAACAGCACGCATCACTTCTCCTTGCCGACACCCAGGGCCAGTCCCCGCCAGCGCCCTGCCGGCAGCGGGCAATGGTCCGGCCTCCACCCGATCCCGTTTACAGCCGTACACTATAAGCGACCTGAGCCACAGGCGGCGGGCGCTGGCGTGCTGATCGGCAATTATGTCCTGAGCGAGCAGCGGGGCACGGCCCGGTGATCGCTCCAGTGAGGACGGACCGCGTGCCGGGACCCTGGGCCGGAATATTGAACGTCGAACGCCGGCCAGCCGCATCCGGCGATGCAGGCCGGGCGGATTTGGTAGAATCGCGCCTTCCGTTCACCCCTCATTCCCTGGGAGCTTGCCGTGCAAATCGTCTGTCTCGACCTGGAAGGCGTACTGGTCCCCGAAATCTGGATCGAATTCGCCACTCGCACCGGCATCCCGGAGCTGCGTCGCACCACTCGTGACGAGCCAGACTACGACAAGCTGATGAACTACCGCTTGGCGATCCTCGCCGAGCATCGGCTCGGGCTGCCGGACATTCAGCAGGTGATCGCCGACATGGGACCGCTCGACGGCGCGCGCGACTTCGTCGATGGATTGCGCGAGGACTATCAACTGATCATCCTGTCCGACACCTTCTACGAATTCGCGCATCCGCTGATGCGCCAGCTCGGCTGGCCGACCCTGTTCTGTCACAGCCTCCAGACCGACGCGGACGGCCGGCTGCTACGCCACCATCTGCGCATGCCCGACCAGAAGCGCGAAGCGGTGCGTCGGCTCAAGGAACTGTGCTTCACCGTGGTGGCGGCCGGCGATTCGTACAACGACACGGCGATGCTCGGCGAGGCCCATGCCGGCATCCTCTTCCACCCGCCGGCCAGGGTGATCAGCGAATTCCCGCAGTTCCCGGTAACGCACTCGTACGCCGAGCTGCGCGCCGCGATCGACCGGGCCTTCGGCGCTTGCGCCGTGCGCCGCGGCGGCTGACGCACGATGTACGCCAAGCGCTTCTATACCCTGTCGGGATCCTGCCCGGACCAGATCGGCATCATCGCCCGCGTCTCCGGCTTCATCGCCCAGCATTCCGGCTGGATTCTCGAATCGAGCTACTACGCCGACGACGGCGACGGGGAGGAGGACGGCCGCTATTTCATGCGCATGCAGGTGCGGGCCGATTCACTGCCCTTTCACCTCGCCGAGTTCCGCCAACGCTTCCGGCCGCTCGCCGAAGAACTGTCGATGGAGTGGAAGATCAGTGATTCGGCGGTCAAGCGGCGCGTCGTGATCATGGTCAGCAAGCAGGAACATTGCCTCTACGACCTGCTCTCGCGCTGGCAGTCACGCGAGCTCGACATCGAAATCCCCTGCGTCATCTCGAATCACGACGTCTTCAAGGCTTTCGTCGAGTGGCATGGCATCCCCTTCCACTACGTGCCCGTCAACCCCGACCATCGGGCCGCCGCGCACGCCGAGATTAGCCGCATCTACGAGGAGGTCAAGGGGGACACCATGGTGCTCGCGCGCTACATGCAGATCCTGCCACCCGAGCTGTGCGAGCGCTACCCCAACCAGATCATCAATATCCACCATTCCTTCCTGCCCAGCTTTGTCGGCGCCCGCCCCTATCATCAGGCCTACCAGCGCGGCGTCAAGCTGATCGGCGCGACCTGCCACTACGTCACCAGGGAGCTCGATCAGGGCCCGATCATCGAACAGGACGTGATCCGCATCGACCACTCCGATTCGGTCGAAGACATGGTGCGCTACGGCAAGGACATCGAGAAGGCCGTCCTGGCGCGCGGCCTGCGCTATCATCTCGAAGACCGCGTGCTGGTACACGCCAACAAGACGGTGATCTTCCGGTGAACCTGGGCAGCGCGACCCATCCCGGCAGCCCGGCGGGCTGCCTGCCGGGCGCGGCGCGACGACCGCCGGCCCGATGATCACGCTGAGAAACGTCGGCCTGCGCCGCGGCAGCAAGATTCTGCTGGAAAACGCGTCGGTCACGATCAATCAGGGCGATCGAGTCGGCCTCGTCGGTCGCAACGGCGCCGGCAAGTCGACCCTCTTTGCTCTGCTCGACGGCAGCCTGCACGAAGATAGCGGCGAACTGGCGCGGCCCCTCGACTGGCGTCTGGCGCAGGTTTTGCAGGAGATGCCGGCAACCGGTGAAACTGCCACCGCTTTCGTCGTCGCCGGCGACAACACGCTGCGCGCTGCGCGCCGGGAAGTGGAGATGGCCGAAGCGGACGGCAACGGCGACCGCCTGGCGCACGCCTATCTGGCCCTGCACGACGCCGGCGCGCACGATGCACAGGCGCGCGCCCAGTCGTTGATCCTCGGCCTTGGTTTCAAGACCGGAGAACTCGAGCAGCCGGTGGACAGTTTCTCGGGCGGCTGGCGGATGCGCCTGCAACTGGCGCGCGCGCTGATGTGCCCGTCCGACCTCCTGCTGCTCGACGAACCGACCAACCACCTCGACCTCGATGCCCTGGTCTGGCTCGAGAGCTGGCTCAAGCGTTATGCCGGCACCTTGCTGGTGATCAGTCATGACCGCGAATTCCTCGACGCGGTGACCACGGTCACCCTGCACCTCGAGCAAGGTAGGCTGACGCGTTATGGCGGCAACTACAGTACCTTCGAGGAAACCCGGGCGCAGCAGATCGAACTGCAGCAGAACGCCTACCTCAGGCAGCAGGACCGGATCGCCCATCTGCAGGGTTTCATTGCACGCTTCAAGGCCAAGGCCACCAAGGCCCGGCAGGCACAGAGCCGGGTCAAGGCACTCGAACGGATGGAGCGGCTGGCGCCCGTGCTGACTAGCGCCGATTTCAGCTTCGAGTTCAAGGAACCCGTCAACCTGCCCAACCCGATGCTGGTCATGACCCATGCCAGCTTCGGCTATCCGCCGCCGGCCGCGGCGCCGGCCGGTACGCCGCCCAGCGTCATCGTTCGCCAAGTCAGCAGGTCGGTCATGGCGGGCCAGCGTATCGGCATCCTGGGCGCCAACGGACAGGGCAAGTCGACCCTGGTCAAGACCATTGCCCGCGTGCTCCACTGCGTCGATGGCAGTCTCAGTGAAGGCAAGGGACTGAACATCGGCTATTTCGCGCAGCAGGAACTCGACGTTCTGCGGCCGCACGAGACGCCCTTGCAGCACCTGGTCCGCCTGGCCAGGGAGCACCCGGCGGCCGGTCAGAGCGACCGCGAGCAGGACCTGCGCAGTTTCCTCGGCACCTTCAATTTCAGCGGCGAGATGGTCAAACAGGTGGTCGGTACCCTGAGCGGCGGCGAAAAGGCGCGCCTCGTCCTGTGCATGATCGTCTGGCAGCGCCCCAACCTGCTGCTGCTCGATGAACCGACCAACCACCTCGACCTGACGACCCGCGAAGCACTGGCCATGGCGCTCAACGAATTCGAGGGCAGCGTGCTGCTGGTCAGTCACGACCGCGCGCTGCTGCGTTCGGTGTGCGACGAGTTCTGGCTGGTGACGCGCGGTGGTCTGCAGGACTTCACCGGCGACCTCGACGACTACCAGCGCTACCTGCTCGAGGAAGCCCGGCGCCATCGTGAAAGCCTGCGCGAAGCGACCAGGGGCAGCCGGGAGGCCCGGCGCGAGCCACCGCCAAGTGCGGCGACCCGCAAGAGTGCGGGCGAGCTGAAAAACGCGCAACGCGAACTGGGCCGCGTCGAAAAGAACCTGCTCGACCTGCAGGGCGAACAGCAGGCACTCGAAGCGCGCCTGTCGACGCCGCTGCCGGCTCAGGAGCTGGCCGCTCTGGGTCGGCGGCTGAACCAGATCGGCGGCGAGCTGTCCTCCCTTGAGGATCGCTGGCTGGCATTGTCCGAACAGATCGACACGGTTGCCCGCCCGGTCGCATCGTGAGGTGGTCGGCCTCCCCTTGTTGTTTCACATGGAGCGAATCATGACATTTGAGTTGGCCGAGTGGTCTGCCAAGATCGAGGTGGGATTGCCGATGATCGACGCCCAGCATCGGCAATTGTTCGATCTTGCCGCCACCTTCCGTGGCGATGGCGACCAGATCAGAATCCTCAAGTCGCTCGCCATGTTGACCGAGTACGTCAAGGTGCACTTCCGTCAGGAAGAGGAAATGATGGCGGCCTGCCATTACCCCGACCTGGAGACACATCGGCGGCTGCACGGGGAATTTCGCCGGATGCTCTTCGATCTGCTCGAGAACGCCAAACAGATGACGCTCGACGAGATTGCCGACGAAGTCCAGTATCTGATCAACGGGTGGTTCTACAACCACATCCTGGTCGCCGATTTCGACTATGTACCGAGCGTCAGGAAAGCTGCAGCCCCCGCTTCACAGCCCGAATGACCGCCGGCCATCGGCCCTCGAGCAATGGCCGCTGCGCTTCTCGCGTGACTTCCATCACCATCACTGACCGCTTGCTGCACTAGGATGCACGGCATCGGGCTTCGCCCAGTCCTGGCGCCGAGACGCCCAGGGACGCGCGCTGCCGCAAGACCGTAGCGACGCCCTGCTCCCCCGCCGGCATGCTTCATGCCGCCCTGCTGAAGGCGAAGGCCTATGAAGTTGTTGCAATCCCTGTCGTTGCGGCAGATGCTCACGGTGCCGTATGTGCTTCTCGTTTTGCTGCTGGCCGCGGCAATCGGCGCCTTGTCGTATTCGGCGGGACGGCTCGCCGTCGACACCCTGTCGAACCAGTTGTTGTCGGAGATGGTGTACCGCGTGGCACAAGCGGTGGAGCGCCACGTGTTCGGCTCCGGTGCGGTGCTCGAAACCGCTTTTCCGGCCGGCATCCCGGCGCCCGACAACGTCAATGACGACGTCGATAATCTGCGCACGCGCTTCTGGCTGGCCACCTCGGTACATCGCGATCCGAACAACTACGCCTACTACGGCGACCGTCACGGCCAGTTTTTCGGACTCTGGCGTCACTCGGACAGCGAGGCCGAACTGCGCCTGCGCACCACCGGCGGCGGACCACGGACGATCTACCGCTTCAGCGGAATCGACGGCAGCTTGCGCGCCCCGGCACAGGAAGCACGCATCTTCGAGCCGCGCGAGCGGCCGTGGTTCCAGGCCGGTCAGCGTACCGCCCTGCACACCTGGACTGCGGTATACATCGACTTCAAGACCGAGGAACTGGTCGCCACGCGCGCCCGCCGGGTCAACAACGCGAAGGGCGAATTCCAGGGTGTCGTCGCCACCGATCTCTCGCTACAGCACGTCAACGACTTTCTGCGTTCGCTCAAACTGTCGGCCAACGGCATCGCCTATGTCGTCGAGACCGACGGCAATCTGATTGGCACCTCGCGCGGCCCACACCTGCGCCAGGATGCCACCGGAGGCAATGCCCGGCTCAACGTGGAAGCCAGCAACGACCCGCTGGTAGTGGCCAGTTATCGGGAAATCGCCAAGCTGCTGCACGCCTCGAATCACGGTTCGCAGCCGCGCACCGCGGTCTTCGAGACGGCTGACCGGCAACCGGTCGAAGCCGCCTACGCCCACATCCAGGATGCAGCCGGCCTGGACTGGATCATCGTCATCGCCGTGCCGCGTTCCGACTTCCTGGCCGGCGTGACGCAGAACTTCGAACGCACCGTGATCCTCGCCCTGCTGGCCTCGCTGATGACCGTACTGATCGGCTTCATGGTTCTTTCGGTGGTGGCCGGCGACCTCAGGCAACTGGCGGTCGCCGCGCGCAGCGTCGGTGACGGTGACCTCAATGCGGCTTTCGACGTGGCGCGCAGTGACGAGATCGGTGACCTGGCCAAGAGTTTCCGGGCCATGCAGAACAAACTGCTGCGCGACCGGCTGACCGGCCTGGCCAACCGCGAAGCCTTCCTGCGCCGGGTCGATGACCGCCTGGCGCGGCAGGCGGCGTTCACCGAACCGCACCCGTTTGCCATTCTGTTCATCGACCTCAACGATTTCAAGCACATCAACGACCGCTTCGGCCATGATGTCGGCGACAAGGTGCTGCAGGAGATGGCGCAACGCATGCTCGGCGGGCTGCGCAGCCGGGATCTGGTGGCGCGCTACGCCGGCGACGAATTCGTGGTCATGCTCGATGCGGTGCACAACCGCCACGACGCCGAAAGCGCCCGCGCCAACCTCGAACAACTGCTGCGCACCCCCCTGCTGGCGGTCGATCCGGCATCGCTGGCAGCGAGCGCCGGCGCCGCGGTCGGTCTGGCCTTGTACCCGGACGATGGAAAGGATGTCGAAACGCTCGTCCAGCACTCCGATGCCGACATGTACCGCCGCAAGCAGGCTCGCCAGCCAATGATCGCGGCCGCGCCGGACGACCCCTCGCCCTGAACGGCAACCTGGCCACCAGTGGGGAGCAACCGCCGCCGGCAGCGCTAGGCCGGCATGAACCAGCGCAAGCCCTGATCGGTCACCTCACGCAGCGGATAACCGTAAAGACGGCTCAACGAGTCGCTGCTGATCGCCTCGTCGCACGTGCCCTGCTCGACGCGCCCGTCGTCGAAGAGGAGCAGCGCGTGCGTGCAGAAGCGCAAGGCCAGGCCGGGCTCGTGCAGCACCATCACGCAGGCGACCTGCCGTTCGCGAGCCAGCGCCACGAGCAGTTCGAGCGTCGCCATCTGGTGATTGAGGTCGAGGTGCGCGAGCGGCTCGTCGAGCAGGTAAAGCCGTGGCGCCTGGGCAAGCAGGGTGGCAATCGACAGTCTTTGCCGCTCACCCCCCGAAAGGGTTTGCACGTCACGCCGTTCGAGCTCGGTCAGGCCAACCGCCGCCAGCGCCTGCCGCGCCAGGCGGACATCCCGCTCCGACTCCCAGTCCCAGCGCGCCAGATGCGGATGACGCCCGACCAGCGCGGTCTCGAGCACGGTTGACGAGAAGGTCTCGCTGCGGTCCTGCGGCAGCCAGCCGCGCAGGCGCGCACTGGCACGCGCCCCGAGCTGCTCATAGCGCGCGCCATCGACCAGCACCTCGCCCGCCTGCGGCTGGCGCAAGCCCGCCAGGACCGACAGCAGGGTCGACTTGCCGGCCCCGTTGCGGCCCAGGATGGCGACCCGATCCCCGCCGCGCACCGTCAGTTCGAGATCGCGACAGAAGCTGCGGCCGGCCAGACCGACACCGAGCGCGCGGGTGCGCAGGAGGGGCGCGGGCTCGCTCATGTCAACGCCGGGCGGGGGCGGCACGGCTCAGCAGAAACAGGAAGACCGGCACCCCGATCAGCGCCGTGAGCACTCCCACCGGCAGTTGCTGCGGTGCGACGATGGTGCGCGCCAGCGTATCGGCCACCACCAGCAGGCTGCCGCCGGCGAGTGCCGAGGCCGGCAACAGCAGACGCTGATCGTTGCCGGTGGCGAGGCGCACGAGATGCGGCACGATCAGTCCGACGAAGCCGATCGCGCCGGCATGGGTGACCGCGGCGGCAGTCGCCAGTGAAGCCAGCAGGTAAACGCCGCGGCGCAGCGGGCGCACCTCGACGCCCAGCGCCTGAGCGAGGTCGGCGCCGCGCGCCAGCAGATTGAGTTCGCGGGCAAAGGGCAGCGCGACCAGCAGGACGACCACGAGCAGTACCATCACCAATTGCGGCTCACCGCTCTGCGACAGGTCGCCCATCAGCCAGAAGAGCATGCCGCGCAGGCGATCATCGGGAGCAATCGCCAGCATCAGCGTCACCACAGCACCACAGCCGGCGGCAACGATGACCCCGGTAAGCAGCAGGCGCGACTGCGTCCAGCCGCCCTCCCCGTGCGCCAGCCCGAAAACCAGCAGCATCGCGCCCAGCGCGCCGACGAAAGCCAGGCCATTGACCCCGCCAGCCCCCCAGCCAAGGACGATCGCCAGCAGCGCGCCGATACCCGCACCGCCCGAGATACCGAGTACATAAGGATCGGCCAGCGGGTTGCGCAAGAGCACCTGGAGCAGTGCGCCGGCCAGCGCCAGGAGGCCGCCACAGGCAAAGCCGGTCAGCGCGCGCGGCAGGCGCAGGCTGCGTACCACCTCGCCGGCCACGCCGTAATCGTTCCCCCACAGGGCGGCCAACACCTCGCCGGGGGCGAGCGAAAGGCTGCCCACCATCAACGCCAGCACGATGCTGGCCTGCGCCAGCCCGAGCAGGGCGGCGAGGATCAGCAAGGCACGGCGGCGGGTGGGCATCGGCGCTCCGCTTACCTGGGCGTGTAACGCAGCCCGACAAAGACGTTGGCCCCGGCGGTGGCGTAGTCGTTGGCTGTCTGGTAGTCCTTGTTGAAGATGTTGTTGGCCCGGGCGAAAAGCGCCCAGTCACGCTGCAGCCGATAATCGGCATAAAGATTGACCAGACCGTAACCGCCCAGTTCGATGAGGTTGGCCGGGTCGTCGTAACGCCTGCCAACCAGTTTCCACTCGGCGCGCAGGTCCCAGTCGCCCAGGGTTCGCGTCAGGTAACTGCTCATCTGATTCTCCGCCCGCCGGGCCAGCAGATTGCCCTGGTTCGGGCCTTGCCCCTCGTTGCGTGGATCGAGAAAGTCGACCGCGACGCCCAGCCCCCACTCGGCGAAACGTCCGTCGTAGGTCAAGGTGGCGCCACGCAGCGAAGCCTTGCTCACATTGACCGGGGCGTAGGTCGGCGGCCGGTACTCGATCAGGTTGGAAACCTGGTTGTCGTAGAACACCGCGGCAAAACGCTGGCCGGCCCGTTCCCAGTCGATGCCGAACTCGGTGTTGCGGGCCGTCTCCGGCTTCAGATCGGGATTGCCGCCGGCAAAAAAACCACTGGCGGGAAAGTACAGCTCGTTGAAGGTGGGGGCCCGGAAAGCCGTGCCATACGAGATGTGCGCCCGCCACTCCGGGGTAAACTGGTAACCATAGCCCGCCGAACCGGTGGTTTCCCCGCCAAACTGGGAATTGTCGTCGCGTCGCAGGTTGAGCTGCAGCCGGTGCCGATCGATGCTGGCATTCCAGCCGGCGAGCAGCGAGTTGATCGTCCGCTCGCTGACCGTGTAGTCGGTCGAGCTGGAGACCCTCTGCTTGTTGTACTCGTAGGCGAGCAGCGCTTCGCCGATCGGCAGCCTGATGTCGTTCTGCCAGGACAGCAGGTCCATGTTGGTGCGAAAGGTGCTGGTACGCTCGCTGCCGGCATAGTCCTTCAGATCATCGATACTGCGGCCCACCCGCAGGGTACTGGTCCACGCCTCGAGCAAGCGGTTGCGCGTATAGATCGAATAGGTCGAGACCGTTTGTTCGCTATTGTAGTTCTTCGCCGCGCCGAGTGCGCTGAAGTCGTTCGAGTCATATTGGTTGGTGCCGTTGCTGGCCAGCAGATTGAGCCCGATCTCCTGCCCTTTCGCCGGCCGTAGTGCAAAATTGGCGCTCAGGTTGCGATTCCAGTAGCCGTCGCGATCGGCGTTGTAATACAGATTCTTCCGGTTGCGGATGGTGTTGAAACCGTCGGTGTTGAGGTAGGCCGCCTGCACGCTGTAGGAAACCAGCTCGCTACCACCCGCGATGCCGACGGTGGTATCGCTGGTATTGTACGAACCGTAACCGGTACTCGCATTCACACGCGGCGGACCTTCGCCCCGTCGGGTGAAGATCTGGATCACGCCACCGATGGCGTCGGCCCCGTAGAGCGATGAAGCGGGACCACGCAGGATCTCGATCCGTTCGATCTGATCGAGCGGGATGCGCGACAGCGTCGGACTGCCGGTCGTCGCCGAGCCGATCCGCTGGCCATCGACCAGCACGATCGACTGATTGCTGTTGGCACCACGAATGAAGATGCTGGCATTGCTTCCCGCGCCACCGTTCTCCACATACTGGATCCCCGGCTGTCGCGCCAGCAGTTGCGCCAGGGTCGATTCCCCGGCCTGCTCGATCTCTTCACGAGTGATCACCGACACATCGCTGGTCAGTTCGTTGGTGCGGGTTGCCTGCCGGGTGGCGGTCACCACGATGGGGTCGAGTGACTGATCGGCGGCGTGCGAAGCCACCGGGAACAGCGTGGCCAGGCCGACGGTGAGCGTGACGGCAGAGCGGGCACGCCTCTTCTTTGGATGCATGATGGATTCTCCCTGTTGCCGACAAGCGTCCCCGCAAACCGGCGAGCCATTAAGGCGGAACTGCGCAAGGGAGAACAACATGCGAAAACGCACGGCGTCAGGTGTCCGCCTCCCCGCGGCACTTCCGTTCAGTGTTGTGCGCGGGCCGGTATCCGGGCTCGCGAGTCTTGACCTGTCGCCTTCCCAGGCTCTCGCCCAGTGGCATTTCGACACGCCCACACTCGCTTACCGTTGCGGGGGCAGCACAGGCATGGTGTTACGCGAACACGCACCTGTTTCCCGTTGAACCGCTGCAGCATCGCTGCCAGGCGGCACCCTGCACGATCTCTGCCGCCGCTGGGCGACGACAGAGGGCATGATTATAGCCTGTCCGGCCAGACGCGCCACAAAAAGGCGGCTGACGCACCAAACGCCCGCAAGAAGAGCGGCTTACGCCTTGACCGGACAATGGGGTTGAATCTATAGTCTGGCCCATGCTGAATGAACTCACCGCGCTCGAAAGCAAGGTTGCTCAGGTCGTCGCGCTCTGCCGCTCGCTGCGCAGCGAGAATGACGGACTCCGCGAACAGCTGACTGCCGCCCAGGCCGACCGTGACCGCCTTGCCGAGCGCATGGCGGCTGCCTGCGCGCGGCTCGAACTGCTCGCCCAGCAACTGCCCGAAGCGAAGGGCTGAAAACCCGACCCCATGCTCAACGAAACCAATTTTCTCGATATCACCCTGCTCGGCAGGGAATATCGTGTCGCCTGCCCGCCCGATCAACGCGTCGCTCTGCTTAGGGCGGCAGGCCATGTCGACGGCAAGATGCGGGAGATTG
Organism: Accumulibacter sp.; assembly: GCF_016789985.1. Classification (GTDB taxonomy): domain Bacteria; phylum Pseudomonadota; class Gammaproteobacteria; order Burkholderiales; family Rhodocyclaceae; genus Accumulibacter. The sequence goes on from NZ_JAEUOL010000008.1 coordinate 29,489, forward strand.
CAGAGAAGACCAGGAACAACATCGCCGAACGGCTCGCGGTCATGGCAGCGCTGCAGATCGCCCACGAGCACCTCGGTCTCAATCAGGAACTGCCCGCCGACCATCAGAAAATTGAATTGGAAATAGGGCTGGACATGGATGAGCTTAGAGGTAGAATCTGCTGCATGGAGGCAGAGCTTGATGCAGTGCTGCAGTCGGGGTAGTTGCCGATGCCAGCCTCCAAGAGAGTTCCCTGCGGTGCTTGTTAAGGTCATAGATTCCTTGAACCAATGCAAATTGGCATTGGTCGCGGACCATAGAAACCGCTGTTGTGTGTGCCCCATGTCGGGCGTACCTGATGCGGAAGGGAAGTGACCTAACTGAACCCAGGTTCAGGATGCCGGCCTGACGGCACTCGTGGGGACAAGACAAAAAAGCGCGGAGCCATCGGTTCCGCGCTTTTTTGTGCCGCTGATTTCTGCCGTTGACGCATTCTCCAGGCGACGTCTGAGAAACCGGCCACCCGGCTAGGCGAAGCGCGCCGACAGTCCGCCATCGACCAGCAGTTCGGTGGCGGTGACGTACTTGGCCTCGTCCGAAGCCAGAAACAGCGTAGCGTAAGCGGTATCCCAGGCGTCGCCCATGTGGCCCAGCGGGCATTGCGCGTCACGCGTACGGATCAGGTTGGCAATATCGCCCTCCGCGCCGTAGACCCGGGTCAGCGCCGCGTGAACCAGCGGCGTGTTCATCAGGCCGGGCAGCACACAGTTGGCGCGAATCCCCTCGGTGGCGTGCCGGATAGCCATGGTCCGGGTCATTGCCACCATCGCCCCCTTGCTCGCGGCGTAGAAGCCGTAGTTGACGCCAGCCCAGCCGAGCACCGCTACCGAGGCGTTATTCACGATCGCTCCGCCGTGCTGGCGGATCATCACCGGCAGCACGTGGTGGCAAGTCAGGTAGACACTCTTGAGGTTGACCGCCATCAAGCGGTCCCAGGTCGCCTCGTCGAGTTCGGCCGGACCGCCGACAACGGCAATGCCCACGTTATTGACCAGAATGTCGATCCGCCCGAAGCTGTCGAGCGCGCTCGCCACCAGTCGCTCAACGTCGGCGTCACGGGTCACGTCGGCCACCACGGTGATTGCCGTGCCACCCTCGCGGGCAATGATCTCCTGCGTGCCGGCACCCGCCTCGGCGTCGATATCCACTCCGACCACCCGCGCGCCCTCGCGTGCGAAGAGCACCGACATCGCCTTGCCGTTGCCCCACCCCGGCCCCACCGAGCCGCTGCCAGTGATGATCGCCACCTTGTCCTGCAATCTTCCACCCATGCTCAGTTCCCTCCTGACTCGCTCCACCGGCGCCGCAACTCGATTTTCAGGACCTTGCCGTAATTGTTCTTCGGCAGTTCGGCGACAAAGACATAATCCTTCGGGCGCTTGAAGCGCGCGATCGACTCCAGACAAAGGTGGTCGAGTTCCTCGCGCGGCGCCGACGCCCCGGGCCGACAAACAATGAAAGCAACCACCTCCTCGCCCCACTCCGTGCTCGGCCGGCCGACCACCGACACCTCGGCCACCGCGGTGTGGCGCAGCAGCACCTCCTCGACCTCGCGCGGATAGATGTTGCTGCCGCCGCTGATGATCACATCCTTGCTGCGATCCTTGAGCGTCAGGAAGCCGTCGGCATCGAGACTGCCGAGATCGCCAGTATGCAGCCAGCCGCCGCGCAGGGTGGCGGCCGTCGCTTCCGGGTTGCGCCAGTAACCCTGCATCACCGTGTCGCCGCGCACCAGCACCTCGCCGCTCTCCCCGACAGGCAGCGGCCGGCCATCGGCATCGGCGACGATCACTTCGACGACGCTGTGCGCGACGCCGACCGAGGCGAGACGTTCGAGATGGCGCGCATGGCCGCGGTCGGCGAGATGCCGACGGGCGAGTGCGGTAATCGTCATCGGGCTCTCGCCCTGCCCGTAAATCTGGACCAGCCGGTTACCCAGCACTTCGAGCGCCCGCCGGATGTCCGCCAGGTACATCGGCCCACCCCCGTAGACGATGGTCTTGATGCCGCTGCAGTCGGCCGCCTGCTCCGCCACCTGGTCGACCAGGCGGCGCACCATGGTCGGCGCGGCAAACAGTGACACCTGGCCGAAATGGCGCGCCAGGACGAGGATCTCCTGCGGGTCGAAACCGCCCGAGGCGGGAACGACGTGGCGCGCCCCGACCAGCACATGGACCAGGCTGTACATGCCGGCCCCATGCGACATCGGCGCCGCGTAGAGGATGCTGTCGGACGGCATCGCCTGATCGACATCCGGCAAGTACGAGAGGGTCATCGCCAGCAGGTTGCGCTGCGACAACATGACCCCCTTCGGCCGGCCGGTCGTGCCTGAAGTGTAGAACAGCCAGGCCAGGTCATCCGGCGCGCGCGGCGTGACGGTAATCGCCTGTCCGCCGGCGAGTTGCCGGTAATCGGCATCATCGACCGCGACGATGCGCAGGCCAGGCACACTGTCACGCCACAAGCCCGGGTCGTGCTCCGCTGTCCCCGCCGCAGCCTGTCCGGTGCCGACAAAAAGCAGCGACGTTGCGGAATTCTCGAGGATGAAAGCGACTTCGCGCGGATGCAGCTTGTGATTGATCGGCACCACGACCAGACCGGCGTGCCAGATGGCGAAGAGGAGTTCGAGATATTGCGGGCAGTTGGCCATCAGCAGCGCGACGCGCGCGCCGACCGGCAGCCCGAGCCGACCGCGCAGGCCGCCGGCGATGACCGCCGCCCGCCCGGCCAGCTCGGCGTACGAAGACAGTTCGCGCTCGCCGAGCGCCACGGCTGCCCGCTGCGGAAAGACGCGGGCGGTACGCGCAAGCAGATGGGCCAGATTCATCGCTGGAGGGGTGCCGGTCCTGCCCGGCGCCCGCCGCTCAGCCCTGATCGGCGAGCAGGAAGTCCTGGACGATGCGCACCTGCGACTCATCGAGGAACATCGGAGCATGCCCCACTCCCGCCACCTCGACCAGTTTCGCCCCGGGTCCGCGCGTGCTCATCTCGGCCGCCGTATCATGCAGCAGAATGTCCGACTGAACGCCGCGCACTACCAGCGTCGGGCAGCGAATCGCGTCGTACATCGGCCACAGGCTGATTTCCTTGGCCTCGAGGAAAGCCTTCTGGTACGGCTGGGCGATCGCCGGATCGTAGTTCACCTCGAAGCCACCACCCGGTTTCGGTCGCATGCCAACCACGGTCATGTAGCGCCACTGCGCATCGCTGAGGTTGCCGAACGGTGCGCAGACGAGACGAACGTAGGCCTCGGCCTGCGCCAGGTCGGGAAAATCGGGGGCCTTGCCGAGGTATTCACCGATCCGCTGCAGAGCCTCCAGGGCGATCACCGGCCCGACGTCGTTGAGCACCAGGCGTCGGATCGGCGAGCCCGGCAGGCTGCAGAGAAACATCCCGATCAGGCCACCCATCGAGGTCCCCACCCAGTGAACGGCATCCACCCCCAGGCGAGCGATCAGCGTCATGATGTCGTTGGCGTAAACCGGCAGCGCGTAGTCGTCGGAAAACGGCAGGCGATCGCTGCGCCCACGGCCGACGACGTCCGGACAGACCACCCGGTAATCCTCGGCCAGTGCATTGGCCAGCACATCGAAGTCGCGTCCATTGCGCGTCAAGCCGTGCACGCAAAGCAGGACACGCGGGTTGGCCGGATCGCCCCATTCGCTGTAGACCATCCGGTGCAGGCCATGCGGGCCGAGACACTGCACCGAACCCTCGCGCATCTCCTTGATGGCCCCGACAGGCTGCCCTCGCCGCGAGCTCACCACCAGTTCATCGAAATCCTTGAGTATCGCCATGATTGCACCCCGTTGTCGTTTACAAAGCCCTCTGTCTCGCAAGAGTATCCTCGCTTCCAACGAACGAAGTCAATTGCCCCCAGGCGACAAGCCCGCCTTCCAGCAGCACCGGCCCACCTCAGGCGCGTTTGCGCCCGGTGATCATCGCCCGGACGAGATTCTCGCGGTGCAGCAGACTCTCCCACAGAACGCCGACCAAGTGCCCGGCGATCAGCAGCAGGGTGAAGTTGGTGGCAACCTCATGCGCCTCCTTGATCCAGTCGATCAGCGCCTCGCTGCTCCCGACGAGCAGTCCGGCGAACGGCCCCAGCCCCTGGTCGGCAGCGTACAGCGCCAGGCCAGTAAAGACCGTCGCGGTCAGACCGAGGAGCAGTGCGACGATCATCGCTCCACCCGCCGGGTTGTGTCCCAGGTAGCGGCGGGCACGCAGCGTCAGCACCTCCCTCAGATAGGCGAGGACCACTGGTGGACTGAAAACGAAGTCGCTGAAGCGGGCGTGGGACGATCCGACAAAACCCCACAGCAGGCGAAACGACAGCAGACCGGCAATCGTGTAACCCGCCGAAACGTGGACGAATTGCATCACTTCGCCGTCGAAGCGATCGGCCAGCCCTTCGAACAACTCGCCCTCGGAAAACCAGGCGGCGCAGAAACCAAGCAGTAGGGTCCAATGGAACAGACGGACCAGGGGGTCCCAGACGGGAAGCTCATCGACATCGTTCACAGGCATCGAAATCACCGAAAAAAACCTCTCTGCCGGCAGCAGAGAGGTGAAGGAGGGAATCAGGACGTTCAGGACCTAGCAGGGCTGGTGCTCACTTGCTTTCTTCAGAGATCAGCGCACCGGTCTTGATTTCATAATGCACTTCCCACTTCTTGCCGTCGCTGCCGTTGATCTTCACTTCCCAGGTCTGCTTGCCCTTCTTGGTATCCTGATAGGCCTTGGTGACTTCGCCCGGGTGCGCCTTGACGGCCATCTCGACCGCCTGTTCCTTGGTGATTTCGCGTGCCGGAGCAGCCGCGGTGGCAACCGGTGTTGCACCGGGCGGCGTGGTTGCCGCCTTGCTGTCGGCAGCGGAAGTGGTGCCGGCCAGGCTGGCGGCAATGATCAGGAAAGCGGCGGAGCAGAAGGTGACTGGCTTGTTCATTCGATAGGTCTTTCGTCAAGAATGGCAGGAAAACTGGATTCAATGGAATGTGGGCCTGCGGTTCGCCAACCGGCCGGCCGTCCCGTGCAAGGACGGACGCCGCAAGCACGGGCGAGACTTTAGGACGCCAAGCTTAAGCGAGTCTTAGCTCCTGGCTGCCCGTGGCGCAGGTCGCAACACGCCTCAGCGTGATCCGCTTTCCTCAACGCGGGCGCGCAGGTCATCCAGCTCTTCCAGCAAATCGGCCATCAGCGCCGCCAGTTCCGGCACGGCATCGAAGTCGCGCTCCAGTTGTCGCATACGCCGGGCGCGCCGCAGACTGGTGCTGGAGAAGCACCAGACGCCGGCAACACTCTCGGCGTGTGGAAAAAGCCCTTCCTCGATGTGCCGCAACAGCCAGGTCGGTTCGACGATACAGGCCGCCGCCACCTGTTCAAGCGTCAGCCAACTGTTTTCCATCAGGCTGCCAATCAGGATCTCCTCGTCACGCATGGCTTATACCCTCCCTTCCTGGCGCGGGTCGAAGGCCAGTTCGCGCGCCATGTTTTCATAAAGCGCTCGCGCCCTAGCTGTATTGGCCGGTGGCAGCACCACCTGGATGTCGAGCAGCAGGTCGCCCGCCGCACCGCCCTGCGAGACCGGAATACCCTTGCCGCGCACGCGCAACTGGCGGCCACTTTGCGCCCCCTCCGGAATGCGCACCTTGACACTGCCGGCCGGCAGATCGACCGCCAGCACCGCACCCAGGGCCGCCTCCCAGGGGGTCACCGGCAGACTCAGGTGGAGATCCCGCCCCTGCACGCGATAGCGTGGATGTGGCCGGAAACGCACTTCGAGCAGCAGATCGCCGGGCGGCGCACCGCCGCCGCCCGGCGATCCCTGTCCGGCCAGGCGAATGATCTGCCCGGCATGGACGCCCTGCGGAATTTTCACGTTCAGCGTGCGCGTTTCCAGCGTCAGCCGCCCCTGCACATCACTGCGTGGCGCGCGCAGCGAGATCTGGCGGGTCGCGCCGGTGAACGCGTCCTCCAGATCGAGCAGCACCTTGGCATGATGATCCTCGCCGCGCGCCGCGAAGTGGGCGTGCTGGCCACCGCCGAAACCCGGCGCGCTGCCCATGCGGCCGAACAACTCGGCGAAGAAATCGGAAAAATCGGTCGCCTCGCCCGGCGAGAAACCGCGCCCCGAGAACTCGAAGCCGGCGTCCCAGTCGGGTGGCGGGTGAAACTCCTGGCCCGGCTGGTAGCCACGTCCCAACTGGTCGTAGGCGACACGCTTCTCGGGGTCCGAGAGCACCGCGTTGGCTTCGTTGAGTTCCTTCATGCGCGCTTCGGCGTCGGCCTCCTTCGACACGTCCGGATGATACTTGCGCGCCAGCTTGCGAAAGGCCTTCTTGATGTCATCCGCCGTGGCCTCGCGCGGCACGCCCAGAATCTGATAATAATCCTTGAATTCCATGCCTCGTCCTCGATCTGCAGAGCCAGAGATAAACGATAGCAAATAGTGCCGCGACCGTGACAAATCAAGATATTGAAGTTCGCCGCACCGCCCCCACGTAGGCAGTCAAGCGCCACCCCTGGCGCCTCTCACCAACCGATGGAGGATTCGACATGATGTACCGCTCCCTATTTCCCCGCGATGCGCTGGCGGAACTGGATCGGCTGCAACGCGAGATGCAGCAGACTTTCCGTCTGTCGCCCAGCATTCGCGGCATCGCCCGCGGCGGCTTTCCGGCCATGAACGTCGGCGGCACCCAGCAGTCTGTCGAGATCTACGCTTTCGCACCGGGCATCGACCCGGCGACACTCGACGTGCAGATCGAGAAGGGCGTGCTCACCGTTGCCGGTGAGCGCAAGCTGACCGCACCCGGCGAAGACGCCACCGTGCATATCGACGAACGTTTCGCCGGCCGCTTCCGGCGGGTCGTCACACTGCCCGACGACATCGATCCCGCTGCGGTCGACGCCAAGTATCGCGACGGCGTGCTGCGCATCAGCATCGCCCGCAAGCAGTCGGCACAGCCACGCCGCATCACCATTCAGTAAGGAGGATCGAACATGTCCGACAACAACGCAGTCAAGAAACAGGCGAGCGGCGACGAGGCGGCCCTGCTGCCGCCGGTCGACGTCATCGAGGATGCGTCGGGAATCACGCTCTACGCTGACCTGCCCGGCGTCCCGAAGGACAAGCTGCACCTGCAGGTGGAAGCCGACACGCTGACCATCGAAGGCGAGATCGATCTCGAAATGCCTGCCGGCATGGAGGCCAGCCACGCCGAGGTCAACCTGCCGCGCTACCGGCGCGTGTTCACCCTGTCCAAGGAACTCGACGCCAACAAGGTCGGCGCCGAGTTCAGCCAAGGAGTGCTCAAGCTGACCATCCCGAAGGCCGAGCACGCGCAACCACGCAAGGTCGAAGTCAAAATCCTCTAGACCACCCATGCCGCCGGCCGCCATGCGGCCGGCGATCTTCTGCCGGCGAAGGGCTTCCCTTTGAGCGGCAAACAAGTCCGGCTGCTGGTCCGCGGCAGGCGCAATGGCGCATAATCACTCCTGCCATGAGCGAACAAACGACCCCCTGGACCAGTCCTCCTCCCGGACGCGGCGCAGCAGCGGGCCGACGAAATCCGCCTCTTCCACGCCGAACCGGCATGCCTCGAGGCGGCCGGCGTGCTCGGCCTCAGCGAAACCAACAGCAGGCGCTGACCGCCTACCACGAAACGCTGCTCGTCCTCTAAGCCGGCGACTACGACATCGACCACGACAAGTGCAGCCGCCAGCTCTCGCTCGGCCTGCGCATCGCCTCCTTCCTCGGCGCCCTAGTGCTGGCGGCCAGCGTCTTCTTGCTCTTCTAGCAGTTCTGTGGTCACTTTGGCGAAATGGCGCAGCTCGCCATCCTGGTCGGCACCACGCTCGCTGCCCTCGGCCTGACGGTCCGGCTGCAAGGGCACGACGCCAGCGGCTACTTCAGCAAGCTGGCCGCCTTGGTCGATCTGTGGGCCATCCACGACTGGCTGGGCAGCCAGCGCAAGGCGGTCGACGAGAAGTATGACTTCCGCCATTCGCAGCTCATTTTCGTCTTTGCCCGACTGCTGCGCGAGGGGATGATCGGCAAACAGGATCTGGCCAGACTGACCGAAGAGAAGCGACGGCTGATCCGTACCCTGGCTTTTGGCTTCGCCTGATCGGAAAAGGTGCTTTGCAGCCCGGCAAACGTTGCGCCGCATCATCTGAATTCGGTATGATCAGCGGGAGGATTTTCCAGCGCACTTTCCACCCAAACACTCCTACGGAGCTCGATCATGGCAAAAGCCGAAAAGGTAAAGAAAGCGAAAAAAACCGAACAAGTCGAAGCAGTCGAACAGCTTGCGGAGGCAGCGCCCCCCCCCGAATTCGTCAAGATCACCAAGGTCGTCGGCCGGCAGATCCTCGACTCGCGCGGCAACCCGACAGTCGAGGTCGACATCACGCTCGACAACGGTTTCATGGCCCGCGCGGCGGTTCCGTCGGGCGCTTCGACCGGCGAGTTCGAAGCCTGCGAACTGCGCGACGGCGACAAGAAGGTCTATCTGGGCAAGGGCGTGCTGAAGGCCGTCGAATCAGTCAATACCAGGATCGCCAAGCTGCTCAAGGGCAAGAATCCGCTCAACCAGCGCGAACTCGACGAGGCGATGATCGCTCTCGACGGTACGCCGAACAAGTCCAGTCTCGGTGCCAACGCGATCCTCGGTGCTTCGATGGCGATCACCATGGCTGGTGCCAATGTCAGCAAGCTGCCGCTCTGGAAGTACATCGGCAAAATCCACAAGAACCGCGACTTCTCCTTGCCGACCCCGATGGCGAACATCATCAACGGCGGCAAGCACGCCGACAACCTGATCGACTTCCAGGAATTCATGATCATGCCGGTCGGTGCCGCGAGCTTCTCGGAAGGCCTGCGCTGGATCACCGAGGTCTTTCATGCCCTGAAGTCCATCCTCAAGAAGGGTGGGCACGTGAC
>NZ_JAEUOL010000033.1 GCF_016789985.1 Accumulibacter sp.
GTTCAAGTGGGTCAACACGGTCCTGGGCAATCTCAAGACCAGCTTTTCGGGGTGCTACCACGCGCTTGCCTTTCGAAAGTATGGCGCTCAGTACTTCGCGGCTTTCACCTACCGATTCAACCGCCGATTCGATCTCAGGACTTTGAACGAGCGGCTCCTAGTCGCCGCGCTAGCCTGTGTACCGTGGCCCTAGCACTCGATTCGGGCGGCTGACTTTCATTGCTAATCAGGTTGAGAAAACGTGTGCCCGCCGGGTCGTTGGCCGGACCGAAAGGCAAGAAAACCGGCTGGCCATCCGGCGCGCCATCGGGTCGCACCTTCAACTGCCAGCGTCCCGGCTCGCCCTGATGCGCCACCCAGTCGACTGCGAGTTCGCGCAGCAGCGCGGGGCACAGCACGCGCGCGGCCTTGCCCTCGGCGCGGCAGGCAAGGTAGCCTTGCTTGTCGAGAGTGAACGCCTGCTTGTCACCGGGGTTGTCCGCCAGACGCTGGAAGGTTTCGCCGTCCTTCGCCACCTGGATCACCGCCAATGCCAGCGTCGGGTAGACGCTGCCGGCGCTCGATCGAGGCGGCTGATCGATCTCGCCAAAACAGACGAAGAAACGCTCGCTGGCGGCGCGGAAGGGATGGCCTTCCTCGTCGTCTTCCGGCGCAGCTCCGCCAGTCAGCGCGCGAATCACCACTTCGGCGTCGAAACGGGCGTTTTCTTCAAGATCACCAAAATCATCCTGGACAAAGACGCACTTCTGCGGACCACTGGCCACATGACTGACCGTTCTTTCCGCCAGCGTGTCTTCACCGGAGCGGATCTCCACAGCATAGTCGACCGCGCCTTTGGCGAGCGCGGCGGGTTCGGTCTGCCAGCGCACCTCGAGCCGCACCCGCTGCTGCGGATGGTCGGTAAGCGGCAGCCTGAAGGTGAGACAGTCGTCGGCATCGACGCAGAGGCCGGACCACGCGTAAGGCTTGCGGCTTTTCTGCCGCCAATCGACCCAGCGAATCGACCGCAGCGTCTGGCTATCGAACAGCCCAGGGCGTAGCCGGTTCAACCACAGCGTCTCTTGCCCTTCGAGGCGCGCCAGCGCATCGAGCGGGGACAAGTCGTCCGCCACACGCAGAAAGTCGGCCAGTTCGCGCGTTACCGCTGCATCCGCCTCCGGCAGCTGTACGCTGGCGGCTCGCACTTCGGCCGACTGTCGATTGCCACGGCTGGCGAGAAGGCGCTCGACCAGGCGCGCCGACTTTTCCAGGTCGTCTTCATCGGCTTTTTCGTCTACCGCCACTGGCCACAGCCCGATTTCCGGCAAGGCCGCGCCGAGATCCTGCTGGCTGCGGCTGGCGCGGCACAGGTAGGCGAATTCGCGCCAAGGCGACAGGGTCTTGTGGCGCGCCAACCGCTGTGCGATCGACAAGGCTCTGCTGGCGAAGCCCTTGCCGCCGCGCACCACCCTCTCGCGCGCGAGCTCCTTCGCCTTGCGGAACAGTTCGACCTCGGCAATCTCGCGCGCGGCGCTGTAGATTCCGTCCATGCCGGCGCCGGCATGGATCGAATCGACCAGCAGGAGCACCGCTTCTGCCTTGTTCTCGCGCCACTCGACGGCGATGTCGGCGGTAATCGCGCGTTCCGCGGTATCGACGGTCTTACCGACCAGGGCGATCTGCCAGCCGGGCAGCAAAAATCGTGCATCGGCTGCGAGTTCGCGCGCCACTTCACCCGGCAGGCAGCGGACGAAGGCCATGCTGCCAGGAGTCGCTGCTCCCAAGAGATCCTGCAAGGCAAGCGCGAGAATCGGCGCAGCGTTCTCAGTCAGCGGCATTTCCAGTTTCTCCAATCGTGGTACGGGCCAGGCGCAGCAGGGAGGCGAGCACGGGTGTAGTCATTCAGGAAACGATTGAAGCCGATCAGGCTACAGTGAAACGCGGACGCAACTGCTTCAACGATTCCGCGTCGTTCACGCCGACCAGCAGCCCGAGGTCGCGCAACCGACGCTCCAGCCACTGCTTGTTGGCGCGCAGCAGATCTTGCGGTACCGAAAGTCCCTCCGGCTCGCGGTCCACGTGCAATCCATAGTGCTCGCGCAGGATGTCGAGAAACTGGCGCAAGGTGAGCACACGCGGTGCCCTTCCCGTTGCGTCCTTGCGCAAGTGACGGTGGACCAGGAAATCCAGGAGCGCATTCGAGAACACGATCGAGCGCAGGTCGACTGTTCTCCGCACTCCTCCCTCGCTGCGCTGGACGCGGCGCTTGCAGGCGAGTCCGTTGGGGCGGTTCGGCATCAAGCTGCAATCAAGGGTGGACACGTAGTAGCCCCCCTGGAGCTTGTAACCGATCAATTCAACCAGCGCCTCGGCTAGCCGCAGCGCCGCGTTGATCCGTTCATTGCCCAATGACTGGACCACTTCAGGCGCTTCGCCCGCGTCTTGCAAGGCTTCCGCCAGCCGCGTGCAGTCTTCGTCTAGCGTTCCCAGGATCGAGTCGGATTGTGGATGTCGCTCACGGTAAACCTGGCCCAGCAACTCGAGCAGGTCTGTGGCGTCCGGTTGCCGGGAGGGGAGATCGTTTCTCAGCTTCCGATGGTGGCTGACCCGGTCATCGAGCACCCGCGCCAGCATCATCAATGTCGGCAAGCGTTCGTAACGTGCCAGTGCTTCGCTTGTCGCCGCTTCCGAAGCGTTGCGCAGCTTGCCATCGACCCCGTGTGAGCAGTCGGCGAACAGCGGCATCGGTTTCTGCTCCCTGGGAAGCGCGCCGCTACGCTCCCAGGCCGAAAGGCACACGGTGGTCGACAGCAGCAGATTGGTCATGCCCAAACCGATACCGGCCTCCAGCATCGGCTGCAAGGCCTGGCGCGGCATCGCCGCGCCATAAACTTCGATGAACGTCGCCAGATCGCCGCGCAGATGCTTGGCGGCCGCTTTGGCGATCGGCCAGCGGTTGGCGATGGCTCGCGCGTCGCCGCCCTTCGCGGCGTCCGGCGCCCGTCCGCAGCTCAGCGCCAGCCTGACCGCGAGCAGTTCGTCGACACCGAGGTCGTCCGCCTGCGGTTCGAGAAAATGGTCAGCGGCCTGACTGGCAGCAGGGCCCTGAATCGTCATGTGGCGCGCAAACTGCCTGAGCAACGGGTTCTCCGCAAAACCGGCCGCTACCGGGAAACGGGTTCTGCCGCCCGGCGCCAGCGTATCGCCTCGGTCCTGCCAGGCGAGCAGCGCGGTCAGCAATTCCGGTACGCCGCGCAAGTGTATGACGGCAGTCGGCAAGTCGAGCCAGCTCGCCAGGTAATGGCTGGCGAAGGCCCGCTGCACGGGTTGGTGATGATCCAGCTTGTGATCCTTGTTCTCGAGGCAGTACGTCAGCAGCAGGTCGGCGAGTATCGCCTTGTCTCGATCGCCGGTGAAACCTTCAAAGCGGCCGCTGAGGTCGGCGAGCAGACGTTCCGTCACGTCGGCCAGACTGGGTGGCGGTGGACTGCCTTGCGCAGCAGGTCTGCCGAAGGTTTCGACGAACCGCCCCTTCCCGCGCCGGTGTCCCCAACGCGCCATGTAGAGCATCGCCGGCAGCAGGCTGCCGATCTCGAAGTGCTGTGGGGTGAAGGGCAGCGCCGGGAAGTAGTTCGCGGTCCACAGATCCCGGACGCGCGCCGGGGTCAGCACGTCCTCGACAATCGTCTTGACGGTCATGCCGCCTCCTTGACCAGGATCTGGCGTCCGTCTCTCGCCTCGACGCGCACCCGGAAGGCCATGTCTTCATCGCCGGGATGCCAGCCATGCAGTTCGCGGGCGTCCTCCTGCGCCAACCGCTGGACAAAGATTTCGAGGTGCGCGAAAACGCCCTCCTGACTAATGCCGGCGAGCTGCTGGCCATCGCTCAACGCCAGCAAGCGGTGGAAAAGTTCGAGACTAAGCGGCAGGCGCTCCTCACCCCCCGCCGCGTACTGGTAAATCAACAACAGATGTGTATGCAGGGTCTCGAGACCTTCGGTGTTGTGGGGCAAACGCGCTTCCAGGCGGAAGCGTTGCCAGGGCTTGACTACCCAGAAAGCGCTTTCGGTCGGGGTGCGCGGCTGGATGCGCAGCGGCAGGCCGCGGTCGCCGGCGAAAGCCACGTCGGGCAGGTCTTCCAAGCGGGCAATGCCCAGGCACAGTTGGCGGCAGAGAGCAGCGCGTTCGTCTTCGGTCATCATCGGCAGCCGGCGGAAGCGGTCGAGGTGCTCGCCACCGAACAGGGGAAGCGCGTCGGCGGGGAGATGCACGGCGGCGTAACGGGCGGCATCCCATTCGAACCACGCGCGACGTCGCGCCGAGGCAAGCGCATCGGCGCTCTCTTCCGGTGCATGGGGAATCTCCCTGAGCAGGTGACGGTCGAGCAGCGGGTTGCTGTCCAGTGCCGGATCGAAGCAGGCGAGTTCGGTGAGCAGTTCGCCCTGGCGCTGCGGCGAGTCGGCGGCAAAGGCGCGATCCCAATAGCGCGGCGGCGTCAGATCGAGGGTGGCGTGGAGTTCGTGGCAGTCATGCACGCCGAACAGGATGAAGACCAGCGCCGCGCGCAGCTCCCGCGCCGTGATGTGAACCTCGCCGCGCAGATGGCACGCCTGCAGCGCGGCGGCGAGACGCGCACGCAGCAGCGCGCCCGTGTCCGGGTGACGCAGGGTGTGCACGGAATGCCAGGCGGTGCAACGGTGCTCGGCCGTGCAGGTCGCGCATCCCGCCCACGGATCGGTCTGCTGGCCACCGTCGAGAAACGGTCGAGCAACTCGTTTAGAAAGTCCGTGCGCAACCTGCCGTCGTCAATCCCGCCAACAAGCGAACGCCGGTTGATGTCACCACCGGATGTAAATTGACACAGGCCACCGATTGAAAGTTGATACACGGAGTTGAGGCAGCGCAACTTCTTTTCTGTAAAAGCCCCCAAGGGATTCCATCGGGATATAGCCATCAGTCATTCAGGTTGAGGTAGATTTTCCCGGTCATCCATTCCTCGTCGCATTCTGCCAGAAGGGCGGAGACAAGGCGCAGGCA
>NZ_JAEUOL010000066.1 GCF_016789985.1 Accumulibacter sp.
CGTACCGACGTGGTCGGCATCTTCCCCAACGAAGCGGCCATCTATCGCCTGGTCGGTGCCTTGTTGCTCGAGCAGAACGATGCGTGGGCGCTACCGCGTCGCTACATGACGCTGGAAACCTTGGCCGGCGTCGGCGACAATTCCGTCGTCAGCCTGTCCGCCGTGACCGTCTGATTGGCATGCCAGCCATGCCGGTCGTTGATCTTCTTGAAGTGATCGATGTCGAGGATGAGCAGTGTCGGTGCGGAACCGTGGCGCTGGCTGCGCAACAATTCCTGCGCGAAGCGTTCCATGAAGGCGCGCCGGTTGATGAGGCCGGTCAGGGCGTCGGTCGAGGCCAGCACGCGCAGGTCGGCCTCGATGGCGCTCCTCTGCGCGCTCGTTTCTTCCTGGTAACGGCGCAGCGCGACCTCCCACCAGAACATGCCGCCGGTGATCAGGATGGCGGTGATCGCGAAGCGGGCGGCGAAGGCCACGGAGTAGGCGCTGGTTCCTGTTTCGGGGCCGCCGAGGAGCATGATGGCGGCGGCGATGGCGATGCCCAGGCCTGACCAGACAACGCCCTCGCGCGGCGGCAGAAGCATCACCGAGACCACCGGGAACGCGAAGAACCACAGGGCATGGCTGTGCTCCTCGCCAGAATGCGCGACCAGATAGAGGACCAGCGCCGCGTACGTTGCCATGCCGGGGCGGACCATCCATGTCCGGTGATGGCCGCGCAGCAATGCGGCATAGCTTGCGCAGATGACAACGACGTTGACGACAATCAGCGCCAGCAGATGCCAGGTTCCGCTGCGCAAAGCGGCAATGCCGTAAGCAGCCATGATCGGGATGCCGATGACGAGAAATACCTTGGCGCGCTCATGTGCCTGCAGGAGATTTTCGGCCGGTGTCGCGCGGAACATGGTCGTCAGTGGGTCACCGCAATGGCTGGGTGTGGCGCACCCTGTCCAGCAGCGCCGTCGTGGACCGTTCATGGATGAACGGGATCGAATGCACCGTTCCACCCCAGTCGGCCACTTCCCTGCTGCCGACGATTCTCTCCGGCGGCCAGTCGCCGCCCTTGACGAGGATTTCCGGACGGCATTCGACGATCCGCTGCAGCGGCGTGTCCTCGTCGAACCAGGTGACCAACGAGACGCAGCCGAGCGCGGCGATTACCGCCAGGCGGTCAGCCAGCGTATTCACCGGCCTCTCGTCGCTCTTGCCCTGGCGCCTCACCGAGGCATCGGTGTTGAGCGCAACCACCATGCTGCTGCCAAGGCGCGCCGCCTGCGCCAGATAGGTGACATGGCCGCGGTGCACGATATCGAAGCAGCCATTGGTGAATACCAGAGGGCGCGCCAGGTCGGCGACGCGCGCGGCCAACTGCTGCGGAGGGCAGATTTTCGCTTCGAATTCGGGTGCGGGATAGTCCACTTCGACCAGGTCGCGTGCGGCATCGGAAAGGCTTCCATTCTATAGGGTCTTTCGCGCGACCGGGGCTTTCGCCTGCGGCGAGGGTTACGCCTGTGTCCGTCGCCAAGCTTCGAGCGCCACAAGCGAATGCTCGAGCGAGGCGAGCAGTTCCACACCCGTAACCTCGGGGAGGCGCTTGACGCCGCCACCACCGGCCCACAGTGCCACACCCATTGGCAGGACCGCGCGCAACTGCTGCAGCAGGCCGGGAATCTGGCGTTTCGGGAAGGCGACGGAGAACGAAAGGGCGACGATGTCGGCCCGATGGGCGGCTGCTGCGCGGGCGATTTCGAGCAGCGGCATCTGCGTGCCGAGCGGGATGCACTCGGCGCCTTCCAGTGCGAACAGGGCTTCGGCCATCAGCAAGCCGAGGACGTGCGGCTCGTCCGGCACACTGGTGAGGACGATGCACGGGCTGCGCTTGCCGCCGGGCAGGGTGGCGATCGCCTGGCGCAGGAGGCGCTTGGTCAGTTCGGTGAACAGATGCTCCTCGAAGACCTCGATGCTGCCTTCCTCCCAGGCGGCGCCGACGAGGCGGGTGAACGGGGCGACGGTGTCCTGGACAAACCGTTCCAGCCCCTGGCGGGCGAGCCGCTGCTGCATCGCTTGCTGGTAGGCCACGCTGTCATGCTGCTTGATCAGGGACATCAGGTCGCCGAGTTCCGCGGCCACGCCGGCGCCGGAGGCCGCCCCCGGGGGTTCCGGACGTCGCGGGGCCAACGCGTTCAGCTCGTCGATGGGGGTGGCCAGCAGCTTTCCGGGCCGGTGC
The DNA here is from genome assembly GCF_016789985.1 of Accumulibacter sp. Classification (GTDB taxonomy): domain Bacteria; phylum Pseudomonadota; class Gammaproteobacteria; order Burkholderiales; family Rhodocyclaceae; genus Accumulibacter. The sequence continues at coordinate 2,228 of NZ_JAEUOL010000066.1, forward strand.
CCGGCATCCATCAGGCGCTTGACCAGCCGCAGGCGTTCGACCTGCTCGGCCGGGTAGATGCGTTCGCCGTGGTCGTCGCGACCGGGGACGGGAAAGCCGTAGCGGCGCTCCCAGACGCGCAATACGTCCTTGGACAGGCCAGTGTCGCGTTCGACGGCGGCAATGTTGAATCTCGGATTATTCATAATTGTCCTGAACAAATCTTAGACAAACAGTTGACATTTCGGATTTCGATGCCTATCGTATAGACAAGCAGGAAGTTTGTCCAGAACAAAATTACGAAAGGTTGAACATGGTCAAAGAATTGAAGCGCTCCATGCTGGTCGCGGGACTGCTGACGTTGGGGGTCGTACCGGTGGCTTCCGCCGCCGCATGCCCGCCCTTGCTCAACCACACCTTTCCCGCATTGCAGGACGGAAAGCCGATGCCGCTCTGCCAGTACGCCGGCAGAGTCATCCTGGTGGTCAATACGGCGAGTTTCTGCGGATTCACATCGCAATACGACGGGCTGGAGAAGCTCTATGCCCGGCTGAAGGACAAGGGTCTGGTCGTCCTCGGCTTTCCGTCCAACGACTTCGGCGAGCAGGAGCCAGGCAGCGACAAGGAGATCGCCGACTTCTGCCGCCTGACTTACGGGGTCGAGTTTCCGATGGTCGCCAAGACGACGGTCAAGGGGAAGGACGCCAACCCCTTCCATCTCAAGCTGGCGGAAATCACCGGCAGCAAGCCGAAGTGGAACTTCCACAAGTATCTGATCAACCGCGATGCGTCGCAGATCGTCGCCTACACCAGCTTCACCAAGCCGGACGACCGGGATCTGCTGAAGAAGATCGACGAATTCCTCAAATAAAACGACCGCCCCAACCCTCAAGGAGCCAATGTCATGAACGCACCCGAACACTTCTTCCTGCCCGACGTCCAGTCGGCCGCCGACACACGCCGCCTGGCAATCCAAAACGTCGGCGTCAAGGGACTGCGCTACCCGCTGCAACTGGAAACCGCCAGTGGCGAGGTGCTGAATACCGTCGCCAACCTGACCATGACCGTCGGCCTGCCGCCCGAAGTCAAGGGGACCCACATGTCGCGCTTCGTCGAATTGCTCGAAGGCCGCAGCGGCGCATTGACTCAGGATGGCGCGTTCGCGCTGCTCGCGGACATGCTCCTGCGCCTGGACGCGACGAGCGGCCGCATCGAGATGAGTTTCCCCTACTTCATCCGCAAGACGGCGCCGGTGTCGGGCGTCGAAAGCCTGCTCGACTACGACGCGACGCTGATCATCGACCGTCCGGAAGGGCAGCACGCCGCGCTGGCGCTGCGCGTGACGGCGGCGGTGACCAGCCTCTGCCCGTGCTCCAAGAAGATCTCCGACTATGGCGCCCACAACCAGCGCTCGCACCTCACGCTGGAGGCGAAGCTACGCGCGCCGATGGCGATCGAGGAACTCGTCCGCCTGGCCGAGGAAGAGGCGTCGTGCGAAGTCTTCGGCCTGCTCAAGCGCCCCGACGAAAAATGGGTGACCGAACGCGCCTACGACAACCCGAAGTTCGTCGAGGATCTGGTGCGCGACATCGCGCTGCGCCTGATGAGCGAACCGCGAATCGCCGAGTGGAAGGTCGCCTCGGAGAACTTCGAGTCGATCCACAACCATTCCGCCTACGCCGAACTCTGCGGCGCCAACGAATAGGTGATTGTCATGAGCGACAAACAACGCATCGCCGTCGTCGGCGCCGGCATCTCCGGTCTCGCCACCGCCTGGCTGCTCGGTCGCCGGCACGAGGTGACCCTGTTCGAGTCCGGCAATTACCTCGGCGGTCACACCAACACCGTCGATGTCACGCTCGAAGGCAGGACGCACCCGGTCGACACCGGTTTCCTCGTCTTCAACGAAAAGACCTACCCGAACCTGATCGCGCTGTTCGCCCTGCTCGGTGTCGACAGCGTCGAGACCGAAATGTCCTTCGCGGTCAGCCTGGAGAACCCCGACATCGAATGGTCGGGCAGCAACCTCGCCACCGTCTTCGGACAGAAGCGCAACCTGGTGCGCCCGCAGTTCTGGAGCATGCTCTCCGACATCCTGCGTTTCAACCGCGAAAGTGTCGCCTGGCTGCTCTCGCACCCCGACAACCAGCGCAGCCTTCGTGATTTCCTGAGCGCCGGCCGCTATTCCACGGCGCTCTCCGAGTGGTACCTGCTGCCGATGGCCGCCGCCATCTGGTCCTGCCCGACAGGACAGATGCTCGATACACCGCTCGCCACGTTTGTCCGCTTCTGCCAGAACCACGGCCTGCTGCAGGTTTTCGACCGCCCGCTGTGGCGCACCGTCAAGGGCGGCGGCCGCGAGTACGTGCGACGGATCGCCGACCAGCTCGACGATATCCGCCTCGCCTGCCCGGTGCGCGCCGTGACCCGCGAGGCCACCGGACTGCGCGTGACCCACGGCGGCGGCAGCGAGCATTTCGACCAAGTGGTGATGGCCTGCCACAGTGATCAGGCGCTCGCCATCCTCGGGTTCACCGCCAGCGACGCGCAGCGCGAAGTGCTGGCGGCGATCCGCTATCAGTCCAACCGCGCCGTCCTGCACACCGACCGCGCCCTGCTGCCGCGCGACCAGAAACTGTGGTCGGCCTGGAACTACGCTGCCGGCAGCGGAACACCGGGGACGCAACCGGTGGCGGTTTCCTACCTGATCAACCGCCTGCAGCCGCTGCCCTTCGCGACGTCGGTCGTCGTCACGCTGAACCCGGCGCGCGAGCCAGATCCGGCCACGGTCATCGCCGAATTCGACTACGCCCACCCGATCTTCGACGGTCCCGCCATCGCCGCCCATCAGCAGCTTGCCGAGGTGCAGGGCGAGGGCGGGATCTGGCTGGCGGGTGCCTGGGGCAGCTACGGGTTCCACGAAGACGGCCTCAAGTCGGCGCTGCGCGTCGCCAACGCCATGGGTATCCACGCTCCGTGGCAGGGCGAGGCCGCGATGCCCGTCCGCGAACTGGCGAGCGCCTGAGGTCGCCATGCCTGCCAACGCCCGTCTTCTGATCGGCCAGGTGATGCACCGGCGCCTGCGCCCGGTGGTCAATGCCTTCACCTATCCGGTCTTTTTCGTCCAGTTGCCGGTGGCCGACCTGGCGGCTGCAAATGGCCCGCTTTTCTCGGTCGACCGCAACAACCTGCTCAGTTTCCACCAGAAGGATCACGGGCCGCGCGACGGCTCGCCGCTGTTGCCGTGGATCCGCTCGCAGTTGCGCCGCCACGGCTTGCCCGACGATGGCGAGGTCATGCTGCAGTGCTTCCCGCGGGTGTTCGGCTTCGTCTTCAATCCGGTGAGTTTCTGGTTCTGCCGCAACCGCGACGGCGAGCTGATCGCCGTCCTCGCCGAAGTCAGCAATACCTTCGGCGGCCGCCACTCCTACATGTTGCATAACCCCGACGGCGCACCGTTGCGCGAGGGGCAGACGGTCACGGCGAGCAAAGCGTTCCACGTCTCGCCGTTCTGCGAGGTCGAAGGCGGCTACCGCTTCCGCTTCTTTGTCGAGCGCAAGTGTCCTGTCGTCCGCATCGACTACGACGATGCCGAAGGCGAGCTGCTGCTGACTTCGGTCTCGGGCAAATCGACGGCCTGGTCCACACGCGCCCTGCTCGGCGCCTTGCTGCGCATGCCCCTGCTGACCACCGGCATCGTCTTCCGCATCCACTGGCAGGCGCTCCGGCTCTGGATCAAGGGCGTGCCTTTCGTCGGTGCGCGTTCTTCCCATCAACATCAACCCCTTCAGGAATCAGCCAAATGAACAACACGATGATTATGCGTGGCGGCGACAGTCCGGCGCCCGCTACCCGCCTGGTTCTCGCGCTCCTCGAGCGGATTGCCGGCGGGATGCTCGAAGTGCGCCTGCCCGACGGCTCGCGCCGCCTGTTCGGGTCGGGCAAGCATGGCGTCACCCTGCAGGTGCGTGACGAAGCGATGTTCGGCCAGGTGCTGGCGCGCGGCGACATCGGGCTGGCCGAGGCCTATCTCGACGGCCACTGGGATTCGCCCGACATCACGGGATTGCTGACGCTGCTGACCCGCAACCGGGACGTGCTCAGGAAGGCGGTCTACGGTTCGTGGCGCAACCTGCTCGCGGCGCGCGTGCGCCACTGGCTGAACGGAAACAGCCGGGCCGGCAGCAAACGCAACATCATGGCCCACTACGATCTCGGCAACGATTTCTACCGGTTGTGGCTCGACCCCACCATGAGCTATTCGGCGGCCCTCTACCGCGCGAACGACGGCGGCGACCTGGAAACCGCCCAGCGCGCCAAGTACCGCCGCATCCTGCGCCGCCTGCAGGCCGGTCGGGGGCAGAGCGTCCTCGAAATCGGCTGCGGCTGGGGCGGCTTCGCAGAACTCGCGGTCGCGGAAGGACTGCAGCTCACCGGCCTGACCCTCTCGCCGGCACAGCTCGAATGGGCGCGAAAGCGGGTGCCGCAAGCCGATCTCCGGCTGCAGGACTACCGCGACACGCGCGAGCAGTTCGACCACATCGTTTCGATCGAAATGTTCGAGGCCGTCGGCGAGCGCTGGTGGCCGACCTACTTCCGCACCGTCGCGCGGGCGCTCAAGCCGGGCGGCCGGGCGGTGGTCCAGAGCATCACGATCCGCGACGACCTGTTCGCCGACTACCGCAAGGGCACCGACTTCATCCAGCAATACGTGTTTCCAGGCGGCATGCTGCCGTCGCGCCCGGCATTCCGCGCCGCCGCGGCAAAACAGGGCCTGGCGGTGCGCGGCGAATACGCGTTTGGCGCCGACTACGCGCGCACCCTGGGCGAATGGCGCCGCGCCTTCGAGGCCAACTGGCCGCAGATCGCCGCGCTCGGTTTTGACGAGCAGTTCCGCCGCCTATGGCGTCTTTATCTCGGTTACTGCGAGGCCGGTTTCCTCGCCGGGAGCATCGATGTCGTCCATTTCGAACTCACTCATCACTAGGCGCCGCCTGTTGCTGGCCCTCGCCGCATCCCCGCTGGCGAGCTTCGCCATGACCGGACCGGCGACCGAGACACCCACGGCCGGCTTGCGGCGCTGGGGCAGCGGCGAATTCCGCCGCTTCGGCTTCCTGGTCTACGAGGCGGCACTGTGGGCCGGTGGTGACGATCCGCTGCGTCCGCCGCTGGCGCTCAAGCTGACCTACAAGCGGAATATCAGCGGGCGCGACATCGCCGAAGCCAGCGTCAAGGAGATCCGCAATCTCGGCGTTGCCGACGAGGCGCGACTCAAGGGCTGGGGCGAACGGATGGTCGTGATCTTTCCCGATGTCCGGCCCGGCGACCATATCGTCGGCGTGCAGATGCCCGATGCCGCGCACTTCTACTTCAACGACCGCAGCATCGGGTCGATCGACGATCCCGACTTTGCCCGGGCCTTCTTCGCCATCTGGCTCGATTCCAGAACCAGCGCTCCCGATCTGCGCGCCGCGCTGCTCAAGCGCCAGGGCTCGTGAGGCGATGGCCGCCGGCCGCACTCTCGCCTACGGCTTGCTCGGTCTGCCGCTGGCCTTCGCGGCGCTGCCGATCTATGTCCATGTGCCGCGCTTCTATGCCGAGGTGGCCGGGCTGGAACTCGCACTGCTCGGCGCCATCCTGCTCGGCACGCGGCTGCTCGATGCCGGGATCGATCCGTGGCTGGGCTGGCTTGCCGATCGCGTGCCGCGCCCGACCATGGTGGCGCTGGCCCTCGTGCCCTTCGCCGCCGGCTTCGTCGCCCTGCTCAACCCGCCGGTCGACCACGTGGCACTCTGGCTGGCCGGCTCGCTGGCGCTGACCTACCTCGGCTTTTCGGCCGCCTCGGTCGCCTACCAGGCCTGGGGTGCAGATGTCGGCAGCACTTCCGCCCAGCGCACGCGGTTGACCGCGGCCCGCGAGGGCTTCGGGCTGGTCGGCGTCGTCCTCGCCGCCGCTCTGCCGGCGTTGCTGGCCAGCGATCTCGGCGAAGGGATCAGGCGCCTCTCCTGGGTCCTGCCGCCGTTGCTGCTGATCGCGGCGGTCACGACCTTCAGCCGGGTCGGCGCCGGCCAGCCGGTGCATGCGCCGCGACAGCCGCTGCTGCCCAGCCTGCGCCTGGTCATCAACGACAGTGCCTTCCGCCGCCTGCTCGGCGTCTTCGTCGCCAATGGCATCGCCGCCGCCCTGCCGGCCACGCTGTTCCTCTTCTTCGTCGCCGACGTGCTGGAACTAGAGCGGGCGAGCGGCCCGCTGCTGGCGCTGTATTTCGTCGCCGGCGCCGCCTCGCTGCCGCTCTGGGTCAACCTGTCGGCGCGCTTCGGGCGTGTTCATGCCTGGCTGGCGGCCGTGGGCCTGTCGATCATCGCCTTCGCCGGCGCCAGCCTTCTCGGCGCCGGCGACCTCTGGCCCTTCGCCGCGATCTGCGTCGCTTCCGGGCTGGCGCTCGGTGCCGACCTGGCCCTGCCCGCCGCCATCGCCGCCGATCTCGGCGAGCGGCAGGGGCAGGCCGGTGCCTGCTTCGGTGTCTGGAACTTCGTTGCCAAGCTCAACCTGGCCCTGGCTGCCGGGCTGGCCCTGCCGCTCCTCGCCCTGCTCGGCTACGAGCCGAGCGGTGGCGACGGATTGTCTTCGCTGACTTTCGCCTATGCCCTGTTGCCCCTGGCTTTCAAGGCGCTGGCCGGAGCGCTGCTCTGGCGCTGGCGCCATTCCCTGGAGATCTGACATGAAATTCCTCCTCGTCATTGCCTTCGCCCTTGGCCTGACCGCCTGCGCCTCGAAGGGGGTCGAGCAGTACCGCGCCGAACGGCCGACCCTCGACCTCAAGACCTACCTGAACGGCACGCTCGAAGCCTGGGGCATCTTCCAAGGGCGGGGCGGCGAGGTGCAGAAGCGCTTCCATGTCGTCATCGACGCCCGGTGGACGGGCGATACCGGCGTCCTCGACGAGCATTTCAGCTGGTCGGACGGCACCACTTCGCGCCGCGTGTGGACTCTGACGAAGCAGGCGGATGGCACCTTTCGCGGCACGGCCGACGATGTCGTCGGCGAGGCGATCGGCGAGGTTGCCGGCAATGCCCTGCGCTGGCGTTATGTGCTGGCGCTGCCGGTCGACGGCAAGGTGTACAACGTCGATTTCGACGACTGGATGTTCCTGATGGATGACAAGGTGATGCTGAACCGCTCCTACATGAGCAAGTGGGGCTTCGATCTCGGCGAAGTCACGCTGACCTTCGTCAAGCGATGAACCCGAAACTCATCAACTGGTCCGGCAAGCGCGTCTGGCTGGTCGGCGCGTCCAGCGGGATCGGCGCCGCGCTGGCCGGCGAACTGGCGCGGCGCGGCGCGCGCGTCGCGCTTTCCGCGCGCAGCAAAGACAAGTTGCGCGGGCTGGGCATCGAGGGGGCTTTGCTGCTACCCTGCGACGCCACCGACACGGCCAGCCTGGCGGGCGCGCGCAGGAGCCTGCTCGCGGCCTGGAGCGGCGTCGACCTGGTGATCTACCTGGCTGGCGATTACGTGCCGATGCGCGCCGCAGACTTCGACCTGGCGGTCGCCGAGAAGGTGGTTACCGTCAATTTCAACGCTGCCATGCGCCTCGCCGCGACGGTGTTGCCCGACCTGCCGCCCGGTGGCGGCATCGCCTTCGTCGCCAGTGTCGCCGGCTACCGCGGCCTGCCCAAGGCGCTGGCGTACGGGCCGGGCAAGGCGGCGCTGATCCACTTCGCCGAATGCCTGCATCTCGATCTGGCGCCGCAGGGAATCGGCGTCTGGGTCGTGAATCCCGGCTTCGTCGCCACGCAACTCACCGCGAGGAATGATTTTGCCATGCCCGCCCTGCTGACCCCGGAGGCGGCGGCGCTGGCCACGGTCGACGGCTTGCGGACGGGCAATTTCGAGATCCACTACCCGAAGCGTTTCACCTGCGTCATGAAGTTGCTCGCGCTGCTGCCCTACGGCCTGTATTTTCCGCTGGTCCGCCGCCTGACCGGAAACTGACATGAACCTCGATGCCCTGATCGAATTTTTCCATGGCCTGACGCCGGAAAGCGTCGCCCGCTTCCCCGAGTTCTACAGCGCCGATGCCTGCTTCAAGGATCCATTCAACGAGGTGCGCGGCGTCGCCGCCGTCCAGCGCATCTTCGCCCACATGTTCGAGCAGGTCGGCGAGCCACGCTTCATCGTTACTGAAAAAGTGGTCGATGACGGCGGCGCCATGCTCATCTGGACCTTCAGCTTTCGGGCGGCGCGCTGGGGCGGGGGCGAGACGCAGGTCATCCACGGCGTTTCCCATCTCAGATTCGACGCCGCCGGCAAGGTCAATTACCACCGCGACTACTGGGACGCAGCCGAAGAACTCTACCTGAAGCTTCCCGTTGTCGGCATGCTGATGCGCGGCCTGCGCCGTGCGCTGGCCGCGCCGGCCGCCAACGTCAGCCCCTGATCCGGCGCGTCCACTCCGCGAGCGCCTGCATCTGGCTGCCGATCAGGGCGGCGATCTTTTCGTCGATCAGGTTGCCATCGGCGTCGAAACCGCCGGCAAAGGCGTTGGAGAACACCTCCGGCTTACTCAGCAGGTGCAGGTTGAGGAAGACCTGGCGCAGGTGATACTGGGAGCGTGAGGTCCCCATACCGCCGCCGGCGCCAGCGAGTAGTTGTATTCCGGGCAGGCGAAGACGATGGCGTCGGCGGCCGGGCGGTGGTGACCATGAAAGGGAATGAGGCGCCGGCTGCGCACGCCACGCTGCTCGGCTATCTGATTGATGCCAGTGGCTTCGACCGCTCCTGGCGCGCGCTGCTGTTTGAGTTGCAGCCGATTTAAGGATAGGAGATCCAACCCAACGCCACTTCCGCAAGTGTTCCAGGCTCTGTTAGGCCCTGACAGCAGTCGTGATTTGGGGAAAGCGTGCCGACGGAGCCTGAAAACCCCGCCAGAACCGCAGCACCAGGATGGCCATGATGGCCATGGGTCGCCGCGGTGGCCGACAAGGCCGCCGCGGTGACCCAGGGTGCAAGCGGTCCCTGACGAGCCCGATCGGATCGGATCGTCTTCGTGCGGCCTTTACCAGGCGATGCGCTGATCGAATTGGTAGTCCGGTGCCGGTTGAGCTGACGGGTCGAACTCGCCCTGCTCGGCATCGGTGATCTCCCACAGCGGCGGACCCCAGGCCAACCCCCCGCGTCAGAATAGTTGTCGCCCCGATAGAACCGATGAACAGGGGGCGATGATGGAAGAACGAGTTGGCACGATACGGACAAGCATTCAAGGACAGGGCGGTGGCGAGATTGCTGCCGCCGGAGAGCGCAGCGGTG
>NZ_JAEUOL010000124.1 GCF_016789985.1 Accumulibacter sp.
TGCAGACCCCGCTGGACCTCTGACCTGCCCGAAAGCACCCCCATGGATCTCGCCCTCTTCGACCTCGACAACACCCTGATCGCCGGGGACAGCGACTTTGAATGGGCCCAGTTCCTGATCGGCAAGGGAATCCTCGACCGCACGCTGTACGAGGCGCGCAACCTGGAATTCTACGAACAGTACAAGGCCGGTACGCTCGACATCGACGTCTTTCTCGACTTCCAGTTGCAGCCGCTGTCGCGCTTCCCACGCGCCCAGCTCGACATCTGGCAGCGCGAGTTCATGGCCCGCCACATCCTGCCGCTGGTCAGCCGCAAGGCGCGCGCCTTGGTCGGCGAGCATATCGAACGCGGTGCGCTGTGTGCCATCGTCACCGCGACCAACAGCTTCGTCACCGGCCCGATCGTCCGCGAGTTCGGGATCGCGCACCTGATCGCCACCATCCCGGCACAGGAGAACGGCCAGTTCACCGGCAAGCCACGCGGTCTGCCGTCCTTCCGCGAAGGCAAGATCATTCGCGTCGAAGCCTGGCTGGAAGCGATCGGGCTGTGGTGGAGCAGTTTTGAGCGCAGCTGGTTCTACAGCGATTCGCTCAACGACCTGCCCTTGCTGTCGAGGGTCAGCAACCCGGTGGCGGTGGACCCTGATCCGACCCTGAGCGCCCACGCCAACGCCACCGGCTGGCCGATCCTGAGCCTTCTGACCTAGCGCAACCCCCATCACCGACGGCAAACCAATGGATATCCTCTATCATGCCGGGGCAACAGCACCGGCAGAAGAAGAGAGCGAATGATCCGCAAGTTCATATCCCGCGTCCTTGGACGCAAGAAGCCCGGCAAGCAGAACGAACCGGCGGTCATCGCGGTCGCCCAGCACGGCCTGCAGCGTGAGGAGATCAGCCGCGCCTGCCGGCGGACCGTCGAGACCCTGCAGGAAAACGGTTACCAGGCCTTCATCGTCGGCGGCGCGGTGCGCGACCTGCTGGCCGGCCTGACCCCCAAGGACTTCGATGTCGCCACCAACGCCACACCGGAACAGGTACGCCACTGCTTCCGCCGTTCCCGCATCATCGGCCGCCGCTTCCAGATCGTGCACGTCAACATGGGCGCTGAAACCATCGAAGTCACCACCTTCCGCGGCCATCACGGCGAACAGGGCGGCAACAAGGCGCAGGTCGACGATCAGGGCCGGGTGCTGCGCGACAATGTCTTCGGCAGCCAGGCCGAGGATGCGGCACGCCGCGATTTCACGGTCAACGCCCTGTACTACGATCCGACCTCGGAGACCATCGTCGATTACCATCATGGCGTTGCCGACCTGCAGCAGAAGACCCTGCGCATGATCGGCGACCCGAAGACCCGCTACCGGGAGGATCCGGTGCGCATGCTGCGTGCCGTCCGGCTGGCCGCCAAGCTCGGACTGGCGATCGATCCCGAGGCACGGCGACCGATCCGCGAGATGGGCAGCCTGATCGAAAATGTGCCACCCTCCCGCCTGTTCGACGAAATTCTCAAGCTGCTCACTTCCGGCCACGCCGTGCGTTGCGTCACGCAACTGCGCGAGGAGGGACTGCACCACGGCCTGCTGCCGCTGCTCGACGTGATCCTCGACCAGGCGCTCGGCGAACGTTTCGTCACCCTGGCGCTCGGGAGTACCGATCGCCGCGTGCGCGAAGGCAAACCGGTATCACCCGGCTTTCTCTTCGCGACCCTGCTCTGGCACGAAGTACTGAGCAAGTGGGAACCGCTCAAGGCGGCCGGCGAGCCGGCCATCCCGTCACTCTTCCAGGCGATGGACGAGGTGCTCGACGTGCAGGCCGAAAAACTGGCCATCACCCGGCGGATTGCCGGCGACATCAAGGATATCTGGGCGCTGCAACCACGTTTCGAGCAGCGCAGCGGCAAACGGCCCTACGGTGTCCTGCAGCAACCTCGCTTCAAGGCCGGTTACGATTTCCTGCTGCTGCGTGTCGGGTCGGGCGAGGTCGGGAACGAAGTCGGCGAATGGTGGACCGATTTCCTCCATGCCAGCGACGAGGGCCGCGCGGCGATGCTGCTGCCGCAAGCGCCCGGCACGGCAAGGAAGCGCCGACGGCGGCGCCCGACGACCGACGTGACGCCGGACAGCGCGCCCGAATGATGCAACATCCGGTGCCATTCGCCCGCCGCGCCAGGCGTCCCGACGGCCCCCTGCGCTGCCCGCACACCTCTCTTCATCCGCCTCCTGCGGCCCGCCATGCCGACTGACACCACGCACCTGGCTTTCGTCGCGCTGGGGGCCAACCTCGCCGCGCCGGTACAGCAGGTTCGAACCGCCGGCGAGGCACTGGCCGAGCTGCCCGACTCACGTCTGCTGCAGCTCTCCTCACTCTACCGCACGGCACCGGTGGGCATCCGTGGCCAGCCCGACTTCGTCAATGCCGTGGCCGCTCTCGCCACCGGGCTCGATCCGCAGCAGTTGCTCGACGCGCTGTTTGCCGTTGAGCGGCAATTTGGTCGGCGACGCGAGTTTCATCATGCGCCGCGCACCCTTGACCTCGACCTGCTGCTCTACGACGACCTGGTGCTCGCCAGCACCCGGCTCACCCTGCCCCACCCACGCATGCACCTGCGTGCCTTCGTCCTCGCACCCCTGGTCGAAATCGCACCACTCTGCCGGATTCCGGGTCGCGGCAGCGCCGCTGCCTGGCTGCCAGCCGTTCATCGGCAGCGGATCGAAAAACTCGCCGACTGCCACCAGCCGCAATAAGCGGACATGAACCGTACGACACCTGTCCGGGCACCCTCGTGCGCCGCCGCCGGACTGCCTGGCTACCAGTAATAGCCGCGCCGGGACCAGTAGCCATACCCATGTCTTGGATAAGGCCTGCCCGGCACGATCACCAGCGGCGGCTCGACGTAGACGCGCGGCGGCGCAACGATCACCGCGGGTGGGTAGGAGTAGCCGGGCCCGGGTGGTGCGTACGCCGGCTGGGCAGGAGCCACGACGCAACCGGCAAGCGTGGTAGCGACAAGCAGTGCGGGAATGAGCATTTTCATTTCGGAAACTCCCCGGGAGATAAGCATCCAACGCGCCGCCGGTCGATCCGAGCACCATGCTCTTGTAACGAGATGTTTCAGTGCCTCACCGAGCGCCACCGCGCGGGCAGGCACCGGGACGCAGTCCGGCATGGGTGGCGCCGAACCGTTGTCAAACCTGCCCGACCGTGCCAATCGCGAGGCCTTTTTGTTTTTTTGCATGCTGCAGGCACGCAAACTTGACCATCCCAAGGCTGCTCTGTGTATCCTTGGCGCCCATTGGAAGCCGTGGCACTCTTGCCGGCCAGCGGGGGGCCGGTCTGGCAAGACCAGACGTCAATGGGGAGAACGAATGATGTTCGGCAGCGGGGCGAAGATTCGTGGACTGGAGCAGCGCATCGGCGCGCTCGAGTCGGAGAATGCCGGGTTGCGGGAGCAGCTTGCTGCGGCCCAGGCGCACAATGAACAACAGGGGCAGGAGCACAAACGAATGAGCGGACACGCGACCGAGCAGCAGCGTCTCTTTGCCGCCTTCCGCTCGTATCGGCAATCGCTGTGCGAGTCGCAGCAGACCCTGGCGGCACTCGCCGAAGGTCTGCGCAACGAGAAGCAGCAGACCGCCTCCGCTGCCAGCGCGGCAACCGGCAGTCACGACGCGGTTCACGCCATTAGCGACGAACTCAACCACCTGGCCGAGCGCTCCCGGCAGGCGCTCAACCAGGTGCTCAGCCTGCAGGGCAGCGCACAGCAGATCGGCGGCATCGTGCAATTGATCAAGGAAATCGCCGATCAGACCAATCTGCTGGCGCTCAACGCGGCAATCGAAGCCGCCCGCGCCGGTGAGGCC
>NZ_JAEUOL010000132.1 GCF_016789985.1 Accumulibacter sp.
CTCTCCTGCTGAAAGAGCTGCAGGAATCGCGCCCGGTTCTCCGGCTGAAGTCGAAAATCTTCGTCGATCAGCTTGCGGGCGCGCCACAGAGCCCGTTGCGCGCGCGCGCTGATCCCCTTCAGCTCGGCATGCTGCTGAAGCAGAAGAAAAGCTTCGAGAATGGCCGACGGCGTCGCGAGAAAGACCTCTTCGCGCACCACGTCGAGGAACTCGTGGGCGTTCTGGAACCGCTCATTGATCGGCAGGGGCGGCTCATCGGGCGGCGGGAAGAGTGCGGCCGCCATGTTCTGCAACAAGATCGCGCAGATCTGGGTGACCGTCTTCGCCTTCCGGTAGTAGCGCTGCATCAGGAGCTCGCTGGAGCGGCGCGTGTCGCTGGCGACAAAACCCAGCTTTTCGGCCAGTGGCGTCTGATACTCGAAGAGCAGGCGATCCTCGCGGCGTCCGGCATGCAGATGAAGCTGCGTCCGCAGGTGGCGCAGGAATCCCTCGCAGTCCACCAGCAGTTGCTCCTCCTCGTCGGTAATGAAGCCACGCCGTTCGAGATCCCGCCAACATTTGCCGTAGCCGGCAGCCTGCGCAATCCAGAGAATGAGCTGCAGATCGCGCAGACCACCGGGCCCATCCTTGCAATTCGCCTCCAGGCTGTAGGGGGTGTCGCTGAAACGCTGATGGCGGTCGTCCTGCTCGGCCCGCTTGGTCTGGAAAAAGACGCGGGGGTCCAGGCTGCTCTGGAGAATCGACGAGAAGCCGTCAAACAGCCGCGCACTGCCGACCAGCAAGCGAGCCTCGATCATCGCGGTTTGCACCGTGATGTCACCCGCTGCCTCTTCCAGGCACTGCTCGATGGTGCGCACGCTGTGGCCGGTTTCCAGACCGATGTCCCACAAGGTGCAGATCAATTGTTCGAGGCGCGCGGTCAGCACCTGATCGGCCACCTCCGGCAGGAGGATCAGCAGATCGATATCCGACGCCGGGTACAGTTCGCCGCGGCCATAGCCACCCACCGCGATCAGGGCCAACGAATCAGGGAAGGCCAGATCGCGCCAGACATCGCAGAGAACCTGGTCGATCAGTTGGCAGCGCTCGCGCAACAGCCGTGCGGCGTCTCCTTCGGCAAGAAAGCGCTGACTGATCTGGCGCTGCCCCTCCTGCAGCCGCGTCTTGAGCAAGCCGATCAGGAACTGGCGCATCGATGCTGCGGGAGTCATTGCAACCCGCCGCCCATGGCCAGCCGACGGGTGCGCCAGGTCGGCGGCAAACCGCTGGGTGACAGGCAGCGCTGCAACAGCCAGGACCATTGCTCGATGCCGCGCCACAGCAAGAGCCACGGCCAGGCAAGCGCGCATTGCGGCCGCCAAGCCTCCCCGGCCAGCAGGTCGTTCAGGATTGCGACCACCGCCCCCCAGTAGCAGGAGGTGTTCCGCTCGCCGGTCATCGCTTCCGCTTGACGATTTGCCTCGTGCCATAACTCTTCGGCACGCTCCTCGCTCACGCCAGCCCGCTGCGCCAGCCAGGGAAGAACCAACGGTGTCTTCATCATCTTGTTGTGCTCCACTGTTTCGGGGTCCGCTAGACGCGACCGGCAAACCTGCTGCAGCCAGACGGGCGTGGTCCGCCCTGCCGCCGCTTCCCGATTGATCACAGTCAATCCAAGCAAGAAGCGTGCGAGCAAAACTCCGGTGTGGTATGTCTCTTGCTTTCTCTGATGAGCCATGACGGCCCGGGCGTGACAGCTTGCCGTTCATGACCTGGCTCCGCCGCCTGCAGCAAGGGTTCCGACTTGTCCGGGAGACTTGCCGGCAGGGCGGTCGAGGTGATTGCGCAACGGTGCTGAGCACAGCAGCGGTGCGTCAGAAGGGCGACAGGCCCCAGGACTGGGCATCCGACAAGGAGGCATGCCATGAACAGGCAGCAGCAGGCCACATTGACCATCAGCGGCGAGGCCGCGGTTCAGCTTCCCTTGCTGGTTTCGACGCATGGCAGCGATTGCCTGGACATTCGCAGCCTCGGCGCACGTACAGGCTGTTTCGCATACGATTCTGGCTTCACATCGACGGCTGGCTGCAAGTCGGGAATCAGTTTTGTCGACAGCGCGCAGGGGCAACTGCTTTATCGCGGTTACCCGGTCGAGCAGCTCGCCGAGCGCTGCAACTTTCTCGAGGTGGCCTATCTCCTGAGACATGGCGAGTTGCCGAACGCTGGGCAATTGACCGGCTTCCGCGCGGCCATTGCGCGACATGCGCCGGTTCACGAACAGATGGTCAAGTTCTACGAGGGCTTCCGACGGGACGCGCGTCCGATGGCCGTGATGGTGGGCGTGGTCGGCGCCTTGTCGGCCTTTCATCATGAGGCGGCCGACGTCTCGGATGCGGCGCAAAGAACCCTCAGTTTCCATCGTATTGTCGCGCGCATGCCGACGATCGTCGCCATGGCTCACAAGTACTCGATCGGACAGCCGTTCATGCGGCCACGTCCTGACCTCGACTACAGCAACAACTTCCTCTACATGATGTTCGCCACCCCACGCCAGGAATATCGGCCAAACCCCGTGCTGGCGAGCGCACTGGATCGGCTGTTGACGGTGTACGCCGATTACGGACAGGACGCGGCAACCGCGACGGTGCGCATGGCCGGTTCCTCTGGTGCCAATCCTTTCGCCTGTGTTTCGGCCGCCATTGCCTGTCTGTCCGGGCCGGCACACGGAGGAGCCAGCGAGGCCTGTCTGGCCATGCTCGAGGAGATTGGCGATGCCGCACGGGCCACCCGCTTCGTCACCCTGGTCCGCGAACGGGACGGTGGTGGCGGCGCAGGCCTGCCTGGCTTTGGTCAGCGGGTTTTCAGACAGCATGATCCGCGCGTCAACGTGATGCGCCAGGCTTGTGACGACGTGCTGCGTGAACTGGGGCTGGAGCAAAGCCGCCTGTTCAAACTGGCGAGGACGATCGAAAGGATTGCGCTCGAAGATCCCTACTGTGTCGAGCAGCAGCTCCAACCCACTGTGGACTTTTACGGTAGTCTAATCCAGAAGGCGCTTGGCATTCCCCCGTCGATGTTCGCCTGCACCCTCGCACTAGCGCGCACGGCGGGCTGGATGGCGCAGTGGGAGGAGATGCTGAGCGATCCCGAATACAGGATCGCCCGCCCACGCCAACTTTACAACGGAGTCGCCCGGCGCGGGCTCACTACCCTGGTCCAGTCCTGAAAGGGCGGGAGGCGGCGCCGTCCGCCCATGACCTGACGCCGCTCTACCATTTACGACGGGGTGGCGACCAGTCGCTGGCGGTATTCCGAGTGAGACCTGGCAGGCGACCGACCGGTCCCGGTCAATCCCACGCATCCCCGGCACGCAGCCCTCAGGGGTCGACTCCCGGGCGGACAGCACGACAAATCATTTTCACTATCAATGGCTTGTCGCATGCATCCGACTGCGGCCAGGCGTAACCTGCGGAGAGCTTATGGCACTGCGTGGTCCGATCCGCCACTTGCTTTGGGCGATCTTTCTTTGCCTGCCGTTCGCCGCCGCCGCAAACCGGAGGGAGAGGATGTCGAGGTGATCCGGGGTTATCTCCTGGAAGAAGGTTGAGATGTCACCTTGACTGTTCCTCGATTTGCTGGCGCTGCTGTCGGGCTGCGCCGCAATGTCGAAGGCTGAGCCTGGCAAGGTGATCGTGCGCGACACGATATCGGCTAGCGTCGACGGAGCCTGGAACAGGCCGTCGCCCGGTGCGGTGCAGAAGAGCGAGACCTGGACCATCGAAGGATTGCCGCCCGACCGCCCGGTCTTCTACAGCGGAATTGCAGATGGCGAGGCGCTCGGCGAACTGCAGGAACGCCAGATCCCGAAGTTCCGGGCGGCAATGCAGCCGCACGCAATCGTTGAACGGTACAAGGTGTACGCCACCTATGACGGCAGCTCGTACCGACGAGAGAAACTGGCGCCCGCTCCTTTCGCCGGAGGGGAAGACTTTCGTTTCGGATTCTCGCGTCGGCGCAAAGGCGATGCATTCGAGATGCGCGGCATCGACTACGAACGCAGCCCGGTAGGCAACGTCCTGCCACGCCGCTTGGCCCGCTTCTTCCTTCTGTGACCTATTTCCTAACGCTCGCCGTCACGCCTGCGTATCGTTCGCGTCATGACGGCGCATCGGCGCCCGTAGATCAGCAAGGAGTCGGCAGGTGCTTGAACACGGATTGGAGGATTGCGAGCTGTGCCAATCACCCGGTGGCGAGGTGGTGTGGGAGAGCGACCTGTGTCGTGTGGTCATGGTGGGCGACCCCGATTATCCTGGCTTCTGCCGGGTCATCCTGAACCGCCATGTGCGCGAGATGACCGACCTGCCCGAGCAGGACAGGCTCCGCTTGATGAACGTCCTGTTTGGTGTCGAGAAAGCCATCCGCATCCTCTACCAGCCGGACAAGGTCAATCTGGCAAGCCTCGGCAACATGACGCCGCATCTGCATTGGCACCTCATCCCGCGCTGGCGCGATGACCGGCATTTTCCCAATCCGGTATGGGCTGTCCCACAACGCGTGAAATCGCCTTGCCGCAAAGCGGTCGGCGGGCGTCAATTGAGTGATGAAATCATTACCGCCTTGCGTACCAAGTAGTCCGCTCATGGCGGACAAAGGAGAGAACACCATGAGTACAGATCTTGCCGAAGCCCCTGCGACGCTGAGAATCGCAGACCTGGATACTGGTTTCGAGATTCTCTCGCGGCTTCCCCTGGCCAATTCGGAACGCGCCGAGCTGGAAATCAACCACTTTCTCGACAGTTTGCTGCAAGCGCCCCCAACCGGCGAAGTCTATCTGCAGCTCCTGGAGCAGACGCGCATTTCCCTTTGTTTCATCGAGGAAGAGCTGGCTCGGCGCTACACCAACAAGGCACTGCCGCTGGGACAGTCTGAAGAGAGTGCTTTCCGGCAGGTCGTGGCCACCTGGCTGAAAGCTGCGCGCGCCTATGCACACTGCGCGCACCTGCAGGGTCCCGACGACCGCCCGGGGCAGGCCGAACGCCTGGCCCTGATACTGCACCGTTGTATCTACTACACCGGGATGGCGATCGTCGAACACTATCGCGCCCGCCAGCAACTCCCGCAGGGCTTGTGGCTGAATCTGCATGGCTACTATGCCAGTGCCGAGGAGTGGGGAATTGCCACGCTGCCGGTTGCTGATTCCCTCGATGCGCACGGCCGGAGCACCCACTGCACGGCCGCCACCGTTGGCCTGCTGCTGCTTGAACTCGCCGGACCTTACAGCCTGTCGATCAGCGATCTGAATCTGACACGACGTTGGGCCAGCATCTGGGCGCCACTGGTAAGTCTTCATCCGCCTGCCGCGGGAGAACCCCTGCCAGGACTGGTCGTCGACCTGATGTACGATGCCGGTCTGCGTGGTGCAGGGCAATGCCGACAGGCGGAAAACGTTCGGCGCCTGGACAGCTCAAGGCTGGCAATGCAGATGAGTCAGGCAAGGTTGCAACTGCAGCAGAGAATCTCGCCGGCACAGCTCGGCCTCGGGGAAGACTGCACCAGTGTGCAGTGCCAACACTTGCTCGGACGTCTCTACAGACCGTGGTGCCTGCTTCGGGCAGGACGCAGGTTCCGCCGCCACAGTGCGGCAGGCACGTCAAAAGTGTGTTCCGGATTCGCCGGAATGCACTTCCATATCTCGGGCAGGGAATTCGGCCAACCGGAGAGCGAACGCGCGTATTCTCGTCAGGAGTTCGATACCCTGTTCGCCTTTCGCCACATGCTCGATCCGACGCAGGTGTTGGAAGTTCGTCAGGCCCAGCTCGGACTTGGCCTGGACAGCTGGGAAGTACTGGATCAGTGTGCCAACGGATTTCGCCTGCTGCGCTCGGTTGCGGGAAGGCGGATCGAAGCAGGGCAGCTCCTGTCGATCTGCCCGCACGATGGACACTCGTATTTGCTGGCGCAGGTCGCCTGGCTGATGCAGGAACAGGGTGGCGGTCTGGTCGCCGGAGTGGCGGCGCTGCCCGGTAAACCGCAAGCCGTCGCAGCCCGGATTTTGCCCCAGGAAGGAGGGCAATGGAGCCTGTTCAGCCGAGCCTTCCTGCTGCCCGCTCT
>NZ_JAEUOL010000141.1 GCF_016789985.1 Accumulibacter sp.
ATCGTCTTGCGCATCCCAGGGAGGGCCTCTTCCAGACCAAACCGTACCTCGTCCGCTAACTTATCTGTCTTTCCCATCGTCTCTCAATGTGTTGCCTCGTAATAATCAGAGATTACATTAAAAGTGATGGGTGGTAAGGGGCGGCCAGGCCGCGCCCGCTGCGTCTTGATTCCGGATCGCCGGCCCGGTGGTCTTTCGTCGGTCTGCCGTGCGGCCGGTTCTATCCTACTGGCGGCATCTGCCAATGGTGTTTCGGTTGCCGGCAGCGCCGCCGTCATCGGGCAGGTCAAGCAACGCGGTCTGATCGAGCACCACTTGGCCAGGCCGCAGTTGCAGGACCGCGATCGCCCGCTCGCGGATCGGCCAAGTCGGAGGACAGGGGCGAGTGGGTGGCACGGTCTCAAGATCGGGTGCCGCATGCGCAGCTGCTGGCCGACTCCGCCGGCAGGGGCTAGCCACTGGCGGGCGGTTGCGTCGAACCCGCGTCCCGGCGTTTCTTCCAGACCCCGAGCAGGGCGGCTCCCAGACCGAGCAGGATTTCATCGATGAACGGAATGACATCCGGGATGAAGGAGTCCACGATGAACAGCACGGCGGTAACGGCGAACAAGGTGGGGAAGCGCAGGCGGGCAAGGTAGGCGATCAACGGCCCGACAAATAGCTTGGACACGCGGCTGGACTCCGGAAAACGCCTTCGATCACAACATTATGGTACAGGTTCCGCGTGCCATGATGGCTTGCTGGCCGGATTGCAGCGGTTCATCGATCGGGCATGATATCCTGATACTGCCCGCGGATGGGGTGCCCGTGAGCGTAGGATGGTCACGCGAGATGACCATTCCTCCCCGCCTACATCGTCGACAGGAGCCATCACCATGCCCTTTGATCCACGCTTGGCACTTCTGCTGACTCTCGGACTGGCCCTGACACCCGTCGTCTCCACGTTGGCGTTTGCTGGCGAGCCGCTCGCCGCAGAGATTGAGCGCCGCACGGTGGAGATCGAGCCGAGGGTGATCGAGTGGCGGCGCGACATCCACCAGCATCCGGAACTGGGCAACCGCGAGCTGCGAACGGCCAAGCTGGTGGCCGATCACCTGCGTCACCTCGGCCTGGAGGTGACGACCGGTGTGGCACACACCGGAGTCGTCGCCCTGCTGCGCGGCGGTCGGTCCGGGCCGGTGGTGGCGCTGCGCGCCGACATGGATGCGCTGCCGGTGGTCGAGGAGAGCGGACTACCATTCGCCTCGCAGGTGAAAACGGTGGATGAAGGCAAGGAAGTCGGGGTGGCCCACGTCTGCGGGCATGATGCGCACACGGCGATCCTGATGGGGGTGGCGGAGATTCTCGTCGCCATCCGGGCGGATCTGCCGGGCACGGTCAAGTTCATCTTCCAGCCGGCCGAGGAAGGGCCACCGGCGGGCGAGGATGGCGGCGCCGCGCTGATGGTTCGCCAGGGCGTGCTCGACAACCCACGTCCACAGGCCATCTTCGGGCTGCATGTCACCAACCGCCATACCGTCGGGAAACTGGCCTACCGCCCCGGTCCGGCGATGGCGGCGGCCGACATTCTGCGCATCGTCGTGCGCGGCCGCGGCACCCACGGGGCCAAACCGTGGGCGGGTGTCGATCCGATCGTCACCGCCGCCGAGATCATTCTCGGACTGCAGACGATTGCCAGCCGGCAGGTTGATGTGACGCTGGAGCCAACGATCATGTCGATCGGCAGCATCCAGGGTGGCAACCGCGCCAACATCATCCCCGAAAGTGTCGAGCTCAGCGGCACCCTCCGCACTTACGACGAGGGGATGAAGCGCGACATCCACGAACGCATCAGGCGCAAGGCTCGCCTGATCGCCGAGAGCGCCGGTGCCAGCGCCGAGGTGACGATCGATTCGCCCTACAAGGTCACGATCAACGACGAGCGGTTGACCGAGCGCATGCTGCCGACGCTACGGCGTGTCGCCGGTGACGGCAACCTGCTGCTCGATCCGAAGCAGACCGTTTCCGAAGACTTCTCGTTCTACCAGGAAGTGATTCCCGGCCTCTTCTTCTACGTCGGTGTCACCGCCAGGGGCATGGACCCGAAGCAGACTGCGCCTAACCACTCGCCGCGCTTCCACGTCGACGAGGCGGGACTGGCCGTCGGCATGAGGGCAATGGCGCAACTCGCGGTCGATTATCTGGAATCGGCCGCTCTGGCCGACACGCGCGGCGCGCAGGCTCGCTGAACGACGGTACCGGGTGACGTGCCGGCAACGACGTCGCTTTTTCCCGACCGCCTGCGAGGCGGTTTGCGGCCAGACCGGGCAGGCAGGTGGTCGGCCGGCAGGTTCAGCCACCAGGGAGCGCCCTGGTTTGACGCCGGCGCTGTCTGCCACGCGAGCACCCTGTTCATCGCACAGAAGGAGGGTTCGCCGTACCAGAGGCTCGCAAGGCGACCCGCAAGCAGGCTATGCTTATGAGTCGAGGAAAAAACGCGGCGCCAGGTGCGCGCGACGATGTCGTGCGACGGCTCCCCGACGCCCGTGACAACGAGGAGGAACGATGACCAAACAGATAGTTGTTTGCCTGGACGGCACCTGGAACAATCCCATCGAGCAGACCAATGTGTATCGTCTGTTCGAGATGCTGCCCGGCGACGAACAGTTTGTCGAGGAACAGGGACCGATCCGCTCCCATCTCGTCAAACGCGATCAGGAACTCGCTGCTTTCTATCTGAAGAGTGTCGGTAACGGGGGACGAACACAGGGGCTGCTCGGCAGCACGCAGGGTATCGGTCTGCACGACTGCATGATCGACGCCTACGTCCTCGTGTCGCAGGCGTATCGCAGCGGTGACAAGATCTGGCTGTTCGGCTTTTCTCGTGGCGCCTGGGCGGCGCGCAGTCTGGCTGCGTTCATCGCCCGCACCGGTCTACTCTGGCCGGCCGAGGCTTATGACGATACCGCCGCCGACATGGCCGAGCAGATCTGGCTGGCCTACAAGGAAGATCGCGGCAAGAAACGTGGGGTGCGCTTCTGGAAGCACCACGATCCCATGCCGATCCGCATGGTCGGTGTGTGGGAGACGGTCGGCGAATTCGGCGTGCCGCAGTTCAATGGCCTGCGCATGATCGATCGCGAGGAACTGCGCTTCCTGAAGTTTGCCGACCGCGAACTGAGCTCCCGTGTCGAGCACGCTCGCCAGGCCCTGGCCATCGACGAAGCGCGTTCCGACTTCCGTCCGACGCTGTGGAGCGAGCGTGCCGGGATCAGGCAGGTCTGGTTCGCCGGTGCCCATGGCGACGTCGGTGGTGGCTACGAGCACTGCGGCCTTTCGGACATCGCGCTCGAATGGATGATGGACGAGGTGAATGAGCTGGAAGCCGGCTTGCGGCTGTCGCCCGATCGACTCGGCCAGCCGCTGGCGCCGAATCCCCTTGGGGACCGGCACGACGAAACGCACAATCTCGCCTGGCGGTCGCGCCCGGACGGGGAACGCAAGATTCCCGACCGGGCCGAACTCCACCCCAGCGTTCTCCTGCGGTTGCAGGAACGCGCCGACTATCGCCCCAAGGCGCTTGAGGATGTCGCGATTTGCGCCGCCTTCTACCCGAAGGGCGATGAAACTCCCGAGGAGGTGCTGCAATCGGAGCGCGAACACCTGCCCTTCCGCAAACTGCCGCTCGACGGCTCGACACGTTTCCCGGTCTATGCGCACAAGTGGTGGAACGCGTCAGGCATCGAAGTCGACGCCGGCGAGAGATACCGCATCGAGGCGAGTGGCGCGTGGATCGACAAGGGCACTCCGGCGGGTGCCGACGGCTACGAATCCAAGGCCTGGTTCATGCATCTGGCCGAGGGTAGCCGCCGCCTGGAAGAGCGCCCGTGGTTTGCGCTGGTTGCCGCGATCCATCCGCGGCCCGATCTGGAAGCCAACAATCCCGACTCGGAGAACGTGCTGACCGGCCTGCTCGAGAGCACGATCAACGGCGTCAAGCGCATCGATGAAGAGAGCAGTCTGATTGCCACACCCAATGGCTGCGAAATCGAGATCAGCGAAGCGGGTTGCCTCTACTTCTTCGCCAACGACTCGCCGTTTTCCTACGGCAACAACAGCGGCTTCCTGACCATTGAAATCACCCGCCTGCCCTGGTCGGCGGAACAGGAGCAGAAATCCCTGCCTGTGCCGCAAGCGCTGCCGGGCAGCCTGGACGTCAAGCTCTACTACGCTCCGGGTACCTGCTCGCTGGCCGCGCACATCGCGCTGCGCGAGGCAGGGCTCGGCTTCGAACTGGTGCGCGTCGACATCCGCCGGCGCCAACTGGCCGACGGGAGCAGCTTCAGCGCGATCAACCCCAAGGGCTACGTGCCGGTACTCGAAATCGAGGATGGTGTCCGCCTGACCGAGGTGTCGGCCATCGTCCAGTACATTGCCGATCGCATACCGGAGCGCGGCTTGGCACCGCGTCCGTATATGCTCGAACGCTATCGCTTGCAGGAATGGCTGGCCTTCATCAGCTCCGAGCTGCACAAGACCTTCTCTCCACTGTTCCGGCCGGACACGCCGGAGGAGTACAAACCCCGCCTCAGGGAAAGCATCGGCGGCCGATTGGCCTACGTCGCCGATTGCCTGTCGAGTAGCCACTACCTACTGGGCGACCGGTTTACCGTCGCCGATGCCTACCTGTTCACCGTCCTCGACTGGGGCCGTGCAGTCGGTATCGATATCGCGCAGTGGCCCGCACTACCCGCTTTCCAGGAGCGCGTCCGGCAGCGGCAAAGCGTGCTCGATGCCCTGGAGGCAGAGAGCTGACGAGATCGTTGGCGGCTATTCGCCTGTGCACTTCCCTCGCTCCTGCAGCCTGATCCTGCAGGAGCGCGGCAAGATGAGGCTCGCGAACTCGATTCGGCTCCAGTGATTGTCCAGGGCTGCTCTGCCGGGGCAGCAGCGCGATAAATTCCTCCACCTCTTCGCTCGTTGTCTCCTGCAGGATCTGCGGTGCAAGAAAGCTGGTATCGAAATGCAGGATCAAAGTCTTTCCTCACGCGTCTGCAGCAACAGGATGCTGCTCGCCTTGCGCCAGGGAGGCTTCCTTGCGCGGAATTCAGCGCGTGGGTCGATGGCGGGCTGCGGAGGGTCGCGCCTCAAGACGGGTCAGAGCGCGGCGGCCTGGCTCCGGCTGACCGTAGCACGTTGCTGCTCGGGCGATCTGTTGGCCTCCGCTTCGGGGAACGGCGTCGGACTGCTCGATGTCTCAGATTCTGTCAAGAAAGCCCATTCATTCGTTGACCTGATTAGCAACAATCGTCAGCTGGGCGCATTTGGTGAGCCCGGCTGGGCGTATCCTGCACTTCATCATCACGGGGAGGTCAGGGCTATGGCAATGAATCGAATTCAGTTTCAACCCGGTTTGTCGATGCCAGAGTTTGCTCAGCGCTTCGGAACCGAGTCGCAGTGCGCAGCAGCGCTGGAGGCGGCGCGGTGGCCGAACGGCTTTTCGTGTCCTCGCTGCGGTGGAACGGCA
>NZ_JAEUOL010000163.1 GCF_016789985.1 Accumulibacter sp.
CACATTGCCCTTCGACTTGCTCATCTTCTGTCCTTCGGCGTCGCGGATCAGGCCGTGCACGTAAACGTGCCGGAAGGGGATCCGGCCGGTGATGTGCCGCGTCATCATCACCATGCGTGCGACCCAGAAGAAGATGATGTCGAAACCGGTTACCAGCACGGTGGACGGCAAGTAAAGATCCAGCGCCGGGTTGCTCTCGGCCGGCCATTGTGGCGTCCAGTCGAGCGTCGAGAACGGCCACAGGGCCGAGGAATACCAGGTGTCCAGCACATCGGGGTCGCGCGTCAGCCGGCCCTCATAGCCTGCTGCCGCTGCTTGTGCGCTTGCCCCGGCTTCGTCATGGGCAACGTAGATCTGCCCGTCTTCGCCGTACCAGGCGGGGATCTGATGTCCCCACCACAACTGGCGCGAGATGCACCAGTCCTGGATGTTGTTCAGCCACTGGTTGTAGGTGTTGACCCAGTTCTCGGGGAAGAAGCGGATTTCTCCCGAGGCCACACAGGCGAGTGCCTTGCCGGCTATGCTGTTCCCGTCGGCGCCTGGTTTGCTCATGGCGACGAACCACTGGTCGGTGAGCATCGGTTCGATGACCACTCCGGTACGGTCACCGCGCGGTACTTTCAGCAGATGCGGCTCGACCTTGTCGAGCAGGCCCTCCTCTTCCAGGTCACCGACTACCCGTTGGCGTGCGTCGAAGCGATCCATACCCCGATAGCGGGCCGGCGCGTTGTCATTGATCCGCGCGTCGAGCGTCAGGATCGGGATCATCGGCAGGCCGTGACGCTGGCCAACCGCGTAGTCGTTGAAGTCGTGCGCCGGGGTGACCTTGACGCATCCGGTACCAAAACCGAGGTCAACATAGGCGTCGGCAATGATCGGGATTTCGCGCTCGCAGAGGGGCAGCCTGACCATTTTGCCAAGCAGATGCCGGTAGCGTTCATCATCGGGGTGGACCATCACCGCCGTGTCGCCAAGCATGGTTTCCGGCCGCGTGGTGGCGACCGTCAGCGATGCGCTGCCATCGGCCAGCGGATAGCGAATGTGCCATAACTGGCCCGGCTCCTCTTCCTGTACCACCTCGAGGTCGGAGACCGCGGTCTGCAGCACCGGATCCCAGTTGACCAGGCGCTTGCCGCGGTAGATCAGGCCTTCGCGATAGAGACGGACGAAGGTTTCGGTGACCGTCCGCGACAGCCCGGCATCCATCGTGAAACGCTCGCGGCTCCAGTCGGGGGAGGTGCCCAGGCGACGCATCTGCCGGGTAATGGTGTTGCCCGAGAATTCCTTCCACTGCCACACTTTCTCAAGGAATTTCTCGCGTCCGAGGTCGTGCCGGGTGACGCCTTCGGCGTCGAGTTGACGCTCGACGACGATTTGGGTTGCAATTCCGGCGTGATCGGTGCCGGGCTGCCACAGTGTGTTGTCTCCCCGCATCCGATGATAGCGGGTCAGCGCATCCATGATCGCCTGGTTGAAACCGTGCCCCATATGCAGCGTGCCGGTGACGTTGGGGGGCGGCAGCAGGATACAGAAGGATCGCGATTTGGCGACATCGAGACCAGCGCTGAAGTAGCCTCTGGCTTCCCATTCCGGGTACCAGCGACGCTCAATATCTGCCGGTTCAAAGCTCTTGGCGAGTTCCATGGGGGAGCACTGGGTGTTTGCAGGAGCGCGCATTATACCGGATCGTGCCGTCGCTCCGGTGGCGTCCCCCGGGCTTGGCCGGGGTCCATCGTTGCGTCGCTGACGGGCTCTTCCAGAGGTAACTGCAGTTGACCACGTTGGGCAATGAAGTCGCGCATTGCCGTCGTGATGGTCGCGTTGATTGCGTGTTGCAATTGCTCGCCTGCGCTCTGCAAGGCGGACTCGATGAGGGTCGGCAGCTCGCTGGACAACTGGCAGTCGAGCAGGCTGGTCAACTCTGCGGTGAGGATGGGGCGGAGGATGGCCTTGACGCTTTCGGGCTCGTCTCGAGCCTCTGCCAGGTCGGATGGCGGCAGGACGACCTCGGTGAGGAGCGGCAGGTCTTCTTCTTCGCTGCCGGGGGAAGAAACTTGCGCGGCCAGATCTGCCGCTTCCCGCTGCGTGGTTGACGCCACGAAACTGCGTCGGCGCCGCGTGTGACGTGCGCTTTCCCGGCGTTCGCCGGCGGCTTCCGGGTTGATCAGCGAGTCGGCACGGAGGATCAGGTCGCGGTCGTTGGTCATCAGCCTTCTCCCGCCAGATCGACATACCGGATGTCGTAACCGCGATCCTTGTAGAACCTGGCGCGCTGGCGCGCGGCGAGCCGTTCTTCCTCACCTTGCCCGACGACCTCGATGAGACCGTTGAAACGGGCAAAACCCGGCGGTACCTCGGAAGCGAGGTTGAACAGGCGCTCGTCGTGCTCTATCGAGTCCAGTTGGCCGGCAATCAGCACCGGTGTTTGGTTGGCCAGCGGCGAATTGATATCGACGTGCGGGATGAAGCCCGTCGGCGGGTGCGTCCACAGGTGCCGATCCAGTGCTGCGGCAAGCCTGGCATCGGGTGCGTAAACCACCAAGGCCTTCTTCTGCGTCACCGCTCGGCCGATCAGAGCGGCCGTCGCCGCAATCCGGTCGGCGGCGTTGTGGTAGAAGAAGATGCGTGTCAATTGAGTTTCCCGGTGCGCTTCAGAAGATAGTGCACGAGCAGGGGGACCGGTCGCCCGGTCGCCCCCTTTTCGGTACCGGACTTCCAGGCCGTGCCGGCAATGTCCAGATGCGCCCAGGTATACTTCCGCGTGAAGCGGGCAAGAAAGCAGGCCGCCGTGATGCTCCCACCCCAGCGACCGCCAACGTTGGCCATGTCGGCGAACGGACTCTTGAGCAGCTCCTGATAGTCGTTCCACAAGGGCATCTGCCACGCCCGGTCGTGCGCCTCGTCGCCACAATGCAGGAGTTCTCGAGCCAGAGCCTCATTGTTGGCAAAGAGGCCGCTTGCGACATGGCCCAGCGCGACCACGCACGCGCCGGTGAGCGTTGCGACATCGATCACGGTCTCGGGGTCGAAACGCGCCGCATAGGTCAGCGCGTCACACAGAATGAGGCGGCCTTCGGCGTCGGTGTTGAGGATCTCGATGGTCTGGCCGGACATCGAGGTGACGATGTCTCCCGGACGGGTGGCGGCACCTCCGGGCATGTTTTCCACGGCTGGCACGATGACCGTCAGGTTGAGCGGCAGCTTGAGCATTGCCACTGCCTTGAGGGCTCCGAGCACACTGGCCGCACCGCACATGTCGTACTTCATTTCGTCCATTTCCGCAGCCGGTTTGAGCGAAATTCCGCCGGTGTCGAAGGTGATGCCCTTGCCGACCAGTACTACCGGCTTCTCATCACTCTTGCCCCCTTTGTGTTGCAGGACGATCAGCTTTGGCGCCTGGTGCGAGCCCTTGGCGACGGCCAGCAATGAGTGCATGCCCAGTCCTGTCATTTCGTCCCGTTCCAGTATCTGATAGTCCAGCTTGTGCTCGGCTGCCATCTTCTGCGCGGTATCGGCGAGGTGGGTGGGCGTGCATACATTGGCCGGCAGGTTGGCCAGGTCCTTGGCCAGGGCCACTCCTTCAGCGATTGCCTGACCCTGGCTCAGTGCGGCTTCGGCAGCGGTCAGCTCGTTGCGACGATCAATGACGAATGTCAGCTTGCGCAGGGGACGGCGGACCTTGTCCTTCTTGCTCTTGAACTGGTCGAAGCGATAGACTGTTTGCTGCGCGACCATGGCCGCCTGGCGTACCCGCCAGGCGGCGCTGCGCTTGCGGACGGCGGTTTCGGTCAGGAAGACGGTACCGTCAAACGATCCGGTTTCATTCAGTGTCCGCACGGCGCTGTGCACAGCCTCGCAGTACTCCTTGTCTCCGAACTCCTTTTCCTTGCCGAGACCAATCAGCAATACACGGTCGCAGAGAGTTCCCGGAACGTTGTGCAACAGCAGCGTGGAGCCGACCTTGCCCTCCATGTCGCCGCGCCGGATGATGTCTGAAATATGGTTGCGCGCGGCGTTGTCGAGCAGTTCGGCGGACAGCGTCAGCTTGCGCGGCTCGAAGACGCCGACCACCACGCAAGCGCTGCGTTGCTTCTCCGGGCTACCACTTTTTATGCTAAATTCCACCGACCCCTCCTCAGACAACGCGTGCTTCATCCGAAAAGCCGATTATCACTGCAGTTTTTCACCAAAGTCAAAGAATGATCTTTCAGCGCGCTGTGCGACGCGAGTTTACCCAGTCGGCCGCCGGTATCTTCACTGCGCTCTTCGCCATCATGATGACGACGCAGCTGATTCGACTGCTCAACGAAGCCGTTCAGGGCAAGGTTGAGCCGGAGGCGGTCGCCGCGCTCCT
>NZ_JAEUOL010000212.1 GCF_016789985.1 Accumulibacter sp.
GAAAGCCGCCCGCTGGCCTGCACTGGTTCGCTACATCGTCGACAAAATCATCGCAGTCAAACCCAAGATGCCGCGGCACACGGCCCTGGCCCCTCCTGGTCTGGCTGCCGCAATGGGCTAACAGAGGAATTTAGGATCAACGCTGTCAGGCGAACTGCGGGGCCATCAGCTTTACGGTATGCCCGAACGCTTCCAGCTTCCTCGCCCAGTGATGCGCGCTGCCGCAGGCTTCCATGCCGATCAGGCAAGGGTGGCAGGGTGGCGAAAAACGATGCGACCTGCTCGCGCTTGAGCGGCTTCCTGAGCACGGCCTTGCCTCGTTCATCCACGCCATGCACCTGGATCACGTTCTTGGCCAGATCGATACCAACTGTCGTCATCTTCATCTCGGTCGCCTCTCCTGCTTGCTGGTGGAAATATCGCCTCTCCACTTTGGCACTCGGATGTCGTTTCGAGATGGGGCGACCATCCCATTAACTTATTTATGGGCCGGGTTAATAGTAAGGGTCTACCCGCTCGCTGCAACTTGGCGCCATCGCAGGCGCACCAAATACATGGTTGGCGTCAAAGGTTGCGGCAAGAAGACGGCCTGCATCGTGGTCTCCCAGGCCGGACGGTCAGCTACCTCACCGTCTCCGGCAGGAACCAGCCCTTCGTGCAGCAGGCGACCAACCAAGCCAGCCTGTCTTCCCGGTCCTGTGCTTTTTGGCGTACGATACGCACCGACCTCGGGAGCAGCGTGGTTGACGGGAATGTTGGCCACGTCCGCCATGACCATCCCCCCCGGCTTTCACCTGCTACGGTAGCTGGTCAGCGCGCGTCCCTGTCAACCACCTGAAATCAACCATGGAGATCAGTATGTTCAAGCAACTCACCGCGTACCTTTCAGCATTGGTCCTCGCCGTGGTTCTGACGGCTTGCGCCGTACCTGGGTCGCAGCCGGGCGAAATGGAAATTCGTAGCGGTACGATCGAGCAGATCACCGTGGTCGAACTGCAGAGCAATCAGCACGCCGGGGTCGGCGCGGTGGTCGGTGGTCTCGCCGGTCTCGGTATTGGCAGTCTGATCGGTGCCGGCACGGGACGCGATGTGGCGATGGTTCTCGGCACGGTTGGCGGCGCCATCGCCGGCAACCAGATCCAGAAGAAATACGACAAGCCGGTTCAGGGCCAGCAGATCATCGTGCGCACGACCAATGGAGTACTGGTTTCGATCACCCAGCCATTCAACCCGTCGCTGTTCCAGGGACAGCGCGTGTTCATCGAAGGCAGCGGTGAGGACGCTCGCGTCGTGCCACGCTGATCGACCTTTGCTCTCCCGGTATCGGGCGCATCCAGCGCCCGATACCTTGCCTCCAGGAAACCACCATGGCGACCCGCCCAGCCCGGTGCCGACTGCGCCCTCTCCGCCGCCCGTCACAGACCCGGCGGTCTGCGCGTGAAAACTGGCTCGCCACCCTGCTCCTCTTTCTCCTGATAACCGCCTGCGCTCCCGACGCCTGGCGGCCGGACAGCTCCTACGACGCCTATCTCGACCAGGTGCAGCAGTGCTGCGGGGAGATGCGGATAGGCAGTCGAAGTATCGGCGATGACCTGCTGCAAAGAGCCGATGCCTATTTCCTGGATCTCACCTCGCGTTTCTACCACCGGCAGATTTCAGGTCAGGACTACGCCAACGCGCTGGCCGGCTCGTTCTCGGCGAATGCGAATTCACCGGCCATTCTCTGCATCCTGAATGTCAAGCGCGGCAACGACCCGCTACCGATGTCCCCTGTCCTGATGCAGTGAAGCAGCACAGGGAAGCTTAGCAGGTTGTTGAAAAACGTATTTGGGTGAAAAAATTGCTAAAAAACGTTGATCTTCCTGCTGGATTGCCTAACAAATAGGCAATTTCTGCTTAAATTTGTGCAAATTTACCGGTTCAAGCAAAATCTCTGCTTGCCTGGTGGGAGGCGCAATGTTTTTTCAACAACCTGTTAGCTCCATCAGCCGGGGCGCTGACAAGGCAGGCTTTTGCCGCAGCGAGAGCCGCCATTCAAAGCGCCTCGGGTCAGTGACATCACCGCAAGTCTGAGCAATGAGCTTGCGAACGAACGCTATCAGTTTGAACAAGGTAATGACGACGAATGGCGCAAGTCCGTCAAATCCATCGCCGGAACACTGCGCGATACGTTGGAGATCGCGGTTGAAGAAGTCGTCGGGTGCGGTGGTCACGGTAGCTTGGACCGCCACTGGGGTGGTATAAGCTACCGTGACCACCGCACTTTGAATTCAGCGCTGTGCTGCTTGCGCTTTGCTCTCATGTTTCACGTTCCTTTCGTCCGGTCGGCCTTAGCTTATCCGACTCTCCGAAAAAACGTGACCGCCGCAGACGCCTGCGGCGGCTGGATTACGCCCCGTTGCCGGGGTGTTGCAAGCAAATCGAGGGACCCTGAAGGCCCCTCGACGCGAACCGGAAACCAGCCAGCCCATCGCGGAGGAAGCGGCATCCGCAATGGGCTACGACCTCCGGCTGCAGCTCAGGCATTCTGCAGCAGAATTTCTTCGAGCGTCTGGGCCGACTTCTTGCTCGCCCGCAGAACCTTTTCCTGCAGGGAATAGAACTGCCGCATGCGCAGCGCGCGCAAGGCCGCTACCTCGTCCCCTTCGACCTCAAACAGACTCTTGATCGCCTGATACATGACCGCGACCGACTTCTCCTCGATGCGCTCGATTTCCAGGCAGAGATTGACCGTCTCCTGGTTGCGCTCCCGCTCCTTCAGCGAGGCGATGGCGCGCGTCAGACGGGTGCAGGCGTCGACCGTCATCGAGGCCACTTCGTGCGACTCGGTATTCGCTTCGGTGACGTTGTAAATGCTGGTGGCCTGCGCGACATCCTGCACGGCGTTCATGATGTTGTCGATGTCCAGGGTCAGTTTGTAAACCTGATCCCGGTTGAGCGGCGTGACGAAGGACTTGTGCAACATGGTCAGCAGATCGGCCTTGATCTGATCCGCGCTCGCCTCGTTCATGTTGACTTCTTCGACCAGCGCGGCGACATCCTGCTTGCTGACCCCGAGACTGTTGACCAGTCGCAGCATGGCACTGGCCCCTGCCAGAACTCGCTCGCTATGTGCCGCGAGAAGCTCAAAAAACTCGGACCGCTTGGGTAACATGAGTATCTCCCTTGATTAACTGTGGTAACGACTATTCACTGATTCCACTGCCGCGTGTTGCCCGACACCCCGTGGCAAGGGTGTCGGGGTCGGCCAATGAGGTGCTCCGGTTCTACAGGAACTTGGTCCCGATATACCAGAAGATCGCGGCAACCAGACCCGCCGCCGGAATCGTCAGTACCCAGGCAACCAGCAGGTTGGCGGTGATGGCCCAGCGCACCGCCTTGACGTCGGTGGCCGCGCCGACACCGATGATCGCGCCGGTGATGGTGTGTGTCGTCGACACCGGAATACCGCCCAGCGTCGCCAGCCCCAGGGTTATCGCGCCACCCATCGAGGCGCACGAACCGCTGATCGCGTTGAGTTTGGTGATCTTGGTTCCCATCGTCTTGACGATGCGCCAGCCGCCGAGATAGGTACCCCAGGCGATCGCGAAGTAACACGAGTAGATCACCCAGGTCGGCAGCGTGGCGACATCCTTGGTCGCCACTCCCGCCGTGATCATCAGCAACCAGATGATGCCGATCGTTTTCTGTGCGTCGTTGCCGCCATGCCCCAGGCTGTACGCAGCGGCGGCGAACAACTGTCCGCCCTTGAAGAACTTGCCGGCCTGATACGGCGAGGTGCCGCGGAAAATCCAGGCGACCAGCACCATCAGCAAGCCGCCGATGATCACGCCCACCAGCGGCGAGATGATGATGAAGGCGAGGATCTTGCCGAAACCCTCCCAGACGATCGGCGCACCCGAGCCGGCCTTGGCCACCGTCGCTCCGACCAGGCCACCGACCAGCGCGTGCGACGACGACGAAGGGATACCGTAATACCAGGTGATGATGTTCCAGATCAACGCCCCCATCAACGCCCCGAAGATCACGTAGTAATCGACGAAGGACGGATCGACCGTACCCTTGCCGATGGTCGCCGCCACCTTGAGCTGGAACACCCAGAGCGCGGCAAAGTTGAAGAACGCAGCGAACAGTACCGCTTGCTTCGGGGTCAGGGCACCGGTCGCGACGATCGTCGAGATGGAGTTCGCGCCATCATGAAACCCGTTCATGAAGTCGAACGCGAGAGCCACTGCAATCAGCAGCCCCAGCGTCCAGATGCTCATATTTAGGCCTTCCATTTTGGGCTACCTCTCAGGAGTTCTCGATCAGGATCTCTTCGATCATCTTGGCCGCTTCCTGACAGGCATCGAGCACGGCCTCCTGAAGCGAGTAGAACTCCCTCAGCTTCATCGTCTGCCAGACGTTGGCGCCGTCCTGGAACAGGGCGGTGATCGCCTGGTGCTGCACCTTGTCGGCTTTCGACTCGATTTCCTCGATCTCCTTGCACAGGTTGAGCGTCTCCGCGCCGCGCGCCTTGTCGGCCAGCGCCGCCACCGCGCGATTCAGGCGCATGCAGGCGTCGGCACCCAAGGACGCCATGGCGCGCGCTTCAACCGTCGACTGCTTGATACTGTACATGCCCACCGCGTTGGCAACGCTCTGCAGGACATTCAGCGTCATGTCGAGATCGCTGATCAGCGAGTGAATCTGGTCGCGGTTGATCGGCGTCGTGAAGGACTGATGCAACCGCTCGATTACCTTGTTCTTGATCTGGTCCCCGTTGTGTTCATGTTCATTGACTTCCGCGACCAGTGCGGAAAGGTTGACACTGTCGTCGCCCAGGCCATTGATCAGACGCAAGGTTGCGTTGGCTCCGGCGACCACCTGTTCGGAATGCGCGGCGAGAAGTTCAAAGAATTCCTTGCGTTGCGGCATCAGACTGCTAAACATACGACCTCCCTTGGTTATCCGCTCTTGCGAGCACCACTCAGTTAAGACGGTTAACGCCGACCGACGATCGGCACCACTTCAGCCACCACCCGATTACCAACCACTACTTTTTCCAGACAACAGGAGCCCTGACCGAGGCGTCACGCCTCGGCTCCAAGGTCCCTGCCCGATTGATTGCCCTGCAGACAGGCCTACGCCGATCAGCCCTTCTTCTTGCCTTTCGATACCTCGGCCAAACCGGCAAGCAACTCCTTCATCTGCTCCGCCTTCTGCTCGGCAAACAGACGCACGCCGGCGCGCAGGATGTCGGATTTGGTTGCCGCCCAGCCCACAGCCTTCGACAGCTCGGCGCGCAGCGCGTCGATCGCTACCTCTTCGCTCTTCAGCAACTCCACCGAATAACGGACCAGCTTGTCCCGTTTCTCCTTGGCCACTTTCTCGATCTGTTGCACGGCTTCTTCGATCTTCGCAGCCTTCTTGCCCGCCTGCTCCTTCGCCGCACTGGCGACCGTCTCGACCTTGCTCTGCGGCTTGGCCGGCTTCTCCGGAACGCTTGGTTTTTCGGCCATGCCGGGTTTCTCGGCAACGCTGCCCTTGGCCCTGGCCTTGGCCGCAGCAACCGCCTGCTTGCCGACCGGCTTGGCCTTTGCCGGTGCAGGTTCAGCCACTGCGGCAGCTTTCACGGCTTCCTGCTTGGCGGTGGCAGCTTTGGCCGCTGCCGCCTTTCTTGCCGACTTGGCCGGCGTTGCCGTAGCTGGCGGCGTCACCCCGGCAGCCTTCTTGGCCGGGGCCGGCTTGGCTGCCGCTGGCTTCGCTGCGGCCTTGGGCGCTGCCCTGCGTACCGGTGCCGCCGGGACCACTGGCTCACTCGGTGGCGTCACCGCAACCGGGGCTTCCGGCGCCGGCGGCGGCACCAGCGGAACATCGGTCGCCACCAGGCGCTCGGCGAGCGACTCGTCTTCCTTTTTCAAACTGGCCCGCAAGGCCGTCTTGTTGTTGGTGGTGGCGGTGCTGGTGGTGGTGCGAGGGGGTGTGATCATCAGTTGTCTCCCAATTGTTTAAGAATGGCCGCGATCAGCTTACGAACCTCTGCTTGTGCAGCTTCAGCGGCAGAACCGAGCTGAAAGACGGACGCTCCAATAACCGCACTTTGCGCGTAAGCATTACGCTGGCAGAGCATAGCATCGACGATGGGCAAGGTGAATTCGTGCAGTAGCTCAAGCACATCGGTCGCCAGGGCGGTGTTCTGCACGCGATTGGGAAGAATGCAGCCATGCAGGCGGTGACTCTGCTCCATCCGATTGAGGATCAGCCGCTCGACCGCCAAGGTGGACCACAGGTCGGTCGGGCTGGGCACCGCCGGCACGATGGCCAGATGCGCCACGGCCAGCGCCGCCAGAGTCGAGGGGTGGTAGATCGATGGCGGCGTGTCAAGCACCACGTAATCCGCCTCCCGCTGCAGTTCCGCAACGTGCTTGATCAATTCCAGGCCCGACATCTTGCGCACATCGAGCTGCAGCTCGGAGTCGAGCAGGGGTGCCGACTCTGCCCAGCGAAAAGCGCTCTCCTGCGGATCCAGGTCGACCAGCAGAACCGATGCGCCGATCGCATGAAAACCGCCACCCAGTTGTATGGCAACCGTGGTCTTGCCTGCCCCGCCCTTCTGGGAAACGACGGCAACCACCCGACCTAGTGACGATGACATGGCGCCGACCTTGCTGAAACAGCTATGATTTGGATTTGCATAACGAGCAATTATGCCATCTTGGGAAAACCCGACAAGGCGAAATCGGCCTCTGGAGGGCCATGAAATGGGCCATTTTTTGCCGGAGTGGTCAGTCTCTGACTTAAGTCAACGAATCGTCTCGCCAGATGCAGCAGGGACAAGGAAGTCGGCATCACAAAACTCATCTTTGAGCATTGTCAGGCGGCGGCCGGCAAGCGGCCTACGGCTGCCCGCCACACCGCACGGTCAGCCGTCGACGAGGATGTTGAGAGTCCTGGCGCGAACCACGGCCTCGCGGCGGCTCGAGGCGCGCAGCTTGCGGTAGATGTTCTGGGTATGCCGCTTGACAGTCGCCCGTGAGATACACAACTCCTCCGAAATCTCGACATTGCTCAGCCGGACCGCAAGCAGCTTGAGGATCTTGAGTTCGCGTCGAGTAAGGTCGGCGCCCACCTGCTGGCGCCCGGCCGTCACCAGCCAGTCGTCGTTGAAGGCAGAGAGAATCTGCCCGACGTAATGCGCAGTGGCCTTGTCCGGGGTCAGACGTTTGAGCGGCTGCACCAGCTCCTGCCCGAGATCGACGAACAGACGGATGAACCCCCCGGGTTGCGCCAGCAGCACGGCACGGCCGAGTTGCTCGCTGGCCGCAGCTTCGTCGCCCAAACCATGCTGCAGCAGCGCCTGCAGGGCGAGCACCTCGACCAGAAAGCGAACGTTGTGCCGTGCCGCCAGTTGCGCTTCCAGCAGTTGCAGCAGGCGAGCCGCCTGCTCCCGACTGTCCGCGTTTCCCTCGGCAATCCAGACCTTGGTCAGCGTCAGATGTGGCGCACTGGAAAAGTGGTAGGCAAAATGAACCGGCCCGGGATCGAAGCTGCGCGCCCACTCCCGGGCTTGATCGAGCCGTCCCTGACGCAACGCGAGTTCCGCCTGGCAGGCCTGGGCACGAAACAGCGCGGGCGAATCAGCCTTGCGCCACAACTCCTGACAGATCTCGTCAATGATCTCGCGTGCCCGGTCGGCCTGACCCTGCGCCTGGTAGACCGCGGCCAGGACAAACGAAACTTCGGTCCGGTAACCGAGCGATGGGGCATGCACAGGAGACGCAGCGCAAGACAGCGTCGCTTCTGCAAGTGCGAGCTCATTGCGCTGATACTGCACCAGGCCGTGAAAATAGGCTCCTAGCCCGACCTCGCCAGCACTGCCCAGGTGAGACCCGCCCGCACCGCTATAGTGCTGGCTCGCTCTCCAGAACAAGGCCGACAGGTCGCCGGCCATCCAGTCGATGAAACCGAGTGCAGCCGCCAGTGGCGCTTGGCACCTCTCGACCGGACCCGGTGCGTGCGCCAGACAATCGTGCAGCCACTGCCGAGCACCGGCCAGATCGCCAGCCATTTGCCGCGCCCCCCCGACAACCGCCTGCGCCACAACCAGATCGTCCACACAGTCTGCCGGCAAGCACTCCAGCGCCTGCCCGGCAGCCGAAACCGCCAGGTCGACTCGCCCGTCGCGATAGTGCTGCAGGCTGCGCAGCGCCAGCACGCCGCCGCGCAGCGGCAGCAGGCGCGAGGAAGGCAGGTCGGCGGCGGCGTGGGCCAGCAACACCTCGATGCGGTCGAGAACCGGCGGTGTTTCCACTTGACGGCCCTGATGGTGCATCAGCCAGGCCTTGAGCAGCAACAACTCGGCATCCGACTCTATCGTATCGGCCGGCAGCAGGGAGAGCAGGCGGTTGAGCCGATGACGCTGCTCACGCCGGATCAGCAAGTTGCGCTGGACGGCCACCATTTGCCCGGCCGCCTCCGGGCCGGCGCCAGCCAGCGCATGCAGGATTGCCTCTTCGAGCAGGCCTTGACCTGCCAACCAGGCAGCGGCCCGTCCATGCATTTCGCCGATCGCCTGCTCCGGGTACAGCCTGGCAAGCTGCCACTGCAGAAACTCCCGAAACATCCGATGGTAACGATACCAGCGCAGGCTGTCGTCAGTCGGCATACAGAGTACCGAACCGCTCGACACGAAGTGCATGAACGCCTCGCCGTCGAGGTGATCGGCGTCCTCGGCTCGGGAATCAGCGAGTGCGTCGCACAAAGGACCGGAAAAGCGCTCGAGAATCGACGTCTGCAGCAGACAGTGACGCACCCCTTCGGTTTGCTGAGAAAAAACCTCCTCGAGAAAATACTGATCTACCTGCGCCATGCCGCCATTGCGGCGGTGCCCGGGTTGATCGAAGCCGGCGTTGTACCGCAACGCCAATGCAGCAAGGCGAACGCCGGCTGGCCAGCCTTCGGTCCACTCGTGCAGGCGGTCGAGAGCCTCCTCCGCAACGACACGCCCGGCACCACGTTCAAGCAAAGTGGCTGTTTTCGCCTTGGCGAAACGCAATTCAAGCATGGTGATCTCGTTCAGTTCCTCGCGCACACGCAAAGCGCCAAGCGCCAATGGAGGATTGTTGCGGCTGATCACCACCAGATGCAGATGAGGGACTGGCCGCGCCAGCAGGCGGTCGACCAGGAGGTGCGTTGGCAGCGAGTCGATACGGTGATAATCGTCGAGCACGAGGATCAGGGGCGCGGTCAGCGCCTCGAGATCATTACTCAGGCAGACGGACAGCGCCATCAGGGACGGTGCTTGTGCCAGGTCGAGACAAGCCAGCGTGTCCGCGCAGGCCTCGGGAAACACCGTGCGTATGGCGGCAGCGACACAGCGCGCGAAAGCCGCCGGTTCGCTGTCGTCGACGTCAAGCGACAGCCAGGCCACCCGTCCCTCACGACCTTCCAGCCAGTGCGCGACGAGAGAAGTCTTGCCATAACCAGCCGGCGCCGCCAGAAGGGTCAACGGCAGGCTGCTCCCCGCTTCCAGTCTGGCCACCAGGTCGCTGCGCGTCACGAAGTCGCCGATGATCCGGGGACGGTGCAGCTTGTTGCGCGCGATCTGAAAAAAAGGCATCTCCACCTGGCCTGGCTAGCGCGAGCCAATCTGCCCGGAGCCATCTGAATGCAAGAAAGACGAATGATACGTCAGGCAGTCGGAACAGGGCAGCCATTCCACCACCACCGACACTGCACGCACCGACAGACACCGCCCCGCCGTCACGATCTCGTGCGGCTCCCTGGCGCTTGCAGCAACACCTCGATCTGCGCATCCTTGGCCCGCCAGATCTGCTGAATCCACTCCTGGAAGGCTTCGCGCACCGCCGGGTCATTAGCATAGTCGGCGGTCGCCAGGTCCTGCGGTACAGGCAAGCTCTGCACGCGAACGCACACGCATCTCATCCGGCCGCAGAGAAACGCCCAGAAGTCTGGCGCTCCGTCCGGATAGACGATGGTCACATCGAGAATCGCGTGAAACTTGTCGCCCATCACGTTCAAGGCGAGGGCAATCCCACCCGCTTTCGGTCGCAGCAGGTGGCGATAGGGTGATTGCTGACGTTCATGTTTGACCCGCGTGAAGCGCGTGCCTTCGCAGAAGTTCATGACGCTGGTCGGAATCAGTGAAAACTTCTTGCAAGCCAGCCGCGTCGCTTCCTGGTCCAGGGCACGCAGTTCCGGATGCAGTTTGAGGACTTCTTCGCTGTGCCGACGCATGAACGGAAAATCGAGCGCCCACCAGGCCAACCCCATGATCGGCACCCAGATCAGTTGCTGCTTGAGGAAGAACTTGAGCAAGGGAATGCGCCGCGTCAGCAAGTGTTGCAGAACCAGAATGTCGGCCCACGATTGATGGTTGCAGTTGACCAGATACCAGCCACGCCGATCGAGACCGGCCACACCCTGGACATCCCACTGCGCCCTCTGGGTGAGCGCCATCCAGCCGCTGTTGCAGGCGATCCAGGCCTCGGCAATGCGCACCAGCAGGGGATCCAGACGCAGGTGGACGGAGTGCAGCGGCAGAACCAGCTTGAGCAGCGCGAGCAGCAACAGAACGGGCACCCAGAACAGCGAGTTGAGCGCCAGCAGCAGGAAAGCGACCAAGCCGATCAGCGGAGCGGGAAGGAAGTTGAGCATGGTTCAAGCGAAAGCTACTGTGCCAGTGAAGCCGCTGTCGTTTCTGCCGCCAGCATGGCCCGCCGCGTCGTCGGCGTCTCCAGGCTGATGCGGCCGAGCAGGCCATCACGATAGTCCTGCAACAACACGTTTGCCGCCTTCTCGAGATCGCTCTGGCCGCCACGCTGCAGAAGTCCGCGCCGCCTGGCAATGGCCTCGATGATCGCCACCGCGTCGAGCGAGCGGCTCGCCTCCACGACCAGGCCATAACGCCTGGCCAACAATACCGGGTAACGGGCAAGCAGGAGTCCGGCCAGAAAACCGGCGACTTCTTCTTCGACCACCGCGTTGCGGCCCACCGCATTGCTCGCGGCAAGCATCAGGCCATCGCTCGGATACTCGATCTTCGGCCACAGCAGCCCGGGGGTATCGGTCAGCCAGTGACGAATGTCCAGTTGTGACGTCTGCTGCGCACGGGTCACCGCCGGTTCGTCACCCACCTTGGCCAGTTTGCGCTTGAGCAGGACGTTCATCAGCGTCGACTTGCCGACATTCGGGATGCCCATGATCATCATGCGCAGCGGCTTGGTGCCATCATTGCGGTGCGGTGCCAGCGTCCGGCAGAGTGCCGGCAGCCGCGCCGCGTCGCCGGGCCGCTTGCACGACACGGCCACTGCGCGCACGCCCTCCTGCCGATTGTAGTAGTCGATCCAAGCCTGCGTCACCGATGAGTCGGCCAGATCAGCCTTGTTGAGCACCTTGAGACAGGGCCTCTGGCGTTGCAGACGCAGTTCACGAACCATCGGATTGGTGCTCGCCTCGGGCAGACGGGCATCGACCACCTCCAGTACCACGTCGATCGCCGCCATCGCCTCGGCCGCCTTCTTGCGCGCCACAGTCATGTGCCCGGGATACCACTGGATAGTCATGGAAAATCCGACGCTTGGTAAAAAGCGTCATTATCCCACCTGTTCGCGCTTACCACCCATCACTTTTAATGTAATCTCTGATTATTACGAGGCAACACATTGAGAGACGATGGGAAAGACAGATAAGTTAGCGGACGAGGTACGGTTTGGTCTGGAAGAGGCCCTCCCTGGGATGCGCAAGACGAT
>NZ_JAEUOL010000215.1 GCF_016789985.1 Accumulibacter sp.
GAAATTGTCCAGCTCTCGCGCTATGGATTCCAGGCACACACGCTGATTGCCGTGCCGATCAATGTCTGGGGTGAGGTGACGATCCAGCTCGGGCCGGCCGAAGTGTCACGCATCCAGGTTGCGGCTTCCCGGGAATCGGGGATGGGAGTGTATGGCTTCCGGCTTGGCGAACCGGACCTCATCTGGCGCAAGTTCGTCAATGCGCTGTACAGCGGCAGCACGCATGCCGACCTCGAAGACGCGACCCGTTTCCTGACCGACCGCTAGACGCTGCTGCGGCGGCCGTCGGCTGTTCGCCTGCCGCAGCCTGGGCTGCTGCATCATCAGGCTGGTGCGCTTCCTCCGTGTTCACTACGGTTTCACTCCCTCCGGGGTGGCTTGCATGCGTCGCCGATAGTGTGCAGGTGCCATGCCGGTCCATCTCAGGAAGGCGCGGTAGAAAGCCGCGCTGTCGGCGAAACCCAGGTCGGCGGCGATCTGCGCCAGCCCCTGACGGGTCTTGGCCAGGCGATTGATGGCCAGGTCACGACGCAGGGCATCCTTGATTGCCTGAAAGCTCGAACCCTCTTCTTCCAGCCGCCGATGCAGCGTCCTGGGCGAGAGATGCAACGAACGGGCGATATCGGCCAGCGACGCCGCTGCCGGCAAGCTGTCGCGCAGCGCGTTGCGAACGCGCTGCACCATTTCGCGATCGCGCCGATAAAGTGTGGTCAGCTTGCCCGGTGCGCCATCGAGAAAGGCTTGCAGGGCAGCCTCGTCACGGCGGATGGGCAATTCCAGCAGGTTGGCCGCAAAGAGCGCGCCGAGCTCCCGGGCATCAAAGGTCGATTGGGCCGTGTAGATCAGCACATAATCATCCGCATGCTCCGGGCGTGGGTACGGAAAAGCGACCGCATCGAGCACGATGCTGCGTCCGACCAGCCAGGAGAACAGACCGTGCAGCAGGCGCAGCAACCATTCGAAGGCGAAGACCCGACCGATGGCCAGTGGGCGCAGTTCGGTGATGCAGAGACAGGCCTGTTCCGGGTTGCAGTCGAGCCGGACGGCGAGATCGGGCAGAACGAGGCGCAGGAAGCGGGCGCTGCGCTCGATCGCCTGCGCCAGCGTCGGTGCGGTAATCACGCTGCGACAAAGGAACTCGAAGGCGCCGCTTCTGATCGGCAGAGAGAAGAGGCCGAAGCCTTCGTCGTCGAGTTCCCGGTTGATCAGGTTGTACAGTTCGGCATAGCGGTCGATCGGCACGCGCGCCTGCGGGTCGCTCAGCAGGCGACCGGCAATGTGTGCACGCTCGAGCAGCGGGGCGCTGTCACGACCGGCCCGGCCAAGGCCGGCCAGCATTCCCTGCACAAAGGCGATGGCCACCGTGGCGCGTACCGGCGACGTTGCGCCGGCCATGCTCGGAAGGTTCTCGGGGCCGGTCCTGGCGGTCTTCTCAGGGTATGGCATCGGTTTCTCGCAAGGCTGTGTATTGACAGGATATTTCAAGTTGGCAAGATTTACATTGCCGGCGGCGTTTTGGGTAATGGCTTTATTGGCGTCAACTTCCTACCATGTGGGTCCGCGTGAATTTTCCGGCAACCAACATCCTTCCGATCATCGTGGAGCGCAAACGACATGACTGACCTTTCCATTGCCAAGAAGCTCTCGCCCTACAAGCCCAAGCACAAGGTGCGCTTCGTCACCGCCGCTTCGCTCTTCGACGGGCATGACGCTTCGATCAACATCATGCGCCGCATCCTGCAATCGACCGGTGCCGAGGTCATCCATCTCGGCCACAACCGCTCGGTGCAGGAGATCGTAAACGCGGCTCTGCAGGAAGACGTGCAGGGAATCGCCATCACCTCCTACCAGGGCGGCCACGTCGAGTTCTTCAAGTACATGATCGATCTTCTGAAGGCCGGCGGAGGAGAGAACATCAAGGTGTTCGGCGGCGGCGGCGGCGTCATCGTGCCGAGCGAGATCGACGAGCTGCACGCCTATGGCGTGACACGGGTCTACTCGCCGGAAGACGGTCAGTCGATGGGTCTGCAGGGAATGATCAATGAGGTGGTGGCCAAGTCCGACAACGAGCTCTCCAGGCTCGCACCGCATGATCCCGACGCGGTATTTGCCGCATTGAAGAGCACCGACCGCCGCAAGCTGGCGCAGATCATCACCGCTCTGGAGAACGGCGCCTATCCTGACGCCTTGCG
This sequence comes from Accumulibacter sp., assembly GCF_016789985.1. Lineage (GTDB taxonomy): Bacteria > Pseudomonadota > Gammaproteobacteria > Burkholderiales > Rhodocyclaceae > Accumulibacter. The sequence goes on from NZ_JAEUOL010000215.1 coordinate 2,193, forward strand.
CAAGAAGCTGGTACATGCCGCGGCCGGGCTCAAGGTGCCGACGCTCGGCATCACCGGAACCGGCGGTGCCGGGAAGTCGTCGCTCACCGACGAACTGGTGCGGCGCTTCCGGCTCGATCAGGGAGACAGCCTCCGGCTGGCGATCATTTCGATCGATCCGTCGCGCAAGCGCACCGGCGGCGCACTGCTCGGCGACCGCATCCGGATGAACGCGATCGAGCACCCGAACATCTACATGCGCTCGCTGGCCACCCGTGAGACGGGCTCCGAGTTGTCCGCTGCCTTGCCCGAGGTAATCGCCGCCTGCAAGCTGTCGGGTTTCGATCTGGTGATCGTCGAGACTTCGGGAATCGGACAGGGCAACGCCGCCATCGTGCCGCTGGTCGATGTCTCGCTGTACGTCATGACGCCGGAGTTCGGTGCGGCTTCGCAACTCGAAAAGATCGACATGCTCGACTTCGCGGATTGCGTCGCGATCAACAAGTTCGATCGCAAGGGTGCCGACGATGCACTGCGCGACGTGCGCAAGCAGTATCAGCGCAATCACGAGGCGTTCAATCAGAGCCCCGACGAAATGCCGGTTTTCGGCACCATGGCGGCACGTTTCAACGATGACGGCGTAACCGCACTTTATCAGGCGATCGCACCGAAACTGCACGGCCTTGGGCTGAAACTGAAAAAGGGCAGGTTGCCGCTGGTTGGCGTGCGGCAATCGTCCAACCAGCGCGCGATCGTTCCGGCAAAACGCGTGCGCTACCTGGCCGAGATTGCCGAGGCGGTCCGCATTTACCACGCGCACACCACCGAGCAGGCGGAGATCGCCCGGCAGCGGCAATCGTTGAGAACCGCCAAATCCCTTTTCGAAGGCTGTGGCAAGCCGGCAAACGACTTCGATGAACTGATCGCCTGGAAGGACGGGCAACTCGACGCGCGCTCGAAGAAACTGCTCGACATGTGGCCAAAGACCGTCGAGCTCTATGCGCAGGATGAGTACGTGGTCAAGATCCGCGACAAGGAGATCCGCACCCGGCTGACCAATACCTCGCTATCGGGGTCGCGCATCCGCAAGGTGTCGTTGCCGGCCTACCAGGATGAGGGTGAGGTGCTGCGCTTCCTGATGCGCGAGAACGTTCCGGGTTCCTTCCCCTTCACCGCCGGCGTCTTCGCCTTCAAGCGCGAGAATGAGGACCCGACGCGGATG
>NZ_JAEUOL010000218.1 GCF_016789985.1 Accumulibacter sp.
GGCAGCAAGGGCGACAGCTACGACAACGCCCTGGCCGAGACCATCAACGGGCTGTACAAAGCCGAGCTGATTCACCGCCGGGGCCCCTGGATGACCAGGGAATCCGTGGAACTGGCCACCCTGCAGTGGGTGCACTGGTTCAACCACATCCGACTGCTCACGCCGATTGGGGGCATTCCTCCAGCACAAGCTGAGGCAAACTACTGGAGGCAACTCGCCAGTCGCTTCAATGCATTTTTGCATTTGGCATGCGCCTATATTTGGCTACTGTGAACACGCCCTAGGCTTTCGGACTCGTCCATCGGGATTCTCCATCGTCGTGTGCTTGGCGGCTCACGGCTTGAAGTTTCCTGATGGACTCCCTGAAATGTCAAACTTCTCCAGTCCCCCGGCAGAGCCGGGGGATTTCCCTTGTTCGGTTAATCAGGACAGAAAAAGCTGTTCGAAACCATCGCCCTGTCTGAGCCCTCCGCCAGACGCCTGTAGTGCCAATTCCGAACCGGTGAATTGCGCACAAACAATCACTTAGCCGTATTTTTGTCGAATTCTCGTGTGTCCCGAGGTATCCGCCACTGCAATATGCATATACACTGCGCACCGGAGAGGATGAGAGCGGTCATCGCGTCGCCTCGGGCTTCTTCAGTCTCGTATCGTCACCACCATGAAAGACAGCATGATCAGGAAGTCCGGCAAACAAGGATGTCAGCACAAAGCAATGTCGGCTGATTGGCCCGGCTGTTCCGGTCCGCACACTGTTCGCACGCCGACCGGTTTGGCGCACGATGCCCGGTATTCCTGGCACGACCACCGGTGTTTTCTTTCTGATCTCTCTCAGCCTCGATCGAACAAGGCGCTACCGGTGCCGCAATGGTCACAGACCCCGATGCATTCTCCCGGACGCGTGCCCTGCTCAAAACCTCTACCACCCAACCTACCCAGGAGAAAACCATGATGGCACGCAAGAAACTTGTGCTCGGCTTGCTGGCGCTAACGTTGGCGGCACCCGGCTTTGGCGCCGAGCCTGCGCCGGCGGGCACCTCCCGACCGGTCGTCAACCCGGTCGACCCGGCGTCGATTGCAGCGCTCAAGAAAATGGGCGCCAATCTGCAGACCTTGCGACGCTTTGAGGTCAGGACCGATCTGTCTTCGGAAACGGTGCTCGAAGATGGCCAGAAGCTGCAACAGAGCGCATCGGCCGAGATTCAGGTGCAGCGTCCGAACAAGTTGCGCGCACTGATGTGGAGTGCGCGTGCCGAACGCGAACTCGTCTACGATGGCAGGACCGCTACCCTGTATACGCCCGCGCTGAAGTATTACGCCATCACCGACGTGGCGGACAATATCGGCGCCATGATCGACCAGCTCGAAGCCAAGTATGGCGTTCAGGTCCCACTCTCGGATCTCTTTGCCTGGGGTACCGATGCCGCGCCGCTGGACCAGATCCAGTCGGCGATGAATGCCGGCCAGGACATCATTGGCAAGGATTTGTGCGATCACTACGCTTTTCGCCAGGGCCAGATCGATTGGCAGATCTGGATGACCGTCGGGGATGCCCCGCTGCCGCGCAAGCTGGTCATTACCAATCGTGCTGACGAAGCCCGGCCGCAGTCTGTTTCCCACCTCGTATGGAACCTGAAGCCGACTTTCAAGGACGCGATCTTCAAATTCACGCCACCCAAGGATGCTCACCCCATCGGCATTCGTCCGCTGAATAGCAAGTAAAGGAGTGCTCCCATGAAAAGAACATTCAGCCAACTGTCTCTGGCGCCCCTCGGCGCCCTTCTTCTGTTCGGTTTCGTCCTGGCACCTGTGGCTGAGGCCCGCGACGGTGGCGCTCGTGCTGGCGGTGGTGGACGCGATGTGCATGTCAACAACAGCAATCGGGATGTGCGCACCAACAACGTACGCAATACCAGCGTCAACAATGTGAACGTAAACCGCAACGTCAACGTCGATGTCGACCGGCACGGCGGAGGCTGGAATGACAATTATCACCCCGTCGCGACCGCTGCTGCGGTCACCGCCACGGTCGCCGTCACTGCTGCCGTCGTCGGGTCGGTCGTCCGCACGGTGCCTGCCAACTGCGCGCCCGTCAACTACAATGGCGTGGTCTACCAGCAGTGCGGCAGCACCTGGTATCAACCTCAGTACGTGGGTACCCAGGTGCAGTACGTGGTGATCAACCCTCCGTACTGAGTTTGGTCAGCGGATGGGCCCCCGCGTCCGTGGTCCATCCCTGAGGCAGCGTCTGTCGTCTGGCGGGCGGCTAACCTGCGCGTTGGCGAAGCCTGTCTTGCCCAGAGCTCTCGACTGATTCGCAACCAGGCTTCAGATAGGTGCTGCGCCGTTCATCGCCCCGGTGGTGCCCTCCTTCGGTGCGGCGGACTGCCGTTCATAGTCCGCCACGACGGCATGAACGGAGCCGTAGAAGGCGTCGGCGCCAATGAGATCGGTGATGCCGTAGCGATCGAGCTGACCGCGCAGGGCTCCCGACACATTGGCGAATACCAGCCGGACGCCCTGTTTCTTGAGCAGCGTGTCGGTGTCGCGCAACATCGCTGCTGCCGAGAAGTCCACGTCGCCGATTGCCGCTGCCTCGATGCACAAGCAGGCCAGTGGCGGTTGCGTCTCGAGCCTCGCCAGATGAAACACCTCTTCGGCAAACTGTCCGGCGTTGGCGTAGTAGAGGCTGTTGCTGAAAAGGTAAACCAGCAGTCCTGGCGCAATCTGCTGCGGTTCGCTCAGCGGAACGGTCTGCCAGCCTTTCTTCTTCTTGTCCGCCGCGATGATCGCGTTACTGCCCCGGTAGCCGCGCCGCACATGATCGAGCAGCGACAACACCATGGCCAGAATGATTCCCTGCTCGACACCGATGACGACTACCGTGGCCGCCGTCAGCAAGGCCACCCAGAACTCGGCGCGCGCCTGGGCGAAGATCTGCCGCATCCCCCGGACATCGATCATCCGCACGGCCACCAGAAAGACGATGGCGGACAGCACGGCGGTGGGCAGGTAGGCCAGGGGGCCGGTTAGAAACAGCAGGACCAGCAGCACGAGGACACAGGTGGTGAGCTGGGCGACTTGGCTGCGGCCGCCGCCACTGTCGACCATGGCCGTGTTGGTCGGGCTGCCGTTGACGAGGAAGGTGCCGGACAAACCGGCGCCGATGTTGGCCATGCCCAGCCCCACCATGTCCACATTCTCATCGAAGCGGTCGCCGTACTTCGCGGCATAGGAGCGTGACGTCGCGGCACTCTGCGCGAGAATCACCACGAAGCAGGCAAAGGCGATCGGCAGCAGCTTCTGGATCAGCGGCCAGCTCCATTGGACATGCGGCAGGCCGAACGTCGGCAGACCGCTTGGAACGGCACCGAGTGTCTCCAGTCGGGCGTCCAGATTGAGTGCCCAACTGACGCCAATGGCGGTGACCACGGCGATGAGGCCGCCCGGGATCCGGTCGGAGATCCGCCGGCCGCCGACGATCACCACCAGCACGGCCAATGAAATTGCCACGGCATGGAGATTGGTCTGCCCGATCTGCTGCAGGTCGTGCACGATCTGCCGGAGTGGTTCGTTGCTGATGCGTGGCAGGCCCAGCAGACCGGAAACCTCGAGCAGCGATACCTGTACGCCCACTCCGGTCATGAAGCCGGTGAGAACCGTGCGCGAAAGAAAATCGGCCAGGAAACCGAGCCGCAGCACGCGTGCGGCAAACATCAGGATGCCCGCCATCAGCGCTAGCAGGCTGCACAATGCAAGCCACTCATTCGAACCGCGTACGGCCAGGCCGGTGAGACCGGCAGCGACCACCGCAGCCGTTGCCGAATCGGCGCCCACCGACAGATGCCGCGACGAACCGAAGATGGCGAACAGGCTCATCGGAATCAGAATCGTATAGAGGCCGGTGATCACCGGCGTGCCAATGATCTTGGTGTATCCCATCGTTCCGGGAATGGCGAGCGCGGCGAGGGTGAAGCCGGCCAGCACATCCCGTCCCAGCCCTGACCGGTCAAGCGGTCGGATGCCCTGAAAAACGGGCAGACTGAAACCCCGCCCTGCATCATCCTGCGTCATCGTTCCTCCTCATTAACCCGGACGAACCAACTGCGCCTGACAATCGGCATGCCGTCAACGCAAGGCGAGGGTTCCGTTCGTATCCTGAGCTGCGTACAGCAGTGCAGCCTGTCGGCTAGGTTTTGCCACAATCCTTGGGCGCTTTGCCTGCCCGCTGGTTCTGTGCTTCCGCCGCAGCATGATACTTGGCAGTGACTTCCTGCAGATTGACCCGGGTCGGCGGCAGCTTCAATCCCATCCCGGCCATCGTGTCGGCGATGATCTGCGAGATGGCCAGATTGCGGAACCACTTGTGGTTGGCCGGAATGACGTACCATGGCGCGCTCTTGCTGCTCGTCCTGCTCAACGCCTCTTCATAGGCTGCGACATACTCGGGCCACAACTCCCGCTCGGAGTAGTCGGCTTCGCTGATCTTCCAGTTGCGCGCCGGATCTTCCAGTCGCTGCTTGAAGCGGGCGAGTTGCTCCTCGGGGCTGATGTGCAGGAAGAACTTGAGAATGCGCGTGCCGTTCTGCACCAGCATCGTTTCGAAATCCTTGATCAGTGCGTAGCGCTTCGACCAGACGACCTTGGGCACCAGGTCGTGGACCCGCACGACAAGAACGTCCTCGTAGTGCGAGCGGTTGAAGACTACCACCTGTCCTCTCGCCGGTGTCCGCTGATGAGCTCGCCAGAGGAAATCGTGCGCTGCTTCCTCGGCGCTCGGCTGTTTGAAACCAAATACCGACGTTCCCTGCGGGTTCATTCCCGTGAACAGGTGACGGACGACACCATCCTTGCCGGCGGCATCGAGCGCCTGCAGCACGACGAGCAGCGACTGGTTGCCATCGGCGTAGAGCAACGCCTGCAACTCGTCCATCCGTGCGACGTTGCGCTGTATCTCGGCCAGGGCTGAGCTACTGGAGGTGTGTTCGCCGGCGAACGCCGGGTCGATTGCAGCAAGGCTGAGTTGGGTGCCCGGTCTGACGAAGAATCGTTTGCGGTAGTCCATCGTCTGTCTTCTCAATTGATGTCAAGCGACGGTCATTCGCCGGGCAGAATCTCGCGCAGTGCCTGGAGCAGCGTCGCGCATTGTTCGTCGCTGCCGATCGTGATGCGCAGGTGCTGGTCGATGCGTGGCTGGCGAAAGTGGCGAACGATGATGCCGCGTTGCCGCAGTCGTGCGGCCAGTTGAGCCGCATCGCTCTGCGGGTGGCTGACGAACAGGAAGTTGGCGGCCGACGGCAGCACCACGAAACCCAGTTGCAGCAAGGCGCTGCCGAGCGCTTCGCGACTGCGCATGACCGCCTGCCGCGTCTGTTCAAAATGGTCCTGGTCGTCCATGGCGGCAACGGCGCCGGCGATTGCCAGTCGATCGAGCGGGTAGGAATTGAAGCTGTTCTTGACCCGCTCGAGCGCCTCGATCAGGTCCCGGTGGCCGACAGCATAGCCGACACGCAGCCCGGCCAGCGAGCGGGATTTGGAGAGCGTGTGCACGACCAGCAGATTTGGATGGCGATTGACCAGGGTGATCGCCGACTCGCCGCCGAAGTCGATGTAGGCTTCATCGACGATAACGACCGATGCGGGCTGTGCCACCAGCAGTTGATCGATTTCCGCGAGAGACAGCAGACAGCCGGTTGGCGCATTGGGATTCGCGAAAATGATGCCACCGTTCGCCGTTGCGTAATCATCCACCCGAATCCGGAAGTCTTCGGTCAGCGGCACCGCGACGTGGGCAATGTCGTGCAGACTGCAGTAGACTGGATAGAAGCTGTAGGTGATGTCGGGGAAGAGAATCGGCAGGTCGTGCTTGAGCAGCGCCATGAAAACCAGTGCCAGCACTTCGTCGGAGCCGTTGCCGACGAAAACCTGTTCCACCGATATGTCAAACCTGCTGTAGCGCGCGGCAATTGCCTCCTTCAGGAGTTCGGCGTTCGGATCGGGATAGAGGCGCAGCGACTGGCCGCCATTGGCCATTTCTTCGGCAATGGCAGCAACGACGCGCGGCGAGGGGGGGTAGGGGTTTTCATTGGTGTTCAGCTTGACCAGGTGCGGCAGCTTCGGTTGCTCGCCGGGTACATAGGGCGTCAGGCGGTGAACGAGGGAACTCCAGTAGCGGCTCATGAAAGGCTGTTCCGTTTCAATGCACGGTAAGCGCGAAATGGTATCATGCGCGTCTGTCGATCACGGTGCGTCTGCCGACGATCGGCGGCGCTTGGCAGCGACCGGCCGAGCGCTTTCTTCAGACGCGCAACGCCACCATGCAATGGTATGCCGATGCGGCAAGCAGAAGTTTCCAGGAATACGCTCGAAACCCGGATCACAGTTCGCCTGAATCTCGATGGCCACGGCCGCGGCAGCTTCGCCACCGGCGTGCCTTTCCTCGATCACATGCTCGAGCAGATTGCGCGGCATGGACTGATCGACCTCGAGGTTGACGCAGTCGGCGACCTGCACATCGATGCGCATCACACGGTCGAGGACATCGGCATCACGTTTGGCCAGGCACTGGCCGGGGCGCTCGGCGACAAGCAGGGCCTGTGTCGCTACGGACACGCCTATGTGCCACTGGACGAAGCCCTGTCGCGCGCCGTCGTCGATCTCTCCGGTCGTCCAGGTCTCGAGTTTCATGTCGACTTCCGGCGCGCGATGATTGGCGCTTTCGATGTCGATCTGATTCACGAGTTCTTCCAGGGACTGGTCAACCACGCCGCATTGACGCTGCACATCGACAACCTGCGCGGCGACAACGCGCACCATCAGGCCGAAACGGTGTTCAAGGCCTTTGCCCGAGCGCTGCGCATGGCGGTCGAGAATGACCCGCGTGCCAGTGGCAGCGTGCCATCGACCAAAGGCTCCCTGTAATGCTGGAGCGTGGCACCGGCGGCGGAGCGATCGTCGTTGTCGATTACGGGATGGGCAATCTGCGTTCGGTCTGGCAGGCCCTGGTGCACGTGGCCGCGGGTCGGGAAATCCTTGTCTCGGCCGATCCGGCAGTGGTCAGCGGTGCCGAGCGGGTGGTTTTCCCTGGCCAGGGGGCGATGCCGGACTGCATGCGCGAGATCGAAGTGCGCGGTCTGCGCCAGGCGGTGCTCGATGCGGCTGCCAGCAAACCCTTTCTCGGCATCTGCATCGGTCAGCAGATGCTCTTCGAGCACAGTGAGGAGGGCGATGTGCCGGGGCTCGGCATACTGCCGGGCGTGGTTCGTCGCTTCCCCGCCAGCCGCATGGTCGACGCTGCCGGCAAGCGCCTCAAGGTGCCCCACATGGGCTGGAACGAGGTCTGGCAGAGACGCGTGCACCCCTTGTGGAAAGGAATCGACGATGGGGCACGGATGTATTTCGTGCACAGCTATTTTGTCGCGCCCACCGACGAGAACTGCATCGTCGGCATCACCGATTACGGCATCCCCTTTACCAGTGCGGTGGCGCGGGATAATATCTTCGCCATTCAGTGTCACCCGGAGAAGAGTTCGCCGGCGGGACTTGTCATGCTCGCCAATTTCGTCGCCTGGAAACCCTGATCGATTACCCGCGTTTCATCTGTATCAATCCATTTTTCTGCCTTCGACATGCTGATCATTCCCGCGATTGACCTCAAGAACGGACAATGTGTCCGGCTCAAACAGGGTCTCATGGACCAAGTAACCGTCTTCTCCAATGCGCCGGGCGAGCAGGCCAGCCACTGGTTGTCGCAGGGGGCAAGGCGCCTGCACGTGGTCGATCTGGATGGCGCCTTTGCCGGCAAGCCGAAGAACGAAAGGGCGATCAAGGAAATCGTTCAGGCGGTGGGGGACGACATCCCGGTCCAGCTCGGGGGGGGCATCCGCGACCTCGATACCATAGAGCGTTGTCTTGACGACGGGGTCAGCTATGTAATCATCGGTACCGCTGCGGTGAAGAATCCCGGCTTCCTGCACGATGCCTGTGGCGCCTTCCCCGGTCACATCATCGTTGGTCTCGATGCCAGGGATGGCAAGGTGGCGGTCGATGGCTGGTCGAAAATGACCGGCCACGATGTCAT